>NZ_JBIWNL010000018.1:0-164930 GCF_044767225.1 Kitasatospora sp. NPDC101447
GCCCGCCCCCCCCACCCCCCCCCCCCCCCACCCCTCACGCCTACCTCGGGTGGCACTGCCGGAACGACGCCGCCTCTAATGCGTCGCCGTCGATGCCGTCGGCGACGCCGTCGGTGTTCCCGCCCCGGTCGGGCGCGGCGAGGGGCTGTTCGTCGCGGGAGCCGTCGGGGTGCCCGAGGGGGACGGGGAGCCGGACGGCGTGCCGGCCGGCGGTGTCGTCGACGGCGAGCCCGACGGGGAGGGTGCGCCCGTGGCGGTCGGCGAGGGGGAGTCCGTCGGCGGGGCGGACGTCGTCGGGGATGGGGCGGGAGGGGAGGAGGCCGAGCCGCCGCGGTTCTGCGGGCCGCCCTCCAGGGTGACCACCGCCTGCGAGGGCGGCAGTGCGATCCGGGCGGTCCAGTGCGTGGTCGGTGCGAGGTCCTCGTCCACGGTGACGATCACGGTGATCCGCTGGCCGGGCGCGAGCGTGCCGGAGTCGCGGCTGAGCCGGAGCCAGCCGGCGTCCGTCACCGCGTGCCAGCGGATCTCCGTGGTGCCGGAGTTGGTGAGGGTGAGGACCGTACGGCTGCCGTACTCGCCGGCCTCGACGGTGAGCAGTCCGGCCGGGGCCGGGTCGGGCGCACCCGGTCCGGAGGTCCGTTCGAGGACGGGGGCCGGGGCGGCGACCAGGGTCGGGCTGCCGAGCGGGGTGGCGCCGTGGGCCGGGACGGGGACCACGGCGCCCTGAAAGGTCAGTCGAGGAAAACCGGGAAGCAACGTTTCTGCAGCGTTGCCCCCGCCCGTCCCGGCCAACTCCAGCCCCGGCACCCCCGGTCCGCCCTGGCCGACCTGGCTTCCGCTCCCCGGCCACGGCTGTGGTGACCGCTGTCCGGCCGCCGGGCCTGCTTCGTTCACCTGCACCGCGGACACCGAGGCCGCCGCCCCCGACCCGCCACCCCGGTGCCCGGCCCAGAGCGCGACCACCGGCGCAGCGAGCACGGCCGCGAGCACACCCGTGGTCACCACCCGCCGACGGACCGCCAGTCCGCGCCCCGCGTCCGGGGCCCGGTGCCGGGGAAAGCCGCTCTGGTCGAACCGCAGCCCGGGCTCGGCCACCACACGGCCGAAGCCACCCGCGGCACCCGCGACACCGGCGACGCCCGCCCCACCAACGACACCCAAAGCGTCCACGCCGCCCACTGCGCCCACGCCGCCCACTGCGCCCGTCGGAGCAGCCAGCAGCGGCAGCCCGGACAGCCCCGCCGCCCCCTTCGCCGCCTCGTCGGCCACCCGCTCCGCCGTCCCCCGGCAGGTCGGGCAGTCCACCACGTGCTGCACCAGCTCCCGCCGTAGCGCCGGGCCGAGCACCCAGTCCCGCCAGGACTCCGCCCCGGCCCCGCCGAGCCGGTCCAGCTCCGGGCAGCTGCCCACGCCGAGCACCAGCAGCGCCGCCCTGGTCCGGGCGACCTCGGCCTCCGCGCCGACCAGCAGCACACGGGTCCGCTCGAACGGCAGGCCCAGCACCGCCGCCACCTCCAGTGGCGTCAGCCGGTGCCGGACGGAAAGCTCCAGTGCTTCGCGCTGCTCGGGGTCGGTGCCGGCCGCCTCCGGCCAGGCGAGCGAGGCCAGCTCGCGCCGCCGCCGGGCCGTCTCGATCTCGCTCGGCTCGGCCCCCGGCGCCCGCCCGGCCACCCGTCCGAACCCGGCCGCAGCCCGGCCCCCGGCCGCAACCCCGGCCCAGGCCGTGCCCCCATCGCTGCTCGGGGCCCCACCGCCGCCCGAGGCTCCACCACCGCCCGGAGCCCCACCACCGCCCGCGCCCCCACCACCGTCCACCACCCCGGCCCCGTCCGCGAGTCGCCGCAGGCAGCAGTACCGGGCCAGTGAGAACAGCCAGGCCCGTACCAGCCCGGGCTCGGCCAGCCGGGCGCCGTGCCGCTGCGCCAGCTCACGGACCTCGCGCAGGGCGTCGGCGGCGGCGTCGTGCTCGCACAGCACCGAGAGGCAGTAGGTGAACAGGCCGTCCACCTGCCGGTCGTACGCCGCGAGCACGGCGGAGGCCTGCGGCCCGGCCGGCCCAACAGTTCGCGTTGTCACCCCTCCGACGGTAGGGAAGCCGGACCGCCCGACCCCGCCATTCGCCGCGTATGTACTTCTTTCGGGTAACAACATCGCCCATCTGTGTGGACGCGCGGCGAGCCCGGTGGCGGACCGCCGCTGTCGTACCCAGGCGCTACCGTGGGCCGCATGCCTCCGCGTTCCAAGACCACCGCCAAGCCGCGCCCCGCGTACCGCTGCACCGAGTGCGGCAACCAGCTGCCCAAGTGGGTCGGCCGCTGCCCGGAGTGCAACGCCTGGGGGACGGTCGAGGAGTACGGCGCGGTGCCGATCCGGACGACGGCCGCCGGTCCGGTCAGCGCCCCGGCCCGCCCGATCGCCCAGGTGGACGGCCAGGTCGCGACGGCCCGCTCGACGGGCGTCCCGGAGCTGGACCGGGTGCTCGGCGGCGGGCTGGTGCCCGGCGCGGTGGTGCTGCTGGCCGGTGAGCCCGGCGTCGGCAAGTCCACCCTGCTGCTGGACGTCGCGGCCAAGGCGGCCACCGACCGGCACCGCACGCTCTACGTCACCGGCGAGGAGTCGGCCGGCCAGGTCCGGCTGCGCGCCGACCGGATCAACGCCCTCTCCGAGCACCTCTACCTCGCCGCCGAGCAGGACCTCGGCGCGGTGCTGGGGCACATCGAGGCGGTCAACCCCGGCCTGCTGATCCTGGACTCGGTGCAGACCATCGCCTCCGCCGAGCTGGACGGCGCCCCCGGCGGCCCGGCCCAGGTCCGCGAGGTGGCGGGCGCGCTGATCCGGGCGTCCAAGGAGCGCGGCATGGCCACCCTGCTGGTCGGCCACGTGACCAAGGACGGCCAGATCGCCGGCCCGCGCCTGCTGGAGCACCTGGTGGACGTCGTGCTCAGCTTCGAGGGCGACCGGCACGCCCGGCTCCGCCTCATCCGCGGGGTCAAGAACCGCTACGGCGCCACCGACGAGGTGGGCTGCTTCGAGCTGCACGACGAGGGCATCGTCGGCCTGGCCGACCCGTCCGGCCTCTTCCTGACCAGGCGTGACAAGCCCGTCCCGGGCACCTGCCTCACCGTCACCCTGGAGGGCAAGCGCCCGCTGGTCGCGGAGGTGCAGGCGCTGATGGTGGATTCGCAGATCCCCTCGCCGCGCCGGACCACCTCGGGCCTGGAGTCGCCCCGGATCGCGATGATCCTGGCCGTCGTCGAGCGGCACGGCGGGGTGAAGCTCGGCAAGCAGGACATCTACACCGCGACGGTGGGCGGCGTGAAGCTGAGCGAGCCGTCCGCCGACCTCGCGGTGGCGCTCGCGGTGGCCAGCTCCTCCACCGACACCCCGCTGCCCAGCAACCTGGTGGCGATCGGCGAGGTCGGCCTGGCGGGCGAGGTGCGGCGGGTGACGGGCGTGCAGCGCCGGCTCGCCGAGGCGCACCGGCTGGGCTTCACCCACGCCCTGGTCCCGCCGGACCCGGGCAAGGTGCCGCCGGGCATGAAGGTGGTCGAGGTGTCCGACATCGGCGAGGCGCTGCGGGCCATCCCGGGCCGCCGCCGGGCCGCCGCCAAGCCGCGCGGCGAGGGGCGTACCGAGGGGCGTGCCGAGGGGCGTGCTGAGGCACCGTCGGCGCCGCCGGCCCCGCGCTCGGCCCGGGTCGCGGCCTACCCGGAGGAGCTGATGGACGGCTGGGAGCCGCTCGACTCCGACGAACTGCGCTGACCCAAGCCCTGCCGCAGCCGCACGCAGTTAGACTTTCCCCAGTCTCATTGGCCAGAAGGCAGTACCGAGCGGTACTGAGCGACAGAGCAACAGACCGCGGACCGGCGCACGGCGCGAGGCGCGCGGCACGGGGTCGACCGGAGGAGTCACGTGGCAGCCAGCGACCGGGGGGCGGACAAGGCCTCCCGTGAGGAGGCCCTGCTGCGGGCCTCCCTCACCGCCATCGCGCCCGGCACGGCGTTGCGTGACGGCCTGGAGCGGGTCCTGCGGGCCAACACCGGCGGCCTGATCGTGCTGGGCATCGACAAGACCGTCGAGTCCCTGTGCACCGGTGGCTTCGTCCTGGACGTCGAGTTCACCGCCACCCGGCTGCGCGAGCTGTGCAAGCTGGACGGTGCGGTGGTGCTCGACAAGGACATCACCAAGATCGTCCGCGCCGGTGTGCACCTGATGCCGGACTCGACCATCCCCACCGACGAGACCGGCACCCGCCACCGCACCGCCGAGCGGGTCAACCGGCAGACCGGCTACCCGGTGGTCGCGGTCTCGCACTCGATGCGGCTGATCGCGATGTACGTCAACGGTACCCGCCGGGTGCTGGAGGACTCCACCACCGTGCTGTCCCGCGCCAACCAGGCGCTGGCCACCCTGGAGCGCTACAAGTTGCGCCTGGACGAGGTGGCCGGCACGCTCTCCGCGCTGGAGATCGAGGACCTGGTGACGGTCCGGGACGTCACGGCCGTCGCCCAGCGCCTGGAGATGGTGCGGCTGATCGCCACCGAGATCGCCGGTTACGTGCTGGAACTCGGCATCGACGGCCGTCTGCTCTCGCTGCAGCTGGACGAGCTGATCGCGGGCGTGGAGCCGGAGCGCGAACTGGTCGCCCGGGACTACTTCCCGGAGCGGGCCGCCAAGAAGGGCCGGACGGTCAACGAGGTGCTGGCCGACCTGGAGGCGCTCACCCACGCCGAGCTGCTGGACCTGCAGACCGTCGCCAAGGCGCTCGGCTACTCGGGCACGCCGGAGTCCCTGGACTCCGCCGTCTCGCCGCGCGGCTACCGTCTGCTGGCGAAGATCCCGCGCCTGCCCAACACGGTGATAGAGCGCCTGGTCGAGCACTTCGGCGGCCTGCAGAAGCTGCTCGCCGCGAGCATCGACGACCTCCAGACGGTCGAGGGCGTCGGCGAGACCCGGGCCCGCTCGGTCCGCGAGGGCCTGTCCCGCCTTGCCGAATCGTCCATCCTGGAACGCTACGTCTGATCCGACGACGTGCGGACGGCCCCCAGGGAACGCTTCCCCGGGGGCCGTCCCGCGTCCGGGCCCCGGGGTCACCGTTCCGGGAGCTCGGTGACCCCGTAACCCCGTAACCCCGTAACCCCGTAGCTCCGTAACCCCGTAGCTCCGCAACCCCGTGGCCCCGGAACGCCGGAGCCCCCGGCCGCCGCGGCGACCGGGGGCTCCCGAACGGAGTCGACCGACCCTCAGTTGTCCAGCCGGATCGAGGTCCGCGCCGAGACCTTGTCCCCGGAGAGCCCGGTGAGCTCGGCGAGCACCACGTAGGTGCCGTTCGACGGCGGCGTCGGGTCGGCGGTCGCGCACTGCGGCTTGCTGCGGCTGCGGTCCCAGGTGAAGGTCTCGGTCTGGCTGCCGTTCGCCGCCAGCTGCACCCAGATGCTGCCCTTGTCGGCCGGGCAGTCGCCGGAGGACCAGACCCGCTCGCCGTTGCTGGCGCTCACGGTGATCGCGGAGGCGATCCGGCCCAGGTCCACCCGGCAGTTGGCGCCGGTGGAGTTCTTGACCGTCAGGGCGAGCCGCGGCTTGTCCTTGGGCTGGAACGAGTTCTGGGTGCCGGCCAGCTCCAGGGCGACCTGCGAGGAGGCGCAGACCGGAAGCGCCATGACCTCGGGCGTGTTGAACGCCGGGACGCCACCGCCGGAGCCACCGGAGCCGCCGGATCCGCCCGCCGCGCCGCCACCGGTGCCACCGGCACCGCCGGAGCCACCCGAGCCGCCGGCGGGAGCCGGGTTGGCGCCGCCGGTCGAGCCGCCGCTGAGGTTGACCTCGGTGCCGCCGCCGCCGGCCACCGGGCCGCCGCCGGAACCGCCCGAGCCGCCGCCCGGGCGCGCGGCGGGGCCGCTCGGTGAGGCGCCGGGCGTGATGGCCTGGGCAGGGGTCTGGCTCTGGGACGGAACGGCCTGTGCGGCCTTGCTCTGTGAGCCGCCGTCACCGCCTCCGCCCTGATCGGTCATCAGCCAGGCGATCAGGGCGATGACCGCCGCGACGGCGGCGAGCACGACGACGCGCCGACGCCAGTAGATCGAGGCCGGCAGCGGTCCCACGGGTTGACGCAGAGAGGGCACGACCAAACTCTACGAGACTGTGTGTGGCGATTGACTCACCAACACCGCACAGTCGTCCCTTCCTTCACATGATCCGCCATTTGATCCGTTCGAGGGAGCCCCGAAGGGCTGATTGTCCGGAACTTCTCCGGAACTTCTCCGGGACGTTCTCCGAAACGTTCGCCGGCGTGACCTCCGCGGTGATCACCGGCGTGGTCTCCGTGATGCCGCCGGAGGGTCCTCCGATGGTCCTTCGATGGTCCTCCGGTGGTCCGGACCCCTCTGCTCCACTTCGGCCGGGTCGGAGGGCGTGGGAGGATCGAAGGGCCATGACTGCCATCACCGCCACCGCCGCCGCCGGGACCGACGACGCCCGGCTCCCGATGCCCCTGCCGCTGTTCCACTCGACCGTCCTGGACTGGTACGAGGCGACCAAGCGTGACCTGCCCTGGCGGGCCCCGGACGCGACGCCCTGGGCGGTCATGGTGAGCGAGTTCATGCTCCAGCAGACCCCGGTCAAGCGCGTGTTGCCCGCCTGGGAGGCGTGGATGACCCGCTGGCCGACCCCCGCCGACCTCGCCGCCGAGGCGGCCGGCGAGGCGGTCCGGATGTGGGGCCGGCTGGGCTACCCGCGCCGCGCGCTGCGGTTGCACGCGGCCGCGGTGGCGATCACCGAGGAGCACGGCGGCGAGGTCCCGGACGACCACGCCACGCTGCTCTCGCTGCCCGGGGTGGGGGAGTACACCGCCGCCGCGGTCGCCTCCTTCGCCTTCCGCCAGCGGCACGTGGTGCTGGACACCAACGTCCGGCGGGTCTTCGCCCGTGCGGTGACCGGCGTCGAGTACCCGGCCCAGGCCACCACCGCCGCCGAGCGCCGTACCGCCACCGTGCTGCTGCCCGCCGATGCCGGGACCGCCGCCACCTGGGCGGTCGGTGTCATGGAGCTGGGCGCCCTGGTCTGCACCGCGCGCGGCCCGGAGTGCGGGGAGTGCCCGCTGTTCGCCGGCTGCGCCTGGCAGCGGGCCGGCCGCCCGCCGTACGAGGGTCCGGCCCGGCGCGGGCAGTCCTACGAGGGGACGGACCGCCAGGTGCGCGGCAAGCTGCTCGCGGTGCTGCGGGAGGCGCACGGCGAGGTCGAGCAGGCCCGGCTGGACGCGGTCTGGCCGGACGCGGTGCAGCGGGCCCGGGCCCTGGACGGCCTGGTCGCGGACGGCCTGGTCGAGCCGGTCGAGCAGGGTGTCTACCGCCTGCCGCAGTAGGACGGAACGACGGCGCCCCGGGGAGGAGGACCTCCCGGGGGCGCCGCGGTCGTGCCGGGTCGTGCGGTGCGGAGCGGGGACCGTCAGACGGCCGCCGCCTCCAGCGAGGCCTCGGCCGGCTTCTCGCCCTTGCCGGTGCCGCGCAGCGGCACCTCGCGCAGGAACAGCGCGGCGGCGATCGCGATCACGGCCACCCCGGCGCCCCACAGGAAGACGGTGTGCATGCCGTTGGACACCGCGTGGTGGTAGGCGTCCTGGATGTTCTCGGGGAGCTTGCGCAGGGCGGCCGGGCTCATCTGGCCCGGGTCCTTCACGCCGCCGCCGGCGGCCTGCTCGCCGAGCTTCTCCTTCATGGTGTCGGTCACCCGGTTGTTGAACAGGGCGCCGAACAGCGCGACACCGAAGGAACCGCCGATGGTGCGGAACAGGGTGGCGGTGGAGCTGGCCACGCCCATGTCCTTGAGCTCGACGCTGTTCTGCGCGACGAGCATGGTGATCTGCATCAGGAAGCCCATGCCGGCGCCGAGCACGACCATCCAGCAGGCCGAGGTGAAGCTGCTGGTCCCGACGCCCATGGTGGAGAGCAGGACCATGCCGGCGGTCATCACGATCGTGCCGATGATCGGGTAGATCCGGTACTTGCCGGTCTTGGTGACGGCCTGGCCGACCACCAGCGAGACGACCAGCATGCCGAACATCATCGGCATCAGCAGCAGGCCGGAGTTGGTCGCCGACGCGCCCTGGACGATCTGCTGGTAGAGGGGCAGGAAGACGGTCGAGCCGAACATCACGAAGCCGACGATGAAGCCGATGATCGAGACCAGGGTGAAGTTCAGGTTCTTGAACAGGGTCAGCGGGAGCATCGGCTCCTCGACCCGCTGCTCCACGTAGCAGAAGGCGATCAGCGAGGCGGCGGCGAGCGCGGCCAGGCCGAGGATCTGCTTGGAGCCCCAGGCGTACTGCTGGCCGCCCCAGGTGGTGATCAGCACGAGCGAGGTGATGCCGACGGTGAGCAGGATGGCGCCCAGGTAGTCGATCTTGGCGGTGCTGCGGACCTTCGGCAGCTTCAGGGTCACGATGACCACGGCCAGCGCGACCACACCGAGCGGCAGGTTGATGTAGAAGGTCCAGTGCCAGCTCAGGTGGTCGGTGATGAAGCCGCCGACCAGCGGGCCGCCGATGGTGGCGAGGGCCATCACCGCGGCGAACATGCCCTGGTACTTGCCGCGGTCGCGCGGCGGAACCAGCGCGCCCATGATCGACATGACGCCGACCATCAGGCCGCCGGCGCCCAGGCCCTGCACGGCGCGGAAGCCGATCAGCTCGTTCATGTTCTGCGACAGGCCGGACAGCGCCGAGCCCACCAGGAAGATCACGATCGAGGTGAGGAAGGTGCCCTTGCGGCCGTACATGTCGCCGAGCTTGCCCCAGATCGGGGTCGAGGCGGCGGTGGCCAGGGTGTACGCGGTGACCACCCAGGACAGGTGCTCGGCGCCGCCGAGGTCGCCGACGATCGTCGGCATCGCGGTGCCGACGATCAGGTTGTCGAGCATGGCCAGCAGCATGGTGACGACCAGGCCGACCATGACGAGGCGGATCTCGCGGGGTGACCGCGGCTGCTCCTCCTCGGCCGTCTTGTCCTCCGGCACCGGAGCGGCGGTCTTGGACTGTGACATGAGGTGGGGTCTCCCGGAGGGTGCTTGGGACGCGCATCCGCGCCGCTCGGCGGCTACTTACTTGACGCCCGGCTAGTTTCTTGTAACGTCGGCACGGTAAGTTGTTCCCTAGCCGGTCGTCAAGCCAGTTTCCGAACCGGCCACCTGGGCAGGGAGAATGTGCCCGGGGCGGACGCCACCCCGGGGATCCGCAGAAGTCACCGACGCAGTCATGAGGCAGGCCATGGGCACTCCGCACAGCCCCCGCAGCGACACCCGGGCTCGCATCATCGAGGTGTCGCTGGAGCTCTTCTCCGAGCAGGGGTACGAGCAGACCTCACTGCGCGAGATCGCCGACCGCCTGGGTGTCACCAAGGCCGCGCTCTACTACCACTTCAAGACCAAGGACGACATCGTCCTGGGCATCGTCGAGCGGATGGCCGCGCCGATCGACGAGACCATCGAGTGGGGCCGCAAGCAGTCCTGGAGCCCGGAGATGCGCGACGAGCTGATCCGCCGCTTCGCGGACGGGATGGCCGAGCGGGCCCCGCTGCTGCGCTTCTTCCACGAGAACCAGCCCGCGCTGCGCGAGTCGCCGGCCGGGCTGGCCTTCCGCGACCGCATGATCACCATGATGCAGCTGGTGCACGGGCCGAACGCGGACTTCCCGGACCGGCTGCGGGCGGCGATGGCGCTGTTCACCGTCCACTCGTCGCTGTTCCTGCTCAAGCAGGACACCGCGGACTGCGGCCACGCCGAGAACGTCTGGGGCGAGCCGCTGGACACGGCGGCCACGCTGGACGAGGCGATCCGGGCGGCCCGGGAGATCGCGCTGGAGATCGGCGGCCGGATCAGCCACCCCGCACCGCCCGCGCCCGCCCCGGCCCCGCCGGCAGCGCCTGCCCCGGCTCCGCCGGCGCCGCCCGCCCCGGCCCCGCCGGCAGCGCCCGCCCCGGCCCCGCCGCCCGCGCCCGCCCCGGCTCCGCCGGCAGCGCCTGCCCCGGTTCCGCCGGCGCCGCCCGCACCTGCTCCGGCCCCGCCGGCACCGCCCGCGTCCGCCCCCGTCGGTCCGTGAGGGACGGTCAGAAGTTCGTGACGCCGTGCCCCGAGAGGTACGCGACCGGGTTGACCACCGCGCCGTAGCGGTTGCTGGTGCGGATCTCGAAGTGCAGGTGCGGTCCGGTCGAGTTGCCGGTGCTCCCCGAGAGCCCGATCCGCTGGCCGGCCGACACGTGCTGGCCGGCCGAGACCGCGAGCGAGGACATGTGCGCGTACTGCGCGAAGTGCCCGTCCGCGAGCCGCAGCACGACCTCCTTGCCGTACGCGCCGTCCCAACCGGCCGACACCACGGTCGCGTTGCCGACCGCCAGCAGCGGCGTGCCCGGGGAGACCGCGAAGTCCACCCCGGTGTGGTACCCGGCCGCGTACTCGCGGTTGGCCACCCCGTACGGATTGCTGGTCGGCGCGTTCGGCACCGGCGCCGACCACTCGGGGGCGGGGGCGGGGGCGGGCGCCGGGGCCGGGGCGGGCTCCGGTTCGGGCGCCGGCGCGGCGACCGGCTCGGGCTGCGCGGCCGCGGCCGGGGCGGGCGGATCGGCGGGCAGCAGGTTGGCCGCCACCGCCACGGACTGCTGGGCCGAGGGACCGTCCCCGGGCAGCTTGTACGCGCTGGGGCCGGCCACCTGGACCAGTCCCGGTGCGGGCACCTCCGCCTGCGGCGCGGTGAAGGCCGAGCTGCCCGGCGTGGTGGGCCGTACGGTCTGGGCCGAGGCGCTGCCGGGCGCGGCGACCAGCAGCACGCCGGCCAGCAGCGCCGCGGCCGCTCCGACCGAGGCCAGCGCGTGGTCGTGCTCGGCCCGCTGACGGCTGCCCGGCAGGGTGGTGTGCCGGGGCGTGGCGAGCGTGCGCAGCGGCGCGACATGGGCCCGGACGGCGTTGTCGAGCCGGGGCTGCCAGGTCGCGCGCAGCGGCGTGACGCGGATGCGGACGGCGTTGTCGATTCGGGGCTGCCAGGTCGTGCGCAGCGGCGTGACGCGGGTGCGGACGGCGTGGCCGAGCCGGGGCTGCCAGGCCGCCGCCTGGGCCGCCGTACGGGCGGCGAGCCGGCGCAGGGTCGGCCCCACGGGCGGGACGGTGGACATCGGTGGCCGTACCTCACGGGTCGAGACGGGGCAGCACGACGGGGCCCGTCCGGGGCGCGTGCTGAGCGGGGGACCACACAGGTCTAACCGGCACCGGGCGCACTCCCAAACGGTGTGACGTACTACCGCGGCTAGTCGGTGCGACGCCGGATCCCCGGACCGGCGGGGCGACGATCACGGGGTCCGGTCGCCCACGACCGCTCCCGGACGGCTCACCGGCCCGTCCGGCCCCGCTACTACCGCCGGTCGTACCGGGGCGAGGGCCTGTGACCAGTACCACCCGCGGCCGGGGTTTGACGGGCGCGAACCGCCTCCGTCCGAACCGCTTGCGTCCGCACCGATGACCGGTCGGGCCCGCTGCGGGACCATCGACCCATGTATGGCAACAGGAGCGAAGACCCCGACGCCGGTGACCGCCCGAGCCCGGCGGACCGCCGCTTCGCCGCCCTGCGCGGCTGCGAGCGCATCCTGTCCGGCGTCCGGCCGCGGACCATCCGCGAACGCCTCGCGGACCTGGCCGATCCGCCTCCGGACGGGAAGGGAGCCGCCCCCGATCTGGACGACCGGCCGGACCAGTACGGCGACGGCGTGGTCCGGGCCCTGGAGCTGCGGGTCGCCGGGCTGCTCGGCACCGAGGACGCGGCCTTCTTCCCGACCGGCACGATGGCCCAGCAGGTCGCCCTGCGGATCCACGCCGAGGCCGCCGGGCTGCGCACCGTCGCCACCCACCCGCTGGCCCACACCGACCGGCACGAGCGGCACGCGCTGGGCGTCCTCACCGGTCTGCGCAGCCTCTGGCCGACCGTCGCGCCGCGCCAGCCCACCGCCGAGGAGGTGCGCGCCCTGGACGAGCCGTACGCCGCGCTGAGCCTGGAACTGCCGCTGCGCGACGCCGGGTTCGTGCTGCCCGACTGGGAGCGGCTGCGGGCGCTGGCCGCGGTGGTGCGGGAGGAGCACGGCGCGGCGCTGCACCTGGACGGTGCGCGGATCTGGGAGTCCGCGGTCGCGCTAGGCCGCCCGCTGCCGGAGGTCGCCGCCCTGGCCGACTCGGTCTACGTCTCCTTCTACAAGACACTCGGCGGGATCAGCGGTGCCGCGCTGGCCGGTTCGGCGGGCTTCGTGCGCACCGCCGGGGCCTGGCGCCACCGCTACGGCGGGCAGCTCTTCCAGCAGTGGCCGTTCGCGCTGGCCGCGCTGGCCGGTCTGGAGCGCGAACTGCCGCTGTTGGAGGGGTACGTGGCGCACGCCCGGACGGTCGCCGAGGCGCTGGCCCGGGCCTTTGCCGCCGTCCCCGGCGCCCGGGTGCACCCGGCCCCGCCGCACACCCACCAGTTCCGGCTCTGGCTGCCGTACCCGGCCGAGGAGTTGGAGGAGGTCTCGCTGGAGCAGGCCGAGGAGACCGGGATCGGGCTGTTCGGGGCCTGGCGCGAACGCGAGCTGCCGGGCCTGGCGATGACCGAGGTCACGGTCGCCTCGCCCGCCCTCGACTGGACCGGCGCCGACGTCGAGGTGGCAGCCGCGGCCTTCCTGGACCGGTTGCGGACCCGCGCCGGCCGGCCCTGACCAGGCGCCGGCCCTGACGGGCGGCCGGCCCGGAGGGAGACCGGGCAAAGCGTCCGGCCCGCCCCCGCGGTGCGGGGACGGGCCGGACGTGGTTCCGTCAGAGCTGCCTGGTCACAGGCTGATCGCTACGGGCTCGATCAGTTGTCGACCGGGCGGACCCGGATCCAGGTCTCCAGGTAGTTCGAGGACTCGTTCTCGACCTCGATGCTGGTGCCGGTCTTCGGCACGTCGACACCGGAGTACGGGTTGTCCTTGGACCACCAGGACTTCAGGTCGGAGAACTCGTCGACGCCCTTCGACTTCGGGACGACGGTCTCGACGCTGGCCTTGTGCAGGGTCAGCGCGGGGACGCGGCGCGAGCCGAAGGTGGAGTCGAAGCCCTGCATGCGCGGACGCATCAGCGTGCCGTCGCTCCACTTGATCGGGGTCGGGTGCGAGTCGACCGGCAGGACCAGGCCGTGACCCGGGTGGGCGCTGACGTTGTTGTCGGTCTGGGAGGTGTCCCAGTACCAGATCAGCAGACCGGGCTGGTACGCGTAGTGCTCGACCCAGCCCGGCTTGTCGGCGAAGCCGAAGTTGTACGGGCCGGTCTTCAGCGTCTGGTCGAACGACACGTACTGCTTGTTCTCCGCGATGTAGTACTGCGCGTAGTCCTTGGTGTACGAGCCGCCGAAGCGGGTGAAGCCGGTGGCGGCCCAGCCGTTGTCACCGTTCTCCACGTCGTCGCTGAACAGGGTGGCGCCGTCGGCGACCACCGCGATGTTGTCCAGCGCCAGGCCGCGGTAGTGCAGGCCGCCGTCGGTGGTGTTGTGGTAGCGGAACTTGATCTGCTTGCCCGCGTAGGCGTCCAGGTTGAAGGACAGGTCGCCCCAGGTGGCGGCCAGGCCGTTCACGGCCGGACGGTCGTTCTCGCGGGGGAGAGCGGTGCCGTTCCAGGTGCCGTCCACGACGGTCCAGGTCTTGCCACCGTCGGTGGAGACCTCGCCGAAGGCGTAGTCGAAGTCCGGCTCCAGCTCGTACCAGGCCTTGGCGTTGATGCTGGCCTTGGTCTTGCCGGTCAGGTCGACGTCACGGGTGAGCGTGACGTTCAGGTTGTCGGCGCTGCCGCTCCACCACTCGTTGCCGCCCGCGAACGGCTTGTTGATGTCGGTGGTGATGCTCTTCTTCGGCAGGTCGACGAGGAGCGCCTGCGGCAGGTCGGTGTTGTACTCCACCGGGCCGATGTGGTGCGTCGACTCGGTGCCGGCCTTGGCGCGGTCGACCTTCAGCCAGCCGAGCTGGTACTTGCTCCAGGCGTCGAGGTCGTTCGGCATGTCGCCGATGCTGTTCTTGCCCTCGCCCAGCCAGGAACCGGAGGACATCAGCGACCAGAAGCCGACCGAGTTGTCGATGCCCTTGCCGGCGGTGTCGTAGAGGTCCGGCAGACCGAGGTCGTGGCCGTACTCGTGCGCGAAGACGCCGAGGCCGCCGTTCTCCGGCTGCATCGTGTAGTCGCCGATCCAGAGACCGGAGTTGCCGACCTGCACGCCGCCGAGCTTGTTGCCCTCGGGGCCGGCCTGGCCCGTCAGGTTGCCGTAGACGTAGGAGCGGTGCGCCCACAGGGCCTTGGTGCCCTGCTTGCCGCCGCCGGCCGACTTGTCCTCACCGGCGTGCACGATCTGGAAGTGATCGATGTACCCGTCGGGCTGGTTGAAGTTCCCGTCGTGGTGCGACCCGTAGCGGTCCCACTGGTCGTACTGGGCCAGCGTCGCCTTGACCTGGGCGTCGGTCTGACCCTTGGCCAGCTGGTCCTTGTACCAGATGTCCACGGCGTCGCGGATCAGGTCCTGCGCGCTGGCGCAGACGTTGGAGCCGCAGTAGTCGGAGCCGTACCGGGCCTCGTTCCACGGGACGCGGACCCAGTCCGAGACCACGCCGTCGACCGAGTAGCGGCCCGAGGACTGCTTCTCGTAGAAGGTCTTCAGCGAGGGCTTGTCCTTGGAGAAGTACAGGTCCTGGTAGTGCTGCTGGTTGTAGTCGGCCTGCCACGCGGTCGAGTTGTTGGTGGCCGGGTCCGGCTGCGCGATCTCGTTGTGCTTCGGACCGGCCTCGCCGCCGTACTTGACCTTGCCGTCCGGCGTCTTGGTGGTGTTGTCCACCTGGTCGCCGAAGTCGACCAGGATGGTGAAGATCTTGTCCGTGCGCTCGCGGGCGAGCTCCACGTACTTGTCCTTGCCGAGCTTCACGCTGGTGCTGCCGTTGTGCTGCTCGACCTGGGCGGTGCCGTTGAGCAGCTTCTCGGTGGCGGCCTTCTGCTCGGCCTCCACCTTCGCGGTCAGCGGGCCCGGGATGTTGTGCTCGGTGTTCTGGACGGCCTCAGCCGGGTCCTTCGGCACGGGGGCCGAGCCGGCCGCGACGGCGGTGGCCGGGAACAGGCCTGCGCCGAGCGTGACTATGACCGCTGCGGCCGTGGCAGCCGCAGCGGTTCTCCTGGTGTTCTTCAACGTTGTGACGTCCTCCCCGACCGGGGCCAGCTCTTGGCCAAAGCCCGGCAAACCAAAATGAAAGACAGGTGGACGTCATTTGATACAAGCGTGCATAAAAAAGATAGACCTTGACCGTGACATGGTCACGGCGCTATGCTCCGCGACTTCCCATCAGCTGACCGTCTGTCAACCGTATGTTCGTTAAACCTGGCTGAGAAATCGACCGCACCCGTACCAACCAGCCCGGAAGCCGCCCGTCCGAGTCCGCGGCGGCAGGCGCTCCGACGGGGCGGAACGCACCGAGCCCCCGGCGTGAACGCCGGGGGCTCGGTGGCTGTGAAGTTGTCTGTTAAAAGTTGGCTACTTCGTCAGGTCCGGACCGGACGAGGCGACCGCAGCCGGGGTGTCCGCGACGGCCGACTTCTCCTCGCCGCGGAAGGTGAACTTGGCTTCCTTGCCCTCGCCGTCGACGTCGACGACGACGATGTGACCGGCCCGCAGCTCACCGAAGAGGATCTTCTCGGAGAGGTGGTCCTCGATCTCGCGCTGGATGGTGCGGCGCAGCGGACGGGCACCCAGGATCGGGTCGTAGCCGCGCTTGGCCAGCAGCTTCTTGGCCTCGACGCTGAGCTCCAGGCCCATGTCCTTGTCCTTGAGCCGCTCGTCCACCTTGGCGATCATGAGGTCGACGATCTGGATGATGTCGTCCTCGGACAGCTGGTGGAACACCACGATGTCGTCGACACGGTTCAGGAACTCGGGGCGGAAGTGCTGCTTGAGCTCCTCGCCGACCTTCGCCTTCATCCGCTCGTACCCGGTCTGGGTGTCACCCGTGGCCGCGAAGCCCAGGTTGAAGCCCTTGGAGATGTCCCGGGTGCCGAGGTTGGTCGTCATGATGATGACGGTGTTCTTGAAGTCGACCACGCGGCCCTGGGAGTCGGTCAGGCGACCGTCCTCCAGGATCTGCAGCAGCGAGTTGAAGATGTCCGGGTGGGCCTTCTCGACCTCGTCGAAGAGGACGACCGAGAACGGCTTGCGGCGGACCTTCTCCGTCAGCTGGCCGCCCTCCTCGTAGCCCACGTAGCCGGGCGGGGAGCCGAACAGCCGGGAGACGGTGTGCTTCTCGGAGAACTCGGACATGTCGAGCGCGATCAGCGCGTCCTCGTCGCCGAAGAGGAACTCGGCGAGCGTCTTGGACAGCTCGGTCTTACCGACACCGGACGGGCCGGCGAAGATGAACGAACCGCCGGGGCGCTTCGGGTCCTTGAGGCCCGCACGGGTGCGCCGGATGGCCTGGGAGAGCGCCTTGATGGCGTCCTTCTGACCGATGACCCGCTTGTGCAGCTCGTCCTCCATGCGCAGCAGGCGCGAGGTCTCCTCCTCGGTCAGCTTGAAGACCGGGATGCCGGTGGCGGTGGCCAGGACCTCGGCGATGAGCTCCTCGTTGACCTCCGCGACGACGTCCATGTCGCCGGCCTTCCACTCCTTCTCGCGCTTGGCCTTGGCCTGCAGGAGCTGCTTCTCGTCGTCGCGCAGGGACGCGGCCTTCTCGAAGTCCTGCGCGTCGATCGCGCTCTCCTTCTCGCGGCGCACGTCGGCGATCTTCTCGTCGAACTCGCGCAGGTCCGGCGGCGCGGTCATCCGGCGGATGCGCATCCGGGAGCCGGCCTCGTCGATCAGGTCGATCGCCTTGTCCGGCAGGAAGCGGTCCGAGATGTACCGGTCGGCCAGGGTGGCGGCGGCGACCAGGGCGGCGTCCGTGATGGAGACCCGGTGGTGGGCCTCGTAGCGGTCGCGCAGACCCTTCAGGATCTCGATGGTGTGCGGCAGCGACGGCTCCGCGACCTGGATCGGCTGGAAGCGGCGCTCCAGCGCGGCGTCCTTCTCCAGGTGCTTGCGGTACTCGTCCAGGGTGGTGGCACCGATGGTCTGCAGCTCGCCGCGGGCCAGCATCGGCTTGAGGATGCTGGCGGCGTCGATTGCGCCCTCGGCGGCGCCCGCGCCGACCAGGGTGTGCAGCTCGTCGATGAACAGGATGATGTCGCCGCGGGTGCGGATCTCCTTGAGCACCTTCTTCAGGCGCTCCTCGAAGTCACCGCGGTAGCGCGAGCCGGCCACCAGGGCGCCCAGGTCCAGCGTGTAGAGCTGCTTGTCCTTGAGCGTCTCCGGGACCTCGCCCTTGACGATCGCCTGCGCCAGGCCCTCGACCACGGCGGTCTTGCCGACGCCGGGCTCACCGATCAGCACCGGGTTGTTCTTGGTGCGGCGGGACAGCACCTGCATGACCCGCTCGATCTCCTTCTCGCGCCCGATGACCGGGTCGAGCTTGGCCTCGCGGGCGGCCTGGGTGAGGTTGCGGCCGAACTGGTCCAGGACCAGCGAGGTCGACGGGGTGCCCTCGGCGGGCCCGCCGGCCGTGGCCGACTCCTTGCCGCCGCTGGTCTGGTAGCCGGAGAGCAGCTGGATGACCTGCTGGCGCACCCGGTTGAGGTCGGCACCCAGCTTGACCAGGACCTGGGCGGCGACGCCCTCGCCCTCGCGGATCAGGCCGAGCAGGATGTGCTCGGTGCCGATGTAGTTGTGGCCGAGCTGCAGGGCCTCCCGCAGCGACAGCTCCAGGACCTTCTTCGCCCGGGGCGTGAAGGGAATGTGACCGGACGGGGCCTGCTGGCCCTGGCCGATGATCTCCTCGACCTGCTGGCGAACGGCCTCAAGAGAAATCCCGAGGCTCTCCAGGGCCTTGGCGGCGACGCCCTCGCCCTCGTGGATCAGACCCAGGAGGATGTGCTCGGTGCCGATGTAGTTGTGGTTGAGCATCCGGGCTTCTTCCTGAGCCAGGACGACAACCCGCCGCGCGCGGTCGGTGAACCTCTCGAACATCGTTTATCGCTCCTCAGAGCGGTCGGGCAGTTCGGGGTCCGTCCCCGCCCTGTCCTTCCGCATGCTAGTCCCGCTCAGCGGCGCGGCCCACGGATTCACTCCCCGGTAGAGGAGAGAGATGCTGCGCGACCAGCCGACACCAATCCCAACCTGATGCTGGGAAACGGTGTTCCCACTGGTGGGCCGGATGCACCGGAATCCGCTACGCCATCGGCGAACAAGCGCCGCCGGGGCGCGCCCGGACCCTCTCCGACCGGTCGCGCATACTGCCCCTGGACGGGTCCGAGAACCCGTCCACCTGCATTCATACCCGGTATCGGGGCGGTTCTCGCGCAGTTTCCGCGGTGGCGGTGTTCGCCTGGCGAGAAGTCGGGCCGCGGTGACGGTGGTTCAACGGCGGCCCGGATGGTCGGTACGCCATCCCGGTGGTGTCCGCGTT
This sequence comes from Kitasatospora sp. NPDC101447, assembly GCF_044767225.1. Classification (NCBI taxonomy): domain Bacteria; kingdom Bacillati; phylum Actinomycetota; class Actinomycetes; order Kitasatosporales; family Streptomycetaceae; genus Kitasatospora; species Kitasatospora sp. NPDC101447. The sequence continues at coordinate 18,504 of NZ_JBIWNL010000018.1, forward strand.
ACCGCTTCGCCCCTACAGCGTTGCACAGCTCGTGATTGTTCCGCTGCCCGAGCCCGCACCCCGGACGCCTCCCGGCGCCGGTGGCGCCGTGGCCGTCCGGGCACGCGCCGCGGTCGTCCGGGCACGCGCCGCGGGGCGCGGAGGAGACTCCTCCGCGCCCCGCGCGTGTGTCGTCGGTGCCGTGCGCGGCAGCCGGGGCCCCGCATCCGCTCCGGCGTGCCGGCGGCGCCGGGGTCAGGACGCGTTGGCCTTGTCGTAGGCCTCGCGGACCGTGCTCGGCACGCGGCCGCGGTCGTTGACGTCCATGCCCTGCTCCTTGGCCCACGCGCGGACCTTCGCGGTGTCCGGAGCGCTGCCGGAGGGGCGCTGGGCGGCGCCGCGGCCCGGGCGGCGGGCGCCGGCGAGCCGGCCGCTCTGCTTGCGGCCCTTCTCCACGTACGGCGCCAGCAGGCCGCGGAGCTTGTCCGCGTTGGCGCTCTTCAGGTCGATCTCGTAGGCAACGCCGTCGAGCGCGAACGTCACCGTCTCGTCCGCCGAACCACCGTCGAGATCGTCTTCAAGAATGACCTGCACCCTCTGTGCCACGGGCTTCCCTTTCCGCTAAACGACCCATTGCCTAAGGAAAGGAAAGCGCTTTTCTCCGGAAAACACAAACCCTTGACCCGGGCGGAGCCGGTCAGAGGTGCAGCAGCATGCGCGAGTTGCCCAGTGTGTTGGGCTTCACGCGCTCCAGGTCGAGGAACTCGGCGACGCCTTCATCGTACGAGCGGAGGAGTTCTTCATAGACATCCGTAGCGATCGCCGCCGGGTCTGTCGTACCATCATCGGTTTCCTGGACCTCCCCGATCTCGACGAAACCGTGTTTCGCGAAGAACGGGACCTCGAACGTCAAGCAGAAAATCCGACGGACGCCGAGCCAGCGGGCCGTCTGCACGAGCTTCTCCAGCAGCAGGTGCCCGATGCCGAAGCCCTGGCAGACCGGATCGACCGCGAGCGTCCTGACCTCGGCGAGGTCCTCCCACATCACGTGCAGGGCTCCGCAGGCCACCACCGCGCCGTTGTCGTCGCGTTCCGCGACCCAGAACTCCTGGACGGATTCGAACAGTGTGACAGTGGGCTTGTCCAGCAGAATGCCGTCGCGCGAGTAGGCGTCGATGAGCCTGCGTACTGCCCGCACGTCCGTGGTCCGTGCGCGGCGGATGGTGACCTCCATGGCGGGACGTTATCGCGTCGCCCCGGGTGCGGTCCCACCGGTATCCGGTCCGCCGGTATCCGCCTCGGCGGTATCCGGGCCGTCCGCCGGTGCGGAATCCGCCCCCGGCGGATCGGGCGGGAACAGAGCGGCGACCCGCAACGCGTCCCGCAGTGCCTCGCGTTGCTCGGGCGACATCAGGCCGAAGAAGTGCACCAGGGCGGCCGCCGGATTGTCACTGGTGGCCCAGGCGTCGTTCATCAGGGCCGCCGTGTACGCCTCACGCGAGGAGACCGGTTCATATCGATAGGCCCGGCCGGCCCGCTCGCGGCGCAGCCAGCCCTTTCTGTGGAGCTTGTCCAGGACGGTCATCACCGTGGTGTACGCGATTTCGCGTTCCGACTGCAGATCCAGGAGAACCTCGCGAACCGTCACCGGTCGGTTCCACTGCCACACCCGGGTCATGATGGCGTTCTCAAGTTCGCCGAGTTGCCGGACCATAGTGCGGCCAGGATAGGGAGTGAATGGGGCAAATCTTGTGAAGTGCGCCAAACCGGCGCGCCGCCACCCCCGGGATTCGGGAATGGCGGCGCGCCGGTCGTTCGGGGCGGCTGACGGCGTCGGTCGCGGGTCCGCCCGCAGGTCGTCGGGGGCTCGGGGACGGCCCGGACCCCCAGGGGGATCAGTCGAAGTCCTCCTTGGCCTTCCGGCTCCCGCCCTGGCTGCGGATGATGGCCCGCACCAGGAACCCGAAGCCGATCGCCATGACCAGCGGCGGCACGATCGCGCTGACGTAGTCCATCAGGTCACTCCTCCTCGGTCTTCTCCGCCGTCGCGGCGGAGGCCTTCGGCTCCGGCTTGACCAGCGGGAAGAGCACGGTCTCCCGGATGTTCTTGCCGGTCAGCAGCATGATCAGGCGGTCCACGCCGAGGCCGAGGCCGCCGGTCGGGGGCATCGCGTACTCCAGCGCGCGCAGGAAGTCCTCGTCCACCTGCATCGCCTCGACGTCGCCGCCGGCCGCCAGCAGGGACTGGGCGGTCAGGCGGGCGCGCTGCTCGACCGGGTCGACCAGCTCCGAGTAGGCGGTGCCGATCTCGGTGCCGAAGATCACCAGGTCCCACTTCTCGGCCACGCCCGGGATCGAGCGGTGCTCGCGGGTCAGCGGGGAGACCTCGGTCGGGTAGTCCTTGATGAAGGTCGGCCGGACGGCGTTCTCCTCCAGCAGGCGCTCGACCATCTCCAGCACGATCTGACCGTGGCCCCAGTCCTTCTCGAACGGGATGCCGTGCTCGGCCGCCAGCTTGCGCAGCTCCTCGACGGTCGTCTGCGGGGTGACCTCGACGCCCAGGTGCGCGGAGATGCCCGGGTAGACGCTGACCTCCTCCCACGGCTCGGCCAGGTCGATCTCGTGCTCGACGCCGTGCGCGTCCACGCCCTTGATCACCGTGGTGCCCAGCGCGTCCCGGGCCGCGTTGACGATCGTCGCGCGGATCAGCTCGGCCTGGGTGTCGTAGTCGCCGTAGGCCTCGTACGACTCCAGCGAGGTGAACTCCGGGTTGTGGGTGGAGTCCGCGCCCTCGTTGCGGAAGTTGCGGTTGATCTCGAAGACCTTCTCGGCGCCGCCGACCACCAGCCGCTTGAGGTACAGCTCGGGGGCGATGCGCATGTAGAGGTCGATGTCGTACGCGTTGATGTGCGTCTTGAACGGACGCGCGTTGGCGCCGCCGTGCACCGGCTGCAGCATCGGGGTCTCGACCTCGATGTAGCCGCGGTCCTCGTAGGTGCGGCGGATCGAGCGGACCACGCGGCTGCGCAGGTGCAGGATCTCGCGGGCCTCGGGGTTGACGATCAGGTCCACGTAGCGCTGGCGGACCCGGGCCTCCGGGTCGGTCAGGCCCTTGTGCTTGTCCGGCAGCGGGCGCAGGCACTTGGCGGTGAGCTCCCAGCGGTCCACCATCACGGACAGCTCGCCGCGCTTGGAGGTGATCACCTCGCCCTCGACGCCGACCTGGTCGCCGAGGTCGATGTCGGACTTCCAGGCCGCCAGCCGCTCCGCGCCCAGCTTGTCCAGGGAGAACATCACCTGGAGGTCGCCGGTGCCGTCGCGCAGGGTGGCGAAGCACAGCTTGCCGCCGGTGCGGGAGAGGATCACCCGGCCGGTGATGCCGGCGCGCTCGCCGGTGGCGGTGTCCGGCTCCAGGTCCGGGTGCTTGGCACGGAGGTCCGCGATGGTGCTGGTGCGGGGGAATCCGACCGGGTACGGGTCGACGCCGGCCGCCCGGAGCCGGTCCAGCTTCTCGCGCCGGACGCGCATCTGCTCGGGAAGGTCGTCGGTCGCGGGAACAAGGCTCTGATCGCTCACCCCACAAGGGTAGCCAGCCGTACACCGTGCTCCGCGACCGGATTGCGCGTGAGGGGAGACCGCGGCGGCGGTCTCCCCTCACGGGCCGGTGCGGCTCAGCCGGTGCCGGTGGCGAGCTCGATCTCCTCGGGGGCCTCCTCGGCGGGCGGGGCGGGCCTGGCCGGGGGCTTGGGGCGGCGGCCGAAGAGCTCGGCCGGGGTGGGCATCCGGTGGGGGCGGGGCGGGGTCTTCGCGGCGGCGGGCTCGGCGGGCTGCTCCGGGCGGGAGTCGGTGCTGCTCATGGTGGTCCGTCCTCCTACAGGGGTGGGGTGACTGCTCGGGGGTGCGGCGGGGCTCGGTACGGCCACCAGGTGGCGAGGCTGGCCGGTGGCGAGGGCGAGGCGTTCGCGGACGGCGGCCTCGGCCAGCGCGTGGCAGCGCCCGGCCAGCCGCGAGCGGCGCGAGCGCTCGCCGTGGCCGCAGGGCTGACGGGTCAGCCCGCGCAGCGCGGTGAGGTCCTCGGGCCCGGGCAGGTAGCCGTCGGACACCGCCTCCTCCAGCCGCTCCAGGTACCCGGGCGCGCTGCCGGGCAGGGCGGAGCGGTAGCGGCCGAGGTCGGCGAGCAGGAAGGCGCGCAGCCGGCCGCCCTCCTGGACGGCCTCGTCGATCGCCTCGGTCAGGCGCAGCGCGTCCTGGACGTCCTCCGCCCAGAGTTCGGCGCCCGGACCGGCGAGTGCCGGCCGGTCGGGCACCTGGAGGTGGAAGGGAACGGCGGGGTGCAGGGCTTGGGCGAGGGCGCGGCGCAGCACGCGGACTTCGTCGGCGCTGAAGGCCATGCCGCCGCGCGATCCGTGTGGCGTAGGCATGGACTGACACTACGTGAGGAATATCCGATTTGTCGGTAACGTCGCGCCGAAGTCCGCACGATCGGCCCGCCGGGAAAGGAGGCGCCGCGCGGTCGGCGGCGGGACGAGGACCTCCGGGACTTCGCGGCTGCCCGGGACGGCCCGCTGAGCGCCGCTCAGCTCGGCCGGTTGCGCTCGTACACCAGGCGCAGGCCGATGAGGGTCAGCCAGGGCTCGTGGACGTCGATGGTGGTGGCCTCGCCGAGGACGAGGGTGGCGAGGCCGCCGGTGGCGATCACCTGGACGTCGTCCGGATCCTTGGCGAGTTCGCGGGCCATCCGTTCGACCAGGCCGTCGACCTGCCCGGCGAAGCCGTAGAGGATGCCCGACTGCATGCCCTCGACGGTGTTCTTGCCGATCACGTTGCGCGGCCGGGCCAGCTCGATCTTGCGCAGCTGGGCGCCGCGGACGCCGAGCGCCTCGACGGAGATCTCGATGCCGGGGGCGATCGCGCCGCCGACGTAGTCGCCGCGGGCGTTGACGGCGTCGAAGGTGGTCGCGGTGCCGAAGTCGACCACGATGCACGGGCCGCCGTACAGGTGGTTGGCGGCCAGCGCGTTGACGATCCGGTCGGCGCCGACCTCCTTGGGGTTGTCCATCAGGACGTGGACGCCCGTCTTCACGCCGGGCTCCACGATCACCGCGGGGACGTCGCCGTAGTAGCGGCGGGTCACCTCGCGGAGCTCGTGGAGCACGGCGGGGACGGAGGAGCAGATCGCCAGACCCTCCACCGAGGCCGCCCGGACCGCGGTGTGGTTGCCCATCAACCCCTGCAGCAGCACCGCCAGTTCATCGGCCGTGCGGCGCGGATCGGTGGAGATCCGCCAGTGTTCCACCACTTCCTCGCCGTCGAACAGGCCGAGCGTGGTCTGGGTGTTGCCGACGTCGATGGTGAGGAGCACGGGGACGCTTTCTGCGAGTCGGGACGGGTCTGCTCTGCTCCTGACGGTCAGGCGCGCAGGTCCAGGCCGATGTCCAGGATCGGCGAGGAGTGGGTCAGCGCGCCCACGGCCAGGTAGTCGACACCAGTCTGGGCGACCTCGCGCGCGCTGACCAGGGTCAGTCCGCCGGAGGCCTCCAGCTTCGCCCGGCCGGCCACCAGCGCGACGGCCTCCTTCAGCTGCTCGACGGTGAAGTTGTCCAGCAGGATCAGGTCCGCGCCGGCCTCCAGGACGGGCTGGATCTGCGCCAGCTCGTCCACCTCGACCTCGACCGGCAGCTCCGGGTACGCGGCCCGGACGGCCCGGAAGGCCTCAGCCACGCCGCCCGCGGCGACCACGTGGTTGTCCTTCACCAGGGCCGCGTCCGAGAGCGCCATCCGGTGGTTGGCGCCGCCGCCGCAGCGCACCGCGAACTTCTCCAGCGCGCGCAGGCCCGGGGTGGTCTTGCGGGTGTCCCGGACGACCGCGCCGGTGCCCTCCAGGGCGTCCGCCCAGGCCCGGGTCGCGGTGGCGATGCCGGACAGGTGGCAGAGCAGGTTGAGCGCGCTGCGCTCGGCGGTCAGCAGGTCGCGGGTGCGCGAGCGCACCGACAGCAGCACCTGGCCGGCCTCCACCCGGTCGCCGTCCTGGACGTGCCGCTCGACCTCGAACTCCTCCTCGCAGATCAGCGAGACGACCGCCTCGGCGATCCGCAGGCCGGCCACCACGCCGGCCTCGCGGGCGGTGAAGTCGGCGGTGGCGACCGCGTCGGCGGGCACGGTGGCCACCGAGGTGACGTCCTCGCCGCCGGCCAGGTCCTCGGCCAGCGCCAGGGTGGCGATGTCCTCGACCTCGATCGGGTCCAGCCCGGCCTCCTCCAGCAGCTCGGCCAGCTGCGGGTCCAGGCCGGTCTCGTAGCCCTCGCCGTCCCCGCAGGCGCAGCCGTCGCCGCAGCCGCCCTGCTCGGCCAGGGGGAGTTCCTCGTGCGCGTGGGTCATGGTTCTACTGCTCCTCGGGGGTGCTGACGGGGTCGCCGGAGGCGGCGAGGGTGGTGATCAGGTGGCGTCGCCAGTGGGCGTCGTCACGCTCGGGGAAGTCCTCGCGCCAGTGGCCGCCGCGGGTCTCCTCGCGCTGCGCGGCCGCCGCGACCAGGGCGGTGGCGACCAGCAGGAGGTTGGCGGCCTCCCAGGTCTCCACCCGGGGGTCGGCCGGCTTCTCCTCGGCCATGTGGGACCGGGCCTGCTCGGCGAGCAGGGCCAGCCCGGCCGCGGCGTCGGCCAGCGAGGCGGCCGAGCGCAGCACGCCCGCGCCGCGCGACATCAGCCGCTGGATCTCGGCGCGCGACTCGGAGGCCGGCAGCGGCACGGCCACGGCGGCCTGCGCGGCGGCGACGTCCACGGTGCGTTCGGGCAGTTCGCCGGCCGCGTGGCGCTCGGCCAGGTCGGCGGCGATCCGCTCGGCGAAGACCAGGCCCTCCAGCAGGGAGTTGGAGGCCAGCCGGTTGGCGCCGTGCACGCCGGTGCAGGCGACCTCGCCGCAGGCGTACAGGCCGGGGACGGAGGTGCGGCCGTGCCGGTCGGTGCGGACGCCGCCCGCGGCGTGGTGCGAGGCCGGGGCGATCGGGATCGGCTCGGTGACCGGGTCGATGCCGTGGGAGCGGCAGGAGGCCAGGATGGTGGGGAAGCGGTGCTCCCACATCGCGGCCCCGAAGTGCCGCCCGTCCAGGTACATGTGGTCGGCGCCCTTCTCCTGCATGCGCCGGGTGATCGCCTTGGCGACGATGTCGCGCGGGGCGAGTTCGGCCAGCTCGTGCTGCCCGACCATGAAGCGCACGCCGTCGGCGTCCACCAGGTGGGCGCCCTCGCCGCGCACGGCCTCGGAGACCAGCGGCTGCTGGCCCGCGGCGTCCGCGCCGAGCCAGAGCACGGTCGGGTGGAACTGGACGAACTCCAGGTCGGCGGCGGCGGCGCCGGCCCGCAGGGCCAGGGCCACGCCGTCGCCGGTGGAGACGGCCGGGTTGGTGGTGGCGGAGAAGACCTGGCCCAGGCCTCCGGTGGCGAGCACCACCGCGCGGGCCCGGACGGCGCCGACGCCGTCGCGCTGGCCCTCGCCCATCACGTGCAGGGTCAGCCCGGCGGTGTGGCCCGCGGCGTCGGTCAGCAGGTCGAGGACGAGGGCGTGCTCGATCAGTTCGAGGTCGGGGTCGCTGCGGACGGCGGCGACCAGCGCGCGGGAGACCTCCGCGCCGGTGGCGTCCCCGCCCGCGTGCACGATCCGGTGGCGGTGGTGGCCGCCCTCGCGCGTGAGCAGGATCTCGCCGTCCTCGCCGCGGTCGAAGGCCGCACCGACCGCGATCAGCCGGCGGACGGCGTCCGGGCCCTCGGTGACCAGGGTGCGGACGGCCGCCTCGTCGCAGACGCCGGCACCGGCGACCAGGGTGTCGTCCAGGTGCTGCTCGGGGGTGTCGCCCTCGCCCAGGGCCGCGGCTATGCCGCCCTGGGCCCAGCGGGTCGAGCCCTCGTCCAGGACCGCCTTGGTGACCACCATGGCCCGCAGGCCGGCCTTGCGGACGTTGAGGGCGACGGTGAGGCCGGCGATGCCGGACCCGACCACGACCACGTCGGTGGTGGCGGTCCAGCCCGGGGCCGGGGCGGTGAGGCGGTGGGTGACGGACATGACTCAGCGGCTCCTTCGGCGCGTGGCCGCGGTGGCCGCGCCGTCCTCGTCACGGTACGCCGCGTCCCCGCGGAGCAGTCCGCTGCCCTCCGGGGCTTCCGCGGGGTCCCCGCCCAGGCCGGTGATCCGGTTCTGCTCGTCCACGAAGACGATCTTCGGCTCGTAGCCCTTGGCCTCGGCCGTGTCCATCTGCCCGTAGGCGATGAGTATGACCAGGTCGCCGGGGTGGACCAGACGGGCGGCGGCGCCGTTGATGCCGATCACGCCGGAGCCGCGGGGGCCGGCGATGGTGTACGTCTCCAGCCGGGCGCCGTTGTCGATGTCGACGATGTGGACCAGCTCGCCGGGGAGCAGGTCGGCGGCGTCGAGCAGGTCCTCGTCCACCGTGACGGAGCCGACGTAGTGCAGGTCGGCCTGGGTCACGGTGGCCCGGTGGATCTTGGACTTGAGCATGGTGCGGAGCATTGCGGGTCACGCCTCCTGTGAGTGCATGCCTGAGGGGGGTCGGAACTGCCGGGACTACCGGACGATGATGCGGACGTTGTCGATCAGGCGGGTCTCGCCCACCTTCGCGGCGACGGCCAGCACCGCCTCGCCCTGGAAGTCGTCCGCCGCCTCCGAGAAGTCGTGCGGGTCGATCAGGGCGAGGTAGTCGAGGGCGACGCCCTCGGCGCCGTCCAGGACGGCCGAGGCGGCCTCGCGCACGGCCTTCGGGCCCTGCGCGGCGACGTCCCGGCCGGCGAACAGGGCCCGGGACAGGGCCAGCGCGCGGGTGCGCTCCTCCTCCGAGAGGTAGCGGTTGCGCGAGGACAGCGCCAGGCCGTCCTCCTCGCGGACGGTCGGCACGCCGACGATCTCGACGTCGAAGTCCAGGTCGGCGACCATCCGCTGGATGAGCGCCAGCTGCTGGGCGTCCTTCTCGCCGAAGAGGGCGAAGTCCGGGTCGGTGATGTGCAGCAGCTTGGCGACCACGGTCAGCACGCCGTCGAAGTGCCCGGGGCGGGTGGCACCCTCGAAGCGCTCGCCCATCGGGCCGGCCACCAGGCGCACCTGCGGCTCGCCGTTCGGGTAGACCTCCTCGACGGACGGCGCGAAGACGACGTCGGCGCCGTTCTCCTCGGCCAGCTTCACGTCGGCGTCGAGGGTGCGCGGGTAGCGGTCCAGGTCCTCGCCCGCACCGAACTGCAGCGGGTTGACGAAGACCGTCACCGCGACCCGGCCGTCCCGGCCGACCTGCTTGCGGGCGGCCCGGATCAGCGCGGCGTGGCCCTCGTGCAGCGCGCCCATGGTCATCACCACGGCGTTGTCCACCGGCTGCTCGTCCGGCCAGAACGCGGCCTCGAAGTCGTCCACGGTGCGGGTGACGACGGCCCGGTGGACCTTCGGCGTCCGCTGGGGCTTGTTCGGCTGCTTGCCGCGTGCCATTAGCGCGTCTCCTCGTTCAGTACGTCCAGCAGCGCCGCCGCCGACGTTTCGTCGATCGTTCCGTTGGCGAGTGCCCGCTGTGCGGTGGCGCGGGCCATCGCGCGGTAGGCCGCCGGGATGTCGGGGGACACCGTACTGAGCTGCGCCAGGTGGCGCCGCACGGTGCCCGCGTCGCCCCGGGCGACCGGGCCGGTGAGGGCCGCGTCGCCGGAGCGCAGGCTGTTGTCCAGGGCGGCGCCCAGCAGCGGGCCGAGCATCCGGCCCGGCTCGGCGACGCCGGCCGTGCGCAGCAGCTCGATCGCCTGGGCGACCAGGGTGACCAGGTGGTTCGCGCCGTGCGCGAGGGCGGTGTGGTAGAGCGGGCGGACCTCCTCGGGCACCCACTCGGGCTCGCCGCCCATCTCCACCACCAGCGCCTCGGCGACCGGCCGCAGCTCCTCGGGGGCGGTCACGCCGAAGGGGCAGCCGGCCAGCCGGTCCAGGTCGACCGAGGTGCCGGTGAAGGTCATCGCCGGGTGCAGGGCCAGCGGCAGCGCCCCGGCCCGGGTGGCGGGCTCCAGGACGGCCACGCCGTGCGCGCCGGAGGTGTGCACGACCAGCTGGCCGGGGCGCACGGCGCCGGTGGCGGCCAGCCCGGCCACCAGGTCGGCCAGGGCGTCGTCCGGGACGGTCAGCAGGACCAGGTCGGCGGCGGCCAGCACCTGCGGCGGGGTGACGATCCGCACGCCCGGCAGCAGCGCCTCGGCGCGGCGGCGCGAGGTGGCGGACACCCCCGACGCGGCGACCACGGTGTGCCCGGCGAGCTGCAGTGCGGCGCCCAGCGCGGGGCCGACCCGGCCGGTGCCGACCACGCCGACGGCGAGCCGGGCCGGGCGGTTGCCGGGATCACCGGGATCTCCGAAAGCGGGGTCGCCGAGGCCGTCGGCGATCGGGGCGAACTCGCCGGAACCGGCGAAGTCGGACGGATCCACGCATCCACCCTTGTCCTGAATGACCGTTCCGGTCCACTCGTCGGGTACCGGACGTACCGCCCCAGTCTACGGTCGGCGCCGAGGAGCCAGGGAGACTCAGCCGCCGGCTCAGTCGGTGGCCCCGGCCCGGATCAGCCCGGCCTCGTACGCCAGCACCACGGCCTGGACCCGGTCGCGCAGGCCGAGCTTGGCCAGGATCCGGCCGACGTGGGTCTTCACGGTCGCCTCGGAGAGCACCAGCCGCGCCGCGATCTCACCGTTCGACAGGCCCTGGGCGACCAGCAGGAACACCTCGCGCTCGCGCTCGGTCAGCGGGCCGAGGACGTTCGAGCCGGGCGCGCTCTGCGGGGTGGGCAGCACCTCGGCGAAGCGGTCGATCATCCGGCGGGTGGTGGTCGGGGCCACCACCGCGTCCCCGCCGTGCACCGCGCGGATCGCGGCCACCAGCTCGGTCGGCGGGACGTCCTTGAGCAGGAAGCCGCTGGCGCCGGCCTTGAGCGCGGCGAAGGCGTACTCGTCCAGGTCGAAGGTGGTGAGGATGAGCACGTGCGGGGCGCCCGGCAGCGGGCTGCCGTCCTCGGCCAGGCAGATCCGGCGGGTCGCCTGCACGCCGTCCAGGCGCGGCATCCGGACGTCCATCAGGATCACGTCCACCTTGGTGTGCCGCAGCAGCTCCACGGCCTGCGCGCCGTCACCCGCCTCGGCGGCGATCTCGATGTCGCCCTGCGACTGCAGGATCATCCGGAACCCGGTGCGCAGCAGTTCCTGGTCGTCGACGAGCATCACGCGGATGGTCAAGGTGGCTCCTAGAAAGTGGGGCGGAGGATCAGTGTGCGGCCTTCAGCGGCAGGACGGCGCGGATCCGGAAACCACCGCCGGGGCGGGGGCCCACGTCGAGCCGGCCGCTGACCATGCCGACCCGCTCGCGCATGCCGATCAGGCCGTGGCCGAGGCCGTCCGTGCCGCCGGAGGCCAGCTGTTCGTCGGTGCTGCCGCGGCCGTCGTCCTCCACCAGCACGGCCAGCTCGCGCTCGCCGAAGTCGACCGCGACCCGGGCGTGCACATCGGGGCCGCCGTGCTTGCGGACGTTGGTGAGCGCCTCCTGGACGATCCGGTAGACCGTCAGCTCGACCCCGCGCGGCAGCTCGCGCGGGTGCCCGGAGGTCGCGTAGTCCACCTGCAGCCCGGCGGTGCGGACCTGCTCCAGCAGCTCCGGCAGCTCCTCCACGCCGGGCTGCGGCACGTACTCCTCGGCGGTGGTGTCGGAGGTGCGCAGCACGCCCAGCAGGCGGCGCATCTCGACCAGCGCCTGACGGCCGGTCGAGGCGATCGTGCCGAGCGCCTCCTTCGCCTGCTGCGGGGAGTTGTCGAGGACGTACGCGGCGCCGTCGGCCTGGACGATCATGACCGAGACGTTGTGCGCGACCACGTCGTGCAGCTCGCGGGCGATCCGGGCCCGCTCGGCGGCCACCGCCACCTTGGCCTGGGCGTCCCGCTCGCGCTCCAGCCGGGCGGCGCGGTCCTCCAGCTCGGTCAGGTAGGCGCGGCGCACCCTCGTCAGCCGGCCCCACGCCCAGCACAGGATGAACGGCGTGCTCATCAGCAGCATGATCAGTGCCGCCTCGCCGAGGCCGTACGAGCGGCTGACGTAGTGGCCGGCGCTCTCGCGGACCGTCTTCACCGGGTGCATCTGCCAGAACACCAGCGGCCCGGCGGCCAGCCCGGCGGTCAGCGCCAGCCGGGACGTCCACTTCTGGCCGAAGGCGGCGCCGGTGTAGGCGAAGACCAGGTAGGCGATCGAGGACCCGCCCGGCTCGACGTCGGCGAGCACCTGGCTGACGCCCAGGCCGGCGGCCGCGGCCACCGTGACGTCCGGGTAGCGGCGCCGGAAGACCATCAGCGCGGGCAGCACCAGCGCGACCAGGACGTCCGCGCCGAAGCGCCAGCCGTCGTCGGGGATGTTGTCGTTCGGCACCAGGCCGATGAAGAGCACCATCGCCGCCCAGGCGGAGTCGACCACCATGGGGTGACGGCGGAGCCAGGCGTTGAGTCGATGCACGTGTCCAGCGTAGGCAGTCGCTCAGTGTGTCCAGGTCCGCCGGTAGGGCGATCCGTCCTACTCCGTAGGTCGGAGAAGCACCCGCTCCGATTGGGAGGGTCCACGAACCGCCGGGTAGCGTCCCGCCCCATGACTTGGATGCGGTGGGCGCCCGCCATGGAACAGGCCCTGTACGACCCCGAGCGGGGCTTCTACCGCAGGCCGGAGGGCCCCGCCGGGCACTTCCGCACCTCGGTGCACGCCTCGCCCGGGTTCGCCCGTGCGGTGGCCCGGCTGCTCCTTGAGGTTGACGCGGCCCTCGGTCGTCCGGAGGAGCTGGCCTTCGTCGACGTGGGGGCCGGGCGGGGGGAACTGCTGACCGGCGTGCTGGCCGAGCTGCCCGCCGGGGTGCTGGCGCGGCTGCGCCCGTACGGCGTGGAGATCGCGCGGCGCCCGGACGGACTTCCGTCCACAGCCCTGTGGACGGACGAGCTGCCGCAGGGCGTGACCGGGCTGCTGTTCGCCAACGAGTGGCTGGACAACGTGCCGCTGGACGCCGGCGAGGTGGACGAGGGCGGGGTGCTGCGCTACGTCGAGGTGGACACCGCGACCGGCGCGGTGCGACCGGGCGCCGAGGTGTCGGAGGCGGACTCGGCCTGGGCCGAGCGCTGGTGGCCGGTCGCCGAGCCCGGGGAGGTGGTCGAGTTCGGCGGATCCCGGGACGCCGCCTGGGCGCGGGCCGTCGCCGGGCTGGAGCGCGGCCTGGCCGTCGCGGTCGACTACGGGCACACGGCGGGGCGGCGGCCGCCCTTCGGCACCTTCACCGGCTTCCGGGACGGCAGGGAGGTCGCCCCGGTGCCGGACGGCTCCTGCGACGTCACCGCGCACGTGGCCCTGGACGCCGTCGCCGCGCCCGCCCTCCACAGCCTGTGGACGACGCAGCGCGAGGCCCTGCGCGCGCTCGGCGTGAGCGGCGGCCGCCCGCCGCTCGCCCTCGCCTCCACCGACCCCGCGGGCTACCTGCGGGCGCTGAGCCGGGCGGGGGAAGCGGCCGAGCTGACCGACCCGAACGGGCTGGGCGGGTTCGGATGGCTGCTCCAGGCCGTCGGCATGTCGCCCCTTGAGATCTTCGAGGGGCACTGATCCGGGAGCCCCCGCCGGGATGGCAGACTCTGGGGACATGAGGGAGACCACGGTCGGCATCGGGGCGGGAGCCGAGAACTTCACCGGCGAGGCGGGCACCACCGACATGGTGCTCAACATCGGCCCGCAGCACCCGGCCACGCACGGCGTGCTGCGGCTGCGCCTGCTGCTGGACGGCGAGCGCATCGTCACCGCCGAGCCGGTGATCGGCTACATGCACCGGGGCGCGGAGAAGCTCTTCGAGGCCCGCGACTACCGGCAGATCATCATGCTGGCCAACCGGCACGACTGGCTCTCCGCGTTCTCCAACGAACTCGGCGTCGTCCTCGGCGTCGAGCGGATGCTCGGCATGGAGGTCCCCGAGCGGGCGGTGTGGATCCGCACCCTGCTCGCCGAGCTCAACCGGGTGCTCAACCACCTGATGTTCCTCGGCTCCTACCCGCTGGAGCTGGGCGGGATCACCCCGATCTTCCACGCCTTCACCGGCCGCGAGGACCTCCAGCACGTGCTGGAGGAGGCCTCCGGCGGCCGGATGCACTACATGTTCAACCGGGTCGGCGGCCTCAAGGAGGACCTCCCGGCCGGCTGGCTCGGCCGGGTCCGCACCGCCGTCGCGACCGTCCGCTCGCAGATGCCCGTCTTCGAGGAGCTCGTCCTCGGCAACGAGATCTTCCGCGCCCGCACCGCCGGCGTCGGCGTCCTCACCCGGGCGCAGGCCCAGGCGTACGGCGTCAGCGGCCCGATCGCCCGCGCCAGCGGCCTCGACCTCGACCTGCGCCGCGACGAGCCCTACCTCGCGTACGGCTCCGAGGAGCTGCGGCAGGTGCTCACCGTGGTCACCCGCGAGGAGGGCGACTGCCTGGCCCGCTTCGAGTGCCTGCTGGAGCAGACCCTCAACTCGCTCGACCTCGCCGACGCCTGCCTCGACAAGCTCGCCACCCTGCCCGCCGGGCCGGTCAACCAGCGGCTGCCCAAGGTGCTCAAGGCACCCGAGGGCAGCACCTACGCGTGGACCGAGAACCCGCTCGGGATCAACGGCTACTACCTGGTCTCGCGCGGCGACAAGACGCCGTGGCGGCTCAAGCTGCGCTCGGCGTCCTTCAACAACATCCAGGCGCTGGGCGAGCTGCTGCCGGGGACGCTGGTCGCGGACATGGTGGCGATCCTGGGGTCGATGTTCTTCGTGGTCGGCGACATCGACAAGTAGGTCGGTCCTACTTCCCGGCCTTTCCGGTCTTCCCGGGCTTCCCGGCCTTCCCTGCCTTGTTGCCGGTGGCCTTTGTGGTCGCGGCCTCGGTGGTGGCGGCCTTCGTGGCAGCGGCCTTCGTGGTGGGGTCGGCCGGGTGCGGGGCGACCTTGCGGTCCCCCTTGGTGGCGATCCGCTCCTCGCACAGGCGGGCCAGCACGTCGTACCCGGCCCGGCCCATCAGCTCGGTGAGCTCGGGGCGGTAGCTGACGTACACCGGCTCCGCGCCCTGGTGGGCCGCCGGGGCGCCGGTGCACCACCAGTGCAGGTCGTGGCCGCCCGGACCCCAGCCGCGGCGGTCGTACTCGCCGATCGAGACCTGCAGGTAGCGGGTGTCGTCCGGGCGGTCGATCCAGTCGTAGGTACGGCGGATCGGCAGCTGCCAGCAGACGTCCGGCTTGGTCTCCAGCGGCTCGCGGCCCTCCTTGAGGGCGAGCGCGTGCAGGGCGCAGCCGGCGCCGCCCGCGAAGTCCGGGCTGTTCACGAAGATGCAGGCGCCGTTGACCCGGCGGGTCTGGCGGTCGCCGTCCTCGTCCAGCATCGTGATGCCGCCGTCGGAGACGAGCCGGCCCTTGGCGTCCGTGCCCTCGGCGAAGTTCTCCCACAGCTCGGGGGTCAGCCGCGCCGCGTGGCCCAGGACGCGCTGCTCGTCGTCCTCGTCCGAGTAGTGCGCGCCCAGCGTGCAGCAGCCGTCCGACTCGCCGCGGCCCTCGCGGATGCCGTGGCAGCCCTGGCCGAAGACGCAGGACCAGCGGGAGGTCAGCCAGGTGAGGTCGCAGCGGAAGACCTGCTCCTCGTCGGCGGGGTCGGCGAACTCGACCCAGGCGCGCGGGAAGTCGAGCGGGACCTCGTCGCGCGGGATCTCGCGGCGCAGGGTCGGCATCGCGAGGTCGACGGGGGCGGGGGAGGCCTCGGGCTTCGCCTTGGCCTTCTTCTTGGACGTTTCTGCTGGTGCCACCCGGCAAGGGTAGAGCTTCCGCGGGGGTGGTGGCGGGGCTGAGGGCGTGGCGGCGGTTACGGGCGGGGGTGGTCGCGGTGGGTGGGGGGCTGGGTGGAGGCCGGGTGCGGGGCCGTCGCGGGGGTGGTCGGTGGGCGGTGGGCTCGTGGTGGTGGGCGCCGGGCTCGGTGCGGGTGAAGGCGGGGTGAAGAGGTCCGGCGGGCGCTGCGGGCGGAGGCCCGGGCGTGCCTAGGATGGCGGCCGGTCCGCTACGGGGAGGTACGGGGATGGCAGGCGGCAGCACCGGGGCGTCCGACCGTGCGGGTGGCGGGTTCGTCCTCAAGCCGTGGGAACTGCACGGCGAGGGGCGGGAGTTCGAGAAGCTCGGGGGTGAGCTGACGAAGGCCGTGGCCGCCCTGGAACGGGACCTCGCCGCGCTCGGCACCCCCTGGGGAACGGACGCGCCCGGCAGCGGCTTCGCCGCCGTGTACGGCCCGGCGCACGGCGAACTCGTCGGCGGGCTGCGAGGGTTGGCCGGGCAGGTGGGCAAGGTCGGGACCGGGCTGCACACGATGGCCGAGCGGACGACGGACACGGACACCTCGGCGGCCGGCGGGTTCGGCGCCGCGGTCGAGGGCGGGACAGGGGTCGGGCCCGGACCGTCGGCGGTCTCCGCGGTCTACTCGACGACGGGGGCAACCCCGGGGGCGGCCCCCGCCGTCCCCACGGACATGTCGGTCTGACGGACCCGGCTCGGAGGGGGAAGCGCGTGTCCCGGAAACTGCCCGAAGAACTGGTGCCGGTGCTGGCCAGGACCGGCCACCCGTGGCCGCAGGCCGACGAGGAGGGCCTGCGCAAGGCGGCCGGGGTCTGGCGGGAGTTCGGCAAGGAGGCCGACCGCCTCACCCGCCGCTGCGGCGAGTCCGTCCGGCGCGTCACCGCCGACAACTCCGGCCACGCCGTCGAGTCCTTCGGCGCGTACTGGCAGACCCTCAGCGGCGGCGGCAAGGGACACCTGGACGACGCGCACGCCGCGGTCGCGCTGGTCGCCGCCGCCTTCGACACGGCCGCCAGGGCCGTGGACACCTGCAAGGCCGAGATCATCGCAACCCTGCAGCAGCTCGCCGCCGACCTCGCGCAGGCCGAGCAGCGGGCCGCCGCGGCCAAGGAGGCGGCGGGCAAGGTCGCCGCGGCGGCCGACGCCGGTCCGGGGACGGGGACCGCGGCGGGCGCGGGGACAGGCGCGGGCGCGGGGACAGGCGCAGGGGCGGACGGGGTGGTCGGCGGGCTGAGGAAGGCCGTCGGCGGTCTCGCGGCCGACGTGAAGAACACCGCCACCGAACAGGTCGCGGCGGGTGTGGCGGCGATCGCCGTCGAGGTTGCCGCGCTGAAGATCGGCGGGCTGCTCGGCGAACTCGGCCGCGCCATGAAGGACGCCCTCTCCGCAGCCCTCAAGGAGCCGGCCGCCGTCGCCCTGCTCCGGCTCGGCACCGCGCGGGGCACCGGGGTCACCGCCGCCTCGTACCGCACCGGCGCCTTCGACCCGCGTGCCGCCGGACTGCCCGTGGCCCTCGGTGAACCGGGCGTGCTCGGCGCGGACGGCTCCGGGCTGGTCCTGCTCGCGGGGAGGGACGGCAAGCCGCTGGTCGGCGTGCCCGGGCTCACCGTCAGGCTCGACGAGCACGGGCAGCCCGTCCTCGGCCAGGACGGTCGGCCGGTCATCCTCCGCGCCGACGGCACGCCGGTGGACGACGCCTCCGGGCTGCTGGTCGTCCCCGGGCCGGACGGCAAGCCGGTCGTCGGGGTGGCCGACCTGGCCGTCCGGCTGGACGAGCACGGGCAGCCGGTGCTCACCGACGAGCACGGCAAGGAGATCCACGGGGTGCCGCTCGCCGGGCCGGCGGCGCCGGACACCCTGGCCGGCCGGGACGGGAAGCCGCTCGACGGCCCGGGCGTGGACGGGACGGCCGATCCGAAGGTGCCCGGCGCGGTGCCCGGCGCAGTGACCGTGGCCTCGACCGTCGTGGCGGACCCGGCGGGGTCGGTCGCGGGGCCGCCGGGCGGGGCGAGCGCGGGTGGGGTGGACACCGCCGTCGCCGCGGGCGCGCCTGCCGGTGCGGTGGCCTCGGGGGCCTCGTACGCGACCGGGGGGTGGCAGAGCCAGCACCGGGCGGCGGCCGGAGGCGGCGACTGGACGCCGCCCGCGCGGGACGACGGGGCGTCCGGGCGGTCCGTTGCCGCGCCGGTCCGCCAGGGCGGCGGCCCGGCGGGCGGGTCGGACGGGGACTACCCGCTCCAGGCCCCCGCGGCCGGCGGCTCCGCTCCGGCGCACGGCGGCGGGCCGGTGACCGTACGGACCGACTCGGTGAGCGCACCGCCCGCGCCCGGTTCGTCGCCCGGCGTCGTGCCCGGTGTTGTGCCGAGTGCCGCGCCCGGTGCCGCGCCCGGGCCGGCGGTGGACGTTCCGTCCGCGATCCGGCCGGTCGGGGTCGCCGGGCACTTCGGGACAGCGGCGTACGGTGCCGGGTACCCCCTGGCAGGTACCGCCGGTACGGCCGGCATGACCGGAACCATCGGCGCCGTCGGTGCCATCGGTGCCGTCGGGCCCGGACCGCTCGCGGGCGGGGGTGGGCCCGCGAACGCGGCGGCGCCGTTCGGCAGCGGTGTCGGGGCAGGCGGCAGCGGGTCGGGAGCCGGTGGGGCAGGGGCTGGTGGGGCAGGGGCGGCCGGGGCGGCCGGGGCAGGCTCCGCCGAACCCCGGCCGGGCGCTCCCGCACCGCGGCCTCCGGTCGGTGCCGCGCCGCCGCCCGTCCTCGGTCCCCCGCCGGCCCACGCCGAACCGCCGGCCCCGACCGCGCCGCCGCTCGTCGGCACCACCCCGGTACCCGGCCGACCCGAGCCGCACCACGGGGACGCCCGACGCCGGGACACCGCCGCCACCGTCGCCGACCCCACCCTCGCCTGGGGCGCGGTCCCGGTCGCGACCGCCCACGCGATGGCCCTCCAACTCGCCCTGCGCGCACGACACGGAGCCCACCCCGAAGACCCGGCCACCTGGCTGCGCAGCATCGCCGACAGCCGCCCGTACGGGCTGCCCGGCGGGCTCGGCCCCGTCGACCCGGAACACCAGGCCGAGCTCGAACGCCGTGCGCCCCGCGACGGGGACGGACTGCCCGTCCGCCACCCCGATCCGGCCGTCGGCGGCTGGGCGGAGGCCGTCAACGACGGCGGCCACCGCGAACCCGGCCGGGCCAACAACAGCCTGGAGATCGCCCTCTCCGCGGTCGAGTGCTACACCGGCCGGCCCACCTGCGCCGCCCCGCGCGTCCCCACCGAGGGCGACGCCGGCGAACGCGGCGGCCGGGACCGCGCCGAACGCGAACTCGGCGCCCCCTTCCGGGACCTGGGCGACAGCGGCCAGGCCTTCGACCGCCTCGCCGACGACCTCCGTCGCGCCGGCCACGGCTCCCAGGCCGTCCTCCTCACCCTCGACGCCTACGGCCGCCCGCACGCCTGGAACGCCGTCAACCACCGGGACACGGTCACCTACCTCGACCACCAACTCGCCCGCCAGGCCTCCACCCCCCTCCACCCCGCCACCCAAGGCCTCTGGGCGATCGCCCTCGGCCCGGAAGGCCGCCCCCTCGACCTCACACCCGCGGGCTGCCGGACGTGATCCGGGCGATGTCGTGGGGCGGGCGATGTCATGGGGCGGTCGGACCGTGAGAGCGGCGATGCGGGAGGATGCGCGCCGGACCAGCACGAGAGAGCGAGGCCGACGGTGACCGAACAGGACACGGTGGACCTGATCCACCTGGCGGACGCGGACGGCGACCACTGCATCGTGCGCGTCACCGGCCGCCTGCAGCCGGGCGTGCCGACCGGCCACGACCTGCTCCGGGCCGAGGTCCTGGCGCACACCGACTTCGTCGACGCCCGCCTGGAGCTCTACCTCTCGCAGCGAGACCTCGACTCCTGGCAGCAGGACCTCGGCCGCCTCGCCCCGGGAACGGACGCGACCATCGGCGGAGACCGTGGGCTCAGCCTGGCCCTCCACATGCAGGAGGACCGCTCCCTGGCCGTGACGATCGACGATCCCGACCGGCTCAGCGCGATGCTCTGGATCCGTCCGCCGGAGAACTGGACGGACGAGCACCACGACCGACTGGAGCGGGTCCGGCAGACCTGGCCCAGCGACGTCGTGGAGACGGCCCCCATGACGTACGAATGGCGCCCACCCCGCCGGAGCTGAACAGCGCCGCCCGCCCCCGCCGCGCCGACATCACAGTGCACGTCCCCGCGGCCGCATTCCATCCGGCGGCCAGGCCCGCTGTCGGGTTCACCGAGCAGGTTTCGCGCAGGAAGTCGGCCAGACCGACTTCCTGCGCTCGACAATCTTGGGCAGGCCGGCGGTCAGTTATGTAGACCGGTCTTCATATTCCCTGCGTCCGGGATCGGGAGCGGCTTGCGCGAGAAGTCGGCCGGGCCGACTTCTGGTGAGGTGCGGCGTCGGGCCCTGCCCGGATATGTAGACCGGTCGTCATAGTTTTGAGCGAGCGGTGGGTGGGTTGCGCGAGAAGTCGGCCAGGCCGACTTTCTGTGCAGGTGGGGCCGCGCCCCGGGGATTATGTAGACCAGGCATCATAATTCTGGGCTCGGGGTGGGCGAGGTTGCGTGAGAAGTCGGTCGGGCCGACTTTCTGTGCGTGTGAGGCGGGGGTCCGCAGCAAATCAGTAGACCGGTCTTCATATTCGTGCCGCCGAGAGCGGGCGGCTTGCGCAGGAAGTCGGGTGGGCCGACTTTCTGCGCGCGCTGTTGACGCCCCCTGGGCCGCTGGATTCGGGTGGATATGTAGACCGGTCGTCATATTCGCGCCTGGGGTGGACGGGGGAGTAGGGGCTGGGTGGGGGCGTAGGGTCGGGGCGCGGTCGGGTTGGGTGTCGGGGACGGGGGTGGCCGGGTGGTTTCGCGGGCGCAGGCGGTGGAGGCGGGGCACCGGTGGATCAACGGGGATCTGCCGCAGGGGTCCGGGGCGCTCAGGCGGGTGTGCGCGCACGAGTTCGAGCTCGGCTGGGTGGTGTGGGCGGAGCCCGCACGGGTGGCGGTGGATCCGCGGACCGGTGAGCGGCGGGCGCCCGAGGAGGTCGGGGCGGCCTGTGCCGTGGTGGACCGGGAGAGCGGTCGGTTCACGGTGTGGCCCTCGGTGCCGGTGGACGAAGTGGTCGGGCTGTACCGGGATTACGTCGGCGCGGGCGGGTACGACCCGACCCGGCCGCCGGTGACCGGCCGGGGCGCCCGCGTCGAGCTGACGTACCGGGACGGCACGGGCGAGGAGCGGTCGCTGGCGCTGCGCTCGGCGGCGGGCCTGCCGCATCCGGCGCTGCGCGGCTGGTGGTGGCTGCGCGAGCAGGGGGTGGCGGCCGAGGGCGTGCTCGCCGTCCGGGGCGACCTGCGGCCCAGCGCCCTGCCCGGTGGCTACTGCGCCCACGCGCTGGCCGCCGAACTCCCGCACGTCCGCATGGACTTCGCGTTGTCGTACGGCCCGCGGTTCGACCACCGCGCCGCCGCCGTACGGGCGCTGCCCGCGCCCCCGGACGGGCCGGCCCGCAACCGGGTGCCCTTCCCCCGCCCGGTGCGAAACGGCAGTCCGGTGCGGAACGGTCCGGCGTGCAGCGGTCCGGTCGAGCCGGTCGAGCCGGTCGAACTGACCGAGCCGGCCGGGCCCGACGCGGCGCTCGCCGCGCGGCTCGCGCACCGGTTCGGCCCGGCGGGCGTGCAGCGCTTCGGTGCGGCGGACGTGATGCGGGCCGAACTCCCCGGCGAGGCGGCCGCGTTGCTGCAGGCCGTGGGTGTGCCGACGGCCGTGCCGGGGTTCTTCGCGCTGCACCACCCCGGCACGGAGGCGATCGCGGACGGTACCCGCCCCGGCACCGTCCTGCCGCCGCTGGCCGCGCACCTGGCCGCGCTCGGCCGGGGAGCCCGGGTGGCGGAGCGCGAGCGGTCGGCGCTCGCCGGGCAGCTGGTGCTGGGGACGGACGGCTGGGCCGTGGTGGCGCTCGACACGGCGGACGGCGCCGTCCGGGCGGTGGACCCGGACTACGCGACCGTCCGCCACTGCAACGCGGACCTGCGCGCCTTCGTCCGCTGCCTGGAGGCGTTCGCCGGCTGGTGGCCCGCCCTGCGCGGGCTGGACCCGGTGGCCGCGGGCGAGGCGGTGGACCGCCTGCAGCGAGCCCTGGTGGAGGTGGACGGCACGGTCTTCGCCGATCCCGAGAACTGGTGGGCCGTCATCGTGGAGCAGCTGTGGGACGGCTTGCTGTGACGGGGCGCCCGGGAACCTGACGTCGCCACAGGGCCCTCGGGCGCCTCGGATCACCGGGTACGGCTGCCCCGCCCGAGGCCCCCGCGCCTGCCGGACCAGCGCGAACACCACCGCAACCCCCCTCGCCCCGGCACGGATCGCGTAGCGTGGAGACTTATGCGACTCGGTGTTCTCGACGTAGGTTCCAACACGGTCCACTTCCTCGTGGTGGACGCCCATCCGGGTGCTGCCCCGGTGCCCGCGTACTCCCACAAGGCCGAACTGCGCCTGGCCGAGCTGCTGGACGCGGACGGCGCGATAAGCGAGGCCGGCGTCGAGCGGCTGGTGGGCCACGTCGCGTCCTCGTTGCGGGTCGCCGAGGACAAGGGTGTCGTCGACATCCTGCCGTTCGCCACCTCCGCCGTGCGCGAGGCCGCCAACGGCGAGGAGGTGCTGCGCCGGGTGACCGCCGAGACCGGCGTCGAGCTGCGGGTGCTGTCCGGGCAGGACGAGGCCCGGCTCACGTTCCTGGCGGTCCGCCGCTGGTTCGGCTGGTCCTCGGGCCGACTGCTCAACCTGGACATCGGCGGCGGCTCGCTGGAGATCGCCTGCGGTCTGGACGAGCAGCCGGACGTCGCCTGCTCGCTGCCGCTGGGGGCCGGGCGGCTGACCGGGCGCTGGCTGCCCGGGGACGTCGCGGACCCGGACGGGCTGCGCGAGCTGAGACGCCACATCCGGGCCGAGATGGCCACCGTCGTCGGCGAGATCTCCCGGCTCGGGCCGCCGCAGCACGCGGTCGCCACCTCCAAGACCTTCAAGCAGCTGGCCCGGATGACCGGCGCGGCCCCCGCCGACGCCGGACCGTACGCCGACCGCCGGCTCACCCGCAGCGGGCTGGCCGCCTGGCTGCCGAGGCTGGCCACGATGACCGTCGCCGAGCGCGCGCAGATCCCCGGTGTCTCCGAGGGCCGCGCCAAGCAGCTGCTGGCCGGTGCGCTGGTCGCCGACGCCGCGATGGACCTGTTCGGCCTCGAAGAGCTGGACGTCTGTCCGTGGGCGCTGCGCGAGGGCATCATCCTGCGCCGTCTGGACGCCATGGACAGCCCCACCGACCGGCGCCGACCGGAGCTCACTCCCTAGGACGGCGTCCCGTTCGGGGCGCGCTCCGCTTACGCTGTCTCCCGTGGTGCAACCAGCGGGCGAGGACGGAACGCGGGAGGATCGCGCTCCCGGGGACGGGCAGTCGCGGCCGGACGGCCCGCGCCGCCGGCTCGGCAAGGCGGTCAAGGGCGCCACCGCCGCGCAGGCCGCCAAGGCCGCCAAGGCCGCCAAGGCGGCCCAGCGCACCGCGAAGAAGGCCACCGCGAAGACGTCCGCCGCGAAGAAGTCCGCCACGAAGACGTCCGCCGCGAAGAAGGACGACACCGCCGAGGGGACCGCGTCCGGCAGGACCGTGCCGAAGAACTCCACGCCGCACAGGACCGCGCCGAGGAAAGCCGAGCCGAGGAAGGCCGAGCCGAACCAGGCCGAGCCGAACCAGGCCGAGCCGAACCAGGCCGAGCCGAAGGCGACGGAGCGGCCGACGGGGAAGCCGAGCCGGTCCGTGACCGCAAGTCCGACCGCAACCCCGACCGCGACGGCCGCCCCCCGCAGGGCCGCCGCCAAGGCCGCACCGAAGGAGACCCGCACCGCCCGGGCCGCCGGCGCCGCCAAGGCGGCCGTCCAGTCGGTGCGCTCGGTCAAGGCCGCCCGCCGGGAGGCCGCCCGCCCGCCGCTGCTGCGCACCACCGACCGGCTGGTGCTGCCCAGGCACCCGGCCCTGCACATCCCCGACACCAAGGTGGTCCTGTCCACCGCCTCGGTGTACCCGGCGAGCACCGCCGTGGCGTTCGAGCTGGCCGCCAAGCTCGGCTACGACGGGGTCGAGGTGATGGTCTGGAACGACCCGGTCAGCCAGGACATCGAGGCCCTGCGCAGGCTCTCCGACGCCCACCGGATGCCGATCCTGGCCGTGCACGCGCCCTGCCTGCTGATCACCCAGCGGGTGTGGACCACCGACCCGTGGACCAAGCTGGTCCGGGCCCGGGCGGCGGCCGAGAAGCTCGGCGCGAGTGCCGTCGTCGTCCACCCGCCGTTCCGTTGGCAGCGGCAGTACGCCCGGGACTTCGTCCAGGGCATCAACCGGATGGCGGGCGAGACCGACGTCCGCTTCGCCGTCGAGAACATGTACCCGTGGCGCTACCGCGACCGCGAGGTGCTGGCGTACGCGCCCGGCTGGGACGTCACCGACGAGGAGTACCGGCACTTCACGATCGACCTGTCGCACGTCGCGACCTCCCGGATCGACACCTTCGCCATGGTCGAGCGGATGGGCGACCGGCTCGCCCACGTGCACCTGGCCGACGGCAGCGGATCCGGCAAGGACGAGCACCTGATCCCCGGCCGCGGCAAGCAGCCCTGCGCCGAGCTGCTGGAGCACCTCGCCCGCACCGGTTTCGACGGCCACGTGGTGCTGGAGGTCAACACCCGCCGCTCCGCGTCGCCCGCCGAACGGGAGGCCGATCTGGCCGAGGCACTGGCCTTCACCCGCTTGCACCTGGCCACCCCGTCGCACGTACGCTGAGCCCCGTGCGCCCCGCTGCGGGTGCGAACTTCCGCAAGGAGGGGGAGAGATGACGGAGGAGCAGGACTACCGTGAGGCCGCCAGGAGCTTCGGGGCGGTGGCCGCCGAGTATGACCGGGCCCGTCCCGGCTACCCCGCGGAGCTGTTCGACGCGCTGGAGCGGCTGTGGGGCCGGGGCCTCAAGGGAGCGCGGGTCCTGGACGTCGGTGCGGGCACCGGCATCGCCACCCGACTGCTGGCCGCCCGGGGCGCGGAGGTCGTCGCCGTCGAGCCCAGCTCCGGCATGGCGGCGCAGTTCCTGGCCTCCTCGCCCACGCTGCCGCTGGTCCGCGGCGGCGGGGACGACCTGCCCTTCCACGACGGCTCGGCCGACCTGATCACCTACGCCCAGGCCTTCCACTGGACGCACCCGGAGCGGGCGGTCCCGGAGGCGGTCCGGGTCCTGCGGCCGGGCGGCGCCGTCGCCGTCTGGTGGAACGTCCACGACGAGACCGTGCCGTGGGTGCGCGCCCGGGACCGGCGGATGGCAGCCGCACTGCCCGCCCGCTACCGCGGCTACGGCGGGATCAGCAGCTTCACCGGCCACTTCGAGCCGGCCGGCCTCGCGGTCGAGCGGACGGTGCTGCACTGGGAGCGGCGGGTCACCGTCGACCACGTGCTGACCGACCTCACCTCCCGCTCGTACCTGGCGTCGCTGACGCCCGAGGAACGCGCGCCGGTGCTGGCGGCCGAGCGGGAGGCCATGTTCACCGAGTTCCCGGACGGCGTCGTGGTCGAGCCGTTCGCCCTCGACCTCACCGTGGCCGTCACCCCGAGCTGACCGCACCCGCGCCGGGCCGCACCCGCGCCGGGCCGCACCCGTACACCCACCCCCACCCGCCCGCACCCGTGCACCCGCCCGCGACTCGCCGTCTGACCGCATCGCGGACGGCCCGTCGGCCGCCCGGACGGCGGGCGTAGGCTCGGTAGCCACAGCGGCCCCCGCACCCTCCCACCGGCGGGGCGCCGGCGAGAGCCCGAAGGAGTGGAGCACAGTGCCCGAGCTGAGGTCCCGTACGGTCACCCACGGTCGCAACATGGCAGGCGCCCGGGCGCTTCTCCGGGCGGCCGGCGTAGCCCGCGAGGACTTCGGCAAGCCGATCATCGCGGTCGCCAACTCCTTCACCGAGTTCGTCCCCGGCCACACCCACCTCCAGCCGGTCGGCCGGATCGTCTCCGAGGCGATCAAGCAGGCGGGCGGCATCCCGCGCGAGTTCAACACCATCGCCGTGGACGACGGCATCGCGATGGGCCACGGCGGCATGCTCTACTCGCTGCCCTCGCGCGACCTGATCGCCGACTCGGTCGAGTACATGGTCAACGCGCACTGCGCGGACGCCCTGATCTGCATCTCCAACTGCGACAAGATCACCCCGGGCATGCTGATGGCCGCGCTGCGCCTGAACATCCCGACCGTCTTCGTCTCCGGCGGCCCGATGGAGGCCGGCAAGGCCACCCTGGTCGACGGCACCGTGCGCAAGCTCGACCTGGTCGACGCGATCTCGCAGGCCGTCAACGAGAACGTCTCCGACGAGGACATCGCGATCATCGAGGAGAACGCCTGCCCGACGTGCGGCTCGTGCTCCGGCATGTTCACCGCCAACTCGATGAACTGCCTCACCGAGGCCATCGGCCTCTCGCTGCCCGGCAACGGCTCGGTGCTCGCCACCCACACCGCCCGCCGGGCGCTGTACGAGCGGGCCGGGCACAACGTCGTCGAGATCGCGAACCGCTACTACGGCGGTGACGACGCCTCCGTCCTGCCCCGCGCGATCGCCACCCGCGCCGCCTTCGAGAACGCCATGGCCCTGGACATCGCCATGGGCGGCTCGACCAACACGATCCTGCACCTGCTCGCCGCCGCCCAGGAGGCCGAGCTGGACTTCGACCAGCGGGCCATCGACGCGATCTCCCGCAAGGTGCCCTGCCTGTCCAAGGTCGCGCCGAACGGCTCGTACTACATGGAGGACGTCCACCGGGCCGGCGGCATCCCCGCGATCCTCGGCGAGCTGTACCGCGGCGGGCTGCTCAACGAGGACGTCCACACCGTCCACGCCGACTCGCTCGCCGAGTGGCTGAAGACCTGGGACGTGCGCGGCGGCTCGCCCTCCGCCGAGGCCGTCGAGCTGTGGCACGCCGCGCCCGGCTGCGTCCGCTCCGCCGAGGCCTTCTCCCAGTCCGAGCGCTGGGAGTCGCTGGACACCGACGCCGCCAAGGGCTGCATCCGCAGCGTCGAGCACGCCTACTCCGTCGAGGGCGGCCTGGCCGTGCTGTACGGCAACCTCGCCGAGGACGGCTGCATCGTGAAGACCGCCGGCGTGGACGAGTCGATCTGGACGTTCAGCGGCCCGGCCGTCGTGGTCGAGTCCCAGGACGACGCGGTCGAGGCGATCCTGGCCAAGCGGGTCAAGGAGGGCGACGTCGTCGTCATCCGCTACGAGGGCCCCAAGGGCGGCCCGGGCATGCAGGAGATGCTCTACCCGACCTCCTTCCTCAAGGGCCGCGGCCTCGGCAAGGCCTGCGCGCTGGTCACCGACGGCCGCTTCTCCGGCGGCACCTCGGGTCTGTCCATCGGCCACGCCTCCCCGGAGGCGGCCTCCGGCGGCACCATCGCCCTGGTCGAGGACGGCGACACCATCGCCATCGACATCCCCGGCCGGACGATCTCCCTGGAGGTCCCGGAGGAGGTCCTGGCCGAGCGCCGCCGCGCCCTGGAGGCCGCGGGCGGCTACCGTCCGAAGAACCGCGAGCGCCAGGTCAGCCAGGCCCTGCGCGCCTACGCCGCGATGGCCACCTCGGCCGACAAGGGCGCCGTCCGCGACGTGACCAAGCTCGGCTGAGACCGGGCAGGACCCGCCGGTACGAGGAGGAGCCGTCCCGCAAGCCGGGACGGCTCCTCCGTCGTTCGCGGCGGTCGGGTGATAATCGACGGCGTGAGCGAGCAGCCCCCCACCCCCGCCCCCGAGGCCGCCGGAGCCCCCGTGGCGGCCGCGGCCCCCAGGGCCGTCGGCGGCCCCGAGCCGGAACCGATCCGCTGGTTCGGCACCAGCTGGCTGAACCGGGACGGCGGCTACTGGCTGCGCCGGGTCGCCGTGTCCGTCGGTGCGCTGGTCTCGACGGCCGCGGTGGTGCTGCTGCTGCGCTTCGGCGTCGAGGGCATCGCCCTCTCCGACAACGGGACCTTCGTCAACGGGCTGATGACCGTCGCCATCGCGGTCTGCTCGATGATGTCCGTTCGGCGCACCTGGAAGCTGCTCACCGAGGGCAAGGACCAGCTGACCGGCTGGATGGCCGAGGACAAGTCGCTCGGCGCGGTCTGGCTCATCGGCAGCGCCGGCGCCCTGGCCGCCTACTTCGCCCGCAGCCTGGTCGAGGCGCCCGGCGAGGCGGTGCAGCGCGCCTCCTACCAGCGGGCCGTGGCCCGGTACGAGAAGCGCCGGGCCGGCCGTAGCGGCCGGCCCTCCGACGCGCCGCCGAGCCGGGCCAAGCGCAAGCGCTGACGCGGCCCGGCTGCGCCCCGGCCGGGGTTCAGCTGCGGCTCGCCGTCCCGCACTGCTCGTTCGGCGCGATGTCCTTGCTCCGGTCGTACGGGTCGCTGGTCGGTCCGGTCGGTGCCGGGTCGTGATCGGCGAACTGCTGGAACTGCGGGTGCAGGAAGCCGTCGTAGATGTCGCAGGAGCTGTTGCCCACGTCGGACTGCGTCTTGGCGAAGACCAGCTTCTTCGCGTCGACCTTGTAGCGCTTCGGGTCGTAGAAGCGGAAGTCGTCGACCTTGCGGACGATCGTGCGGGCCGTCCAGGTGCTGCCCGTGTTGTCGGCGGCCGGGACGACCAGGCCGACGGGCTTGGCGGTGCCGGTCGGGGCGGTGCCGGGCGGCGTGGCGCCCTGCGTGCGGCGGCGGGCCGAGGCCAGCTTCTCCGCGTCGGGGCCCGGCTGCAGCGGGTAGACGAAGGTGAAGTCGGTGTGCACCAGCACGCCCCCGTCACCGTCCCCCTCGATGCTCATCCGGCCCTGGACCTTGACGGTGCCGCCGACCAGGGCCGCCTCGCGCGGGTCGAAGCGGGTGAACCAGTCCGTCGGGTCGGTGTCCTTGCCGGGGTGGTCGAGGGCGGCGACGGCGGAGGCCCGCTCCTCGTGGTCGAGCATCGCCAGGGCGGCCTCCGGGCGGGCGCCGGCGATCACCTGGGGGTCGAGGTCGGCGGCCGTCAGGTAGGCCTTGACCGACTGGAGCTGGGCGGCGACCTCGTCGGCGGAGAAGACGCCGATGGCCTTGGCGTCGGGCAGCACGAAGGCCTCCGCGCCGTTCGGCCAGCCCTCGGCGGGGGAGCCCTTCCACGGGTGGTCGACGGTCGGCGTGTCGTCGGGGGCGGTCGGCGGCGCCGAGGTCGGCCTGGCTGTCTCCGGGGCGACGGTCGGCACCGGTCCGGCCGAGGACGAGTTGCCCCCGTAGTGGTCGGAGTACCAGCGGCGCAGCCCGTCGATGTTCAGTGCCGCGAGCAGGACGGCGACGGTCAGCACGACGTAGAGCGGCGTGCGCCACTGCGGTCGGCGGCGCGGGCGCGGGTTGCCCCAGGGGTCGAGCGCCGGCTGCTTCGGCTTGCGGCCGAAACGGCGCGCGGGCGCCGGGCCGTCGTTGACCGAGCGGCGGCCGCCCGGGTCGACCGGCGGGGTGTGCTTCCACCGGGCGGCCAGCATGCGGGTGCGCCCGCTCTGCTCGGCGACGGTGGCGTTGCGGACGAACTCCTCGTCCAGGACGAGGTCGGCGAACGGGTCCTTCGCACCCGTTCCGGACGGGTCGGACCCGCCCGGCTCGTCGCCCCTGGTGGGGCGCGGTTCCGGATCTTCGGCTATCGGCATCGCGCCAGTATGACGACGGGGGGTGACGATGCGTCGATCGGGGGCACACCGGGTGGTGAACGCGTGCGCACCGGGTGGTGGTTCAGCCCGTTTCGCCCGGGTTCACCCCGGCCCGCCCGGAACCGCGCCGGGCGTCAGTCCTTGCCCCGGGCCTGCTTGACCGAGCCCACCACCCCGGCGATCGCCAGCAGGATGCCGGCCGGGAGCAGCGAGATGAAGAAGGCGCCGAACAGGCCGGCGTCGCCGAGGAACAGCTGCGCCAGGGTGTTCAGGACGAGCAGCCCGCCGGCCGCCGGGAGCGCCGACTGCCACGGGTGGTCGTTCGCCCAGCGGCGCAGTCGTCGGTCGGCGGTGTCGCGGCGCAGTTGCCCGCCGACGGTGCCGACCAGGAAGAAGAAGAACAGGGCCCAGCCGGCCGGTCCGGCCAGCATGCTCAGCGACCAGTTCCCGGAGATCGCCTCGATCCCCAGGGATGTCGCCCCCACCACCGCACCGACCCCCGCGGCCGTCCGCCACGGGCCCACGGTCGCCGAGGCGACGGCGAGTTGCCGGTTCTCACGTCGGGACATTTCGTCGTGTGCCATGGTTCAACGGTGCGCCCGCCCGGCCCCGGAGGCCATAGGGGAACCCCCTGGTTTTCTCCCTAGGGGCGCACGGGCGGTGGGCCCCCGCCGCCCTTCCCTCATCCCGCCCGGCCCGGCCGCGCACCCCGCCCGGCCCGGCCGCGCACCCCGCCAGGGCCCCGCCGCCCACCCCGCCCCGAACCGGGCGACCACGGACCGGACGGTCCCGCCGGGCCCCGCCGCGCGGTGCGAGGATGGCCGCAGTACCGAGGCAAGGAGCGGACCATGGGCAGCAGCGCAGCACACGGACAGAAGATCGCCTTCCTGGGCACCGGCAAGATCGGCGAGGCCCTGCTCTCCGGTCTGCTGCGGGCCGGCAAGAGCCCCGCGGACGTCCTGGTGACCGCCCGCCGCCCCGAGCGTGCGGCCGAACTCGCCGCCCGGTACGGGGTGGTGGCCGTCTCCAACGCCGAGGCCGCCAAGCTCGCCGACACCCTGATCCTCGCGGTCAAGCCGCAGGACATGGGCACCCTGCTGGAGGAGCTGGCCCCGCACGTCGGCGCGGACCGGCTGGTGATCTCGGCCGCGGCCGGCGTTCCGACCGCCTGGTTCGAGGAGCGGCTCGCCGCCGGGACCCCGGTGGTCCGGGTGATGCCCAACACGCCGGTCCTGGTGGACGAGGGGATGAGCGTCATCTCCGGCGGCTCGCACGCCACCGAGGAGCACCTGGCGCGCACCGAGGAGATCTTCAGCTCGGTCGGCAAGGCGCTGCGGCTGCCCGAGTCCCAGCAGGACGCGGCCACCGCGCTCTCCGGCTCGGGCCCGGCCTACTTCTACTTCCTGGTCGAGGCGATGACCGACGCCGGCATCCTGCTCGGCCTGCCCCGCCAGGTGGCGCACGACCTGATCGTGCAGTCCGCGATCGGCGCCTCGGTGATGCTGCGGGACTCCGGCGAGCACCCGGTGAAGCTGCGCGAGGCGGTCACCTCCCCGGCCGGCACCACGATCTCGGCCATCCGCGAGCTGGAGAACCACGGCGTGCGGGCCGCGCTGCTGGCCGCCCTGGAGGCGGCCCGGGACCGCTCCCGGGAGCTGGCCTCCGGCGGGAAGTAGTACGCCCGGACCCTGCGCGACCCCTCCCGCAATCGCGGCGCACCGCCTACGCTCTCGCCAACATCGTCCTACCGGCCGGTAGCGAGGATGCCAGGAGGCCCGTGTGGAGGTCCGTATGAGTGCCGCGCCGTCCGACGTCCCGCCCGGCCTGAGGGTCGGGCGGGCCGCGCTCGCCGTCAGCTTCCTGCTGCAGGGCACCACCTTCGCGCTGCTGGTCACCTGCATCCCGGAGATCCAGCACCGGTACGGGCTGAGCGACGGGCTGCTGCCGGTCTTCCTGGCGGCCGTGCCGATCCTGGCCGGGGTCGGCTCGATCACCTCCGAGCAGTTGGTGAAGCGCACCGGCGCGCGGGCGGTGCTGAGAGTGGTCCAGCCGGCCGTCTGCCTGAGTCTGGCGGCCGTCGGGCTCGGCGACGCCCTGTGGCAACTCGCCCTCGCCCTGGGGGCGTTCGGGCTGCTGGTGGGGGCGCTGGACGCCAGTATGAACATGCTCGGGGTGGGCCTGCAGCACCGCTACGGCCGCTCGATCATGATCGGCTTCCATGCCGCGTTCAGCCTGGGCGGCATCGTCGGCGCCGTCCTGGCGGGCCTCGGTTCGCACTACGACCTGGGGCTGCCGGTGCTGTTCGGCTCGGCCGCCGCGGTGGTCGCCCCGCTCGCGGTGGTCACCGGCACGCGCTTCGCCGGCCCGGCCGAGCTCGGTGACGCCGTCCGGGAGGCCGCCGAGGCCGCCGCCCGGTCCGTCCCCTGGCGGCCGCTGCTGCCGCTCTGCCTGGCGATGGCCTTCGCGTACATCGCCGACGCCTCGGTCTCCAACTACAGCGTCAAGTACCTCACCGACGGCCTGGGCAGCCGGGAGGACCTCGCCAAGCTCTCCTACCTCGGCTACATGGTCGCGATGCTGCTCGGCCGCGCGGCGGGCGACCGCGCGGTGCAGCGCTTCGGCGCCGTCCCGGTGGTCCGGGGCGGTGCGGCGCTGGCCGCGCTCGGGTTCGGGCTGGCGGCGGTCGCGCCCGCCCCCTGGGCGGGGATCGCCGCCTTCACCCTGCTCGGGTTCGGCATCTGCGCGATCATCCCGCAGGTCTTCGCGGCGGGCGGCCGGCTCTTCCCGGCCGACTCGGACGCCGCGGTGGCCCGGCTCAACCTCTTCAACTACGTGGGGTTCCTGCTCGGTTCGCCGCTGGTCGGGGCGATCGCCGACGCGAGTTCGTACCGCTGGGCCCTGCTCGCCCCGATGCTGCTGGTGCTCGTCGTGCTGCCGCTGGCCGACCGTTTCGCCCCGGCGCCGGTGTTGGCTCCCGCCCCCGCCGGGTGAGGGCGGGAGCGGGGGCGGCGGGGCGGCGGTCGCACCCGCCGGACGAGGTCGGCCGGGATCAGCCGAGGATCGTGGTCTCCGTCCCGGTCACGCCGTAGGGCCAGCCCTGGTCCTTGGCCGAGGTGGTGCCGCCGACCTGGCCGAACTCGTAGTAGACGTACGGCGCCCAGTTCACCGTGTACGGCGTGTTGGCGCTCCACGGCGGGGTGTCGGAGATCTTCACGGTGAGCGTGACGGTCTTGGTGGCGCCCGGTGCGATCGGCGCGTCGAAGTGGAAGTTGGCGCTGTTCCCGTTGATCACGCAGTCGACGGTGTCGCCGGTGCAGCCGGTGACGGTGAAGGCGCCGGCCTGCGAGTTGGCCGGCCAGGTCGGCTGGACGGCCTCGTAGGCGAAGTAGATGTCGCTGGTCTCGGTATTGGTGAGCGACAGCGTCAGGGTCAGCTGGTCGCCGGCCTTCGCGGTCGACCTGTCGACGGCGAAGGCGGTCCCGCTGACCGCGGCGGAGGCCGGCTGGGCGGCGAAGAGCAGGCCAAGTCCCAGTATTGCAGCGAGAATTACCCCAAGGCGTTGCACGCTGAATGGCTTCATGGCGGAGAGGATATGGAGGCGCGGAGCGTTTGTCTGTACCGCCTCAACAAAGCACCTCCACGACTGCCGCACAGCTGCACCACAACTGCCGTACCCCGGCCGCGCAACCGGAGCCCCGCCGCCGCCCCGGCGCGCCCTGACGGCGGCCCGCCCGCCGCCACCCGCTACGGTGGAGGCCATGCCCGAAGCCGAGCGTGACACCCCCTGCGGCCTGCACCTCTTCTGGGACGAGGCCGTCACCGCCTACGACTTCGGCCCCGGCCACCCGATGGACCCGACCCGGCTGGCCCTCACCATGCGCCTGGTCGAGGCGCTCGGGCTGAACGGCGGCCCCGGGGTGAGCGTCCGGTCCGCACCGCCCGCCGGCGAGTCCACCCTGCAGCTGGTGCACACTCGGGAGTACGTCGAGGCGGTCAAGCACGCCGCCGCCCATCCCGAGCTGACCGACACCCGGCACGGCCTCGGCACCGACGACAACTGGGCCTTCCCCGCGGTCCACACGGCCTCCGCGCTGATCGCCGGCCAGTCGGTGGCCGCCGCCGAGGCGGTCTGGCGCGGCGAGACCCCGCACGCCGTCAACTTCGCCGGCGGGCTGCACCACGCGATGCCCGGCAAGGCCTCCGGCTTCTGCGTCTACAACGACCCCGCGCTGGCCATCGCCCGGCTGCTCGAACTCGGTGCCGAGCGGGTCGCCTACGTCGACGTGGACGTCCACCACGGCGACGGCGTCCAGGAGGCCTTCTGGAACGACCCCCGGGTGCTCACCGTCTCCCTGCACGAGCACCCCGCCACGCTCTTCCCGCAGACCGGCTGGCCGATGGAGACCGGCGGCCCGGACGCCCCCGGCTCCGCCGCCAACCTGCCGCTGCCGGCCGGCACCGGCGACACCGGCTGGCTGCGCGCCTTCCACGCCCTGGTGCCCGAGCTGCTCGACGCCTTCCGGCCGCAGGTCCTGGTCACCCAGCACGGCGCGGACACCCATCTGGAGGACCCGCTCGCCCACCTCGCCGTCACCGTGGACGCCCAGCGGCTGATCGCGGAGGAACTGCACGAGCTCGCCCACCGGCACGCCGACGGCCGCTGGGTGGCCACCGGAGGGGGCGGCTACGCGGTGGTCGACGTCGTCCCGCGCACCTGGACCCACCTGGTCGCCACCGCCGCCGGACGGCCCGTCGACCCGGCCACCGAGACCCCCGAGTCCTGGCGCGCCGAGGTCTACCGCCGCACCCGCCGCCCGGCCCCGCTGCGGATGACCGACGGCGCCCGCCCGGCCTGGCGCGACTTCGACGCGGGTTACGATCCGGCCGACCGGCTCGATCAGGCCATTCTTGCCAGCCGCCGTGCGGTGTTCCCCCACCACGGCCTCCTGGCCTGAACCCGGCGCCCCGGCTGGGCGCCCGCGGGGCACCGGCCGGGCCGTGCGTACGCGGGGCGGTCCGATCCGCCGATCGGCTACGTACTGCAACAGTCCTATCTCTCACCGTACGAGGACTGCACCTCCCCTCTTCCCACTGGTACCACGCATAACTACTCTGGGGATACACGTGTGCCGGTGGAGTCACCGGAGGGGAAGCCGGTGCCTTGCACACGGGTAAGGGTCGGGTGATGGTCATGAGTTCCGTGGAGCGTCCCCTGCAGGAAGTCGTCTTCCTGACCGTGGCGGAGGTCGCCGCGGTCATGCGGGTGTCCAAGATGACGGTGTACCGCCTGGTGCACAGCGGCGAGCTGCCGGCCATCCGGGTCGGACGGTCCTTCCGGGTGCCCCAGCAGGCGGTGCACGAGTACCTCAAGGAGTCGTACGTGCGGCTTGAGAGCGCGTAGCACCGGGCCGGCGGGGCCGGATCCGCAGCCGCGGATCCGGCTCCGTTCGCCCCGGATTTCCCGCGAGTTTCCCGGTTGCCGGGAGTGCGATTTACAGCCCCGGCCACGCGGACGGTAGGCTAGGCCCTCACGTCAGTCGTATGGACTCCGTCTCTCACGGACGAGAGTCTCAGTGAGCGAGGGTTGTTCCGTGGGCTCTGTCATCAAGAAGCGTCGCAAGCGTATGGCCAAGAAGAAGCACCGCAAGCTTCTGAAGCGGACCCGCGTTCAGCGTCGCAACAAGAAGTAAGCGCCCCCGGCCGCGCCCAGCGCGCCCAGCGCTTCCACCGCCCGCCCAGGCCCTCGCGGCCCGGGCGGGCGGTGTCGTTTCACGGCCCGGCGGGGCGGCGCGGTACGGTGCACGCAGGCCGCTCGGGTCGAGGGAAATGGGGTGCAGCACCGTGGGCGTGGTCGTGCTCGTCACCGGCGTGGCACGCCATCTCGGTGCCCGCTTCGTCGCCGAGGTCCGCCGCCGTCCGGGTGTGGACCTGGTCGTCGGCGTGGACGTGCAGCCGCCCGGGACGCCGGCCGAGGAGCCGCCCGGCCCGGCCGCCCCGTACCGCTTCCACCAGCTCGACCTGCGCCGACCGGCGCTGTCCCGGGTGCTCGCCGAGCACCAGGTGGACACCGTGGTGCACCTCAGCGTCAGCGCCACCGGCCTGGGCTCCACCAACCGCTCCGCGGTGAAGGAGTCCAACGTCATCGGCACCATGCAGCTGCTCGGCGCCTGCCAGAAGGCGCCCGGGGTGCGCCGGCTGGTGGTGAAGTCCACCACCGGCGTGTACGGCTCCGCCCCCCGCGACCCGGCGGTGTTCAGCGAACGGATCCAGCCGAAGACCCCGCCCGGCGGCGGCTTCGCCAAGGACGCCTCGGAGGTCGAGGGCTACGTCCGCGGCTTCTCCCGGCGCCGCCCGGACGTCGCGGTGACGGTGCTGCGCTTCGCCAACATCGTCGGCCCGAACCCGGACACCCCGCTCAGCGAGTACTTCGCGCTGCCGGTGCTGCCGACCGTCCTCGGCTACGACCCCAGGCTGCAGTTCGTCCACGAGGACGACGCCGTCGCCGTGCTCTGCCGGGCCGTCGGCGAGCCCGAGCCGGGCACCGTCAACACCGGTACCTTCAACGTGGCGGGGGAGGGCGTCCTGCTGCTCTCCCAGTGCGCCCGCCGGCTGGGCCGGCCCACCCTGCCGCTGCTGCTGCCCGCGGTCAGCTGGATGGCCGTCCTGGCCCGCCAGACCCGGCTGGTGGACGTCTCGCCGGAGCAGCTGCGGCTGCTCACCCACGGCCGGGTGGTGGACACCACGCGGCTGCGCGAGACCTTCGGCTACCGCCCGGCGTTCACCACGCCCGAGGCCTTCGCCGACTTCGCCGCCGCCGTGGGCCCGGGCCTGCTGCCGCCCGAGCGGCTGGCCGCCGTCGCCGACCGGCTGGCCGCGCTGCTCGGCCCGGAGGGGGCCGACCCCGCCGCGCCGGGCGCCGTACCGAACCGCCCCCGCCGACCGAGGAGCTGAACCCGCGATGAGTGCCGCAGCCGAGAACGCGTCGGGCGAGGCCAAGGTGATCCCGATCGAATCCGCCCCCAGCTGGACCGGACCCGAGGGCCCCGGCCTGGCCGACCGGCTCGCCGGGGCCGTCGGCGGGGCGCTGTCGGGGCCGCTCGGCCCGGCGGCCGCCCGGCTGTTCGGCAAGGGGTGGGAGGGCCGCGCCGCCGAGGGGCTGGCCTTCCTGCGCCGCCGGGTCACCGGGGACTACGAGGTGGACGAGTTCGGCTTCGACCGCGAGCTCACCGAGGAGGTGCTGCTCTCCCTGCTGCGCCCGCTCGCCGAGAAGTACTTCCGGATCGACGTCCAGGGCGTGGAGAACATCCCGGCCGAGGGCGGCGTGCTGATCGTCGCCAACCACTCGGGGACGATCCCGCTGGACGCGCTGATGACCCAGGTGGTCATCCACGACCACCACCCGAACCGGCGGCACCTGCGGATGCTCGCCGCCGACCTGGTCTTCGTGCTGCCCGGCGTCAACGAGCTGGCCCGCAAGGCCGGCCACACCCTGGCCTGCAACGAGGACGCGCAGGCGCTGCTGGAGCGCGGCGAGGTGGTCGGGGTCTGGCCGGAGGGCTTCAAGGGCATCGGCAAGCCCTTCTCCGAGCGCTACAAGCTGCAGCGGTTCGGCCGCGGCGGCTTCGTGGCCTCGGCGCTGCGGGCGCGGGTGCCGATCGTGCCGTGCTCGATCGTCGGGGCGGAGGAGACCTACCCGATGATCGGCAACGTGAAGACGCTGGCCCGGTTGCTGGGCCTGCCGTACGTGCCGATCACGCCGACCTTCCCCTGGCTGGGCCCGCTCGGGGTGCTGCCGCTGCCGACCAAGTGGACGATCCGCTTCGGCGAGCCGATCGCCACCGACGGGTACCCGGCGGAGGCGGCGGACGACCCGATGCTGGTCTTCGACCTGGCCGACGAGGTGCGCGAGACCATCCAGCACTCGCTCTACCAGCTGCTGGTGCAGCGGCGCTCGGTGTTCTTCTGACCCCTTCCCCTGACCGCCTTCCCCGTACGGGAGGCCGGAAGGACCGCCGTACGGGAGCACGGAACGGGCCCGGCGGATATCGCACTCCGCAGGGCCCGCTCCGTGCCGTCGGTGTGCCGTCAGCCGCCGAGGATCCGCAGCCCGGGCAGCAGGCCCGGGACCAGCGGGGGCACCTCGACGCCCTGCTGCCGGGCCCCGTCCGGGACACCGGGGGTGCCGGACGGCTGCGGCACCTGCGGCGGGGCCGCGTCGGCGCTCGGCGAGGGCTTGGCGCCGGTGAGCCCGTTGGTGAGGTCGCCGACCAGCCCGTTGACGGCGTCCGGGGCGCTGGTGGGCAGGGTGCTCGGCAGGCCGGCGCCCTTGCCGCCGCTGCCGGTCACGCCGGCACCGGGGCCGACCGGGGCGGTGGCGCCGGGGCGGTTGCCGCCGGTGGCGCCGCTGTCCGGGGCCTGGCCGCCGTCCTGCGTGGCGCCGGAGCCGTCGGCCGGGGCGCCGGCGGGGGAGCCGCCCGTCGAGTCGGCGGAGCCGCCGCCCGCTCCGGAGCCGGGCGACCCACCGTTCTTGCCGGCGGGCTGGACCAGGCGCAGGGGCGCGACGTCCTCGCTTATGTCGTCGAAGAGCTGGCTCACCAGGGAGGCCTGCTGGGTGAGCTGGGAGGGCAGCTTGCCCTGCAGCTCGGTCCAGCGGCCGTCCTCGTCGTGGGCGAAGCCGGCCAGCGCGCGCATCGGGTCGAGCGAGCCGTTGCTGCGGTAGACCGAGCGCAGCAGCTCGCGGCCCTTGAGGGCGTCCGCGTGCATGTCGTCCAGGGCGCGGCGGACCTGCTCGACGGTGGCCGGGCTCAGTGCGCCGGCCGGGCCGGTGCGGCCGACCAGGACCTTGGCCTCGCCGAGCCGGGTGGCGGCGTTGTCGAGCAGCAGCTCACCGCGCTCGGCGTCGGAGCCGGCGAAGTCGAGCCGCAGCCCTTCGAGGCCGCGCTTCAGGCCGTACAGCGTGTCCCCGGGAACCGCTCCGGTGCTCGCGGCGGCGGCACCGGCCAGGCTGCCGACGGCGAGCCCGGCGACGAGTCCGCCGATCGCGAACCGGCGGCTCCACCGGCCGCGCGGCGCCGACCGGATCGCCCGGTGGCGGCGCTGGCGGGGCACCGCGGCGCCCGGTCCGCCGGCGAAGGCCTGCTCGAACGCGGCCATCAGCTGGGCGCGTTGGACCGTCCGGACCTCCCGGTCCAGCACCGGTCCGGGCAGCGCTCCCAGCACGTCGGTCAGGCCGACCAGTTCGGCCATCGCGGCCGAACCGGGGCCGGCGCCTGCGGTGTTGGCCGATTCCGCGTCGGTTGCAGCGCGTTGCTCCGTCCGGTGGGCCTCCAGCGCCTCGGCGAAGGCCTTCGCCCGCCGGTGCTCCAGCACGTTTGCCGTCACGGGCCACACCTCCCTTCGTCGTTGTCGACACCCTGGCCCGCCGGACGGTTGCCCCGGCTGGCCAAAGCCACTCCATCGGGTGACGGGTCGCAATTCGGCTTGACCGTACGCCTGGTGGAGGCTTGCACGCTGGCCAACGATCGGTGCGGGCGGTCGGTTACGCACGGCTGATCATCGGACCGACCGTTCACTCTGACGTGTCGGTCGGGCGTGGACGGTGACGGCCGGCCGGGCGGCCCTCCGGCTGTGTCCCCCGCGGTCACGGTCGGCTCATCGGGCGTCGGGCGGCAGCAGCCGCGCCAGCGTCCGTACGGCGCGGTACTGGAGGGTCTTGATGGCGCCCTCGTTCTTGCCCATGATCCGGGCGGTCTCCGCGACCGAGAGCCCCTGCAGGAAGCGCAGGGTGACGCACTCCTGCTGCTGCGGGTTGAGCCGGCGCACCGCGTCCAGCAGGGCGGCGTTGGAGAGCGACTCCAGCACCGACTCCTCCGGGCTGCGCTCGCACTCGTTGGAGTCGAGCATCTCGCCGGTGGTGACCTCCAGCCGGAAGCGGCTGGACTTGAAGTGGTCGGCGACCAGGTTGCGGGCGATGGTGACCAGCCAGGCGCCGAAGTCCCGGCCCTGCCAGGTGAAGGTGCCGATCCGGCGCAGCGCGCGCAGGAACGTCTCGCTGGTGAGGTCCTCGGCCGTGGCCCGGCTGCCGACCCGGTAGTAGATGTACCGGTAGACGGTGTCCGCGTAGTGGTCGTAGAGCCGGCCGAAGGCCTCGCTCTCGCCGGCCTGGGCCCGCTCGACCAGCTCCATGATCGGGTTGTGCTCGGTCTCGTAGCCGGGGCCGGTCGCGGTCCGGGAGCGGCCGCGCCCGAGGCCGGCACCGCCGGTGCGACCGCGCGAGCCGGTGCCGGCCGAGCCGGCGGCGGTGGTGCGCAGGGCCAGGCCGGGGCCGTGCGGGTGGCCGAACGACCCTCCGGCGGGCACGAGTTGGGGCGAGGCGGCGAGCTGGCTGCGGAGCAGGCTGCGCAGCAGGTCCAGGCCGGTGGAGATCTGCCGCTCGGCGGTGGGCCGGTCGTGGTGGCCGGTGCGGGGGCGCAGGGGCGCGGACGACGGGCGGGAGGGTGCAGGCGCGTCGTTCCGGACGGGTGGGTACACGGGACTCCCAGAGGCAGAACTGTGGACGGATCACCTCCGCCTGCGCGGAGAGCACTCCCCGAAGCGTCCGTTCGAGCGGGACGTGTGGAGACGTGCATCCAGGAGAGAATAACGCTTTGTGCAATGACAGCTACACCGTGTGGTCGAAGTGGTCGTTTGGGATCCATTTGTTGCGCATATTCGGCTGACACTGACCGGAGCTGTCGGCGTTCATCCGGCTCAACGTGATCGAACAGGCGCTCAGGGTGACCAATTCGGCGGTCCGGGGGGCCGTTTCCCAGCCTTGGGGCTCGGCAACCCCTGACTTTCCCGGTCTGGCGAACGATCAGAACCGGTCACCGGCTGACAGGTTCGTGCATCGGCCCTTGACCGTGTTGCGCCGGAAGGGAGTTCGCCCGTACGAGCGGCCAGGTCAGGGCCCTTGTTGACGTCCGGTCACCCGCGCGGGCGAGCGCGTCGGGTGACGCTGCGGGAGCCCGTGTGACGGCTCCGGCGGCGGAGTGCGGCGGAGTGCGGTGGTGGTCTCAGGCGCGCCGGCGTCGCCGGTGCAGGGCCACGGCGGCCGCCGTCGCGCCCGCCAGCACCCCGACCGCGGCCGCCGCCGGCAGCCCCACCTTGGCCGCCTTCCGGCCGGTGCGGAAGTCCCGCACCCGCCACCCCTGGGCCCGGGCGTGGCGGCGCAGCGCGCCGTCCGGGTTCACCACGTACGGGTGGCCGACCAGCGAGAGCATCGGGATGTCGTTGGCCGAGTCGCTGTACGCGGCGCAGCGGTCGAGGTCGAGGCGCTCGCGGCGGGCCAGCGCCCGGACGGCGGCGGCCTTGGCCGGGCCGTGCAGCATGTCGCCGACGAGTCCGCCGGTGTAGAGGCCGTCCCGGGCCTCGGCGACGGTGCCGAGCGCGCCGGTCATGCCGAGCCGCCGGGCGATGATCCGGGCCACCTCCAGCGGGGCGGCGGTGACCAGCCAGACCCGCTGGCCGGCGTCCAGGTGCATCTGGACCAGCGCCCGGGTGCCCGGCCAGATCTTGTCCGCGACGACCGGTTCGAAGATCTCCTCGCAGATCTCCTCCAGGTCGGCGGTGCGCTTGCCGGCGACGATGCCGAGGGCGGTGGTCCGGGCGTCCGAGATGTGGTCCGGGTCCTCGGCGCCGTGCAGCCGGAACCAGGCCTGCTGCCAGGCGAAGCGGGCGATGTCGCGGCGGGTGAGGAAGCCGCGGCGGAAGAGGCCGACGCCGAGGTAGAAGATCGCGGCGCCGCGCAGGATGGTGTTGTCGCAGTCGAAGAAGGCGGCGGCGCGGGGGTCGTCCTGGTCCGGGGTGTGGTTCCCGGCCGGGGCCTTGGGCGCCTTCCCGGGCTTGGTCGGAGCCTGGCCGTCCGCGGCGGCCGGCGCGTCCCCGGTGGCCGCGGTGTCCCCGGCGGCCTGCGCGTCCGCCGCGGGGGCGTCCGCCGCTCCGGGCTCGGCCCGCAGCGCGGCCTCCGCCGCCTCGGCCGCGGCCTCGCCCGCCAGGGCGCTCCGCTCGCTGGTGGAACGTCTTGCCTGGGTGAGCCTTCGGAGCACGGCCATGGCACCGAGCATAGCCAGCCGGGCGCGGAGCGGCCGTGACGGTGCCGTGCCCGTGAGGTGAACAGCTCCACCGCGCGCGGGGGCGGGCGCCCCGTGAGCGCAGAATGGGGCGGTGAGCCCACTGCTGCGACGTAAGAGCCCCGATCCCGCGGACCGTACCGTGACCCTGGTCGGCAAGCCCGGCTGCCACCTGTGCGACGAGGCCCGCGAGGTCATCGTCCGGGTGGCGGGCGAGCTGGGGGCGTCCTTCGAGGAGAAGGACGT
The DNA here is from genome assembly GCF_044767225.1 of Kitasatospora sp. NPDC101447. Classification (NCBI taxonomy): domain Bacteria; kingdom Bacillati; phylum Actinomycetota; class Actinomycetes; order Kitasatosporales; family Streptomycetaceae; genus Kitasatospora; species Kitasatospora sp. NPDC101447. The sequence continues at coordinate 60,475 of NZ_JBIWNL010000018.1, forward strand.
CACCCAGGACGAGGAGCTGTACCGCCGCTACTGGGAGCAGATCCCGGTCACCCTGGTCGACGGGCGCCAGCACGACTTCTGGCGGGTCGACGAGCGCCGGCTGCGCGCGGCCCTGGGCGGCTGACGGCCCGCGCGCGGGCGCTCGCGCCCCCGCCACTCGGCGGGGGCGCTTCGCCGAATCGTTGCCAAAGACACTCCGTTTCGGCCCCGGCCGGGGCGCCTTGGTCGGCTTACGATCGAACGCGTTTGCGCCCGTGGGGGGCTGAGCACACGAGGAGTGTCGCCATGCTTCCCGGTCCGATCCCCGGCACGCCCGAAGCCCCGTCCGGGGCCGGGGGCTTCGCCGTGGTGGACGTGGAGGCGACCGGCCGCAGTCCGTGGCGGCACCGCGTGGTCGAGGTCGCGGTCGTCCTGCTCGACGAGCGGCTGTGCCCGGAGGGCGAGTTCGCCACCCTGCTGGACCCGCTGGGCCCGGTCGGCCCGACCCATGTGCACCGGATACGCCAGTGCGACGTCGAGGGCGCCCCGCGCTTCCGCGAGATCGCCCCGCAGCTGCTGGAGCTGCTGGCCGGCCGGGTGCTGGTCGGCCATCACGTCAGCTGCGACCACGCCTTCCTGGACCGCGAGTTCGCCCGGATCGGGGTGCCGCTGCCGCCCGTCCCGCTGCTGTGCACGATGCGGCTGGCCCGCGCCCACCTGCCGGAGGCCCGCAGCCACGGCCTGGCGGCCTGCGTGGAGGCGGCGGGCCTGGGCTGGTACCCGGCACACACCGCCCTCGGCGACGCCCGGGTGACGGCCGAGCTGCTGCGGCACTGCCTGGGTGCCCCTTCCTGCCCGCCGGGCGACTGGGCGGGCCCGCTGCGCGAGGCGGCCCGGGTGCCCTGGCCGCGGCTGGGCGGGGCCCGCTCCGGCCCGTCCGGCGCGGCCGTCCCGCTGCTGCGCCGGGAGGCCCCGTACGGCCCCTGGCTGCCCGGTGCGCAGGCCCCGGAGGTCGTGCTGACGCACGCCGGTGCTATGGGCTCGATGGCGTGATGCGCATCACTGTGCGGGGACAAATCGGACACCATCTTTGTGCACACGTTCACAAACGCATAGCCTGGCTGCCAAAGCCCAGCTTCACCCACAGGAGCACCGTGGCAATCGGCCGATCACCACAGAGCAGTTCGCAGACGCCCGACCAGGGCGCCGCGCGCCGACCCTCGCGTGCCCGGGGCATCCCGGAGGCGACTGTCGCCCGCCTGCCCCTCTACCTGCGGGCCCTCACCGCGCTCTCCGAGCGCTCGGTGCCGACCGTCTCCTCCGAGGAGCTGGCCGCCGCGGCCGGCGTGAACTCGGCCAAGCTCCGCAAGGACTTCTCCTACCTCGGTTCCTACGGCACCCGCGGCGTCGGCTACGACGTCGAGTACCTCGTCTACCAGATCTCCCGCGAGCTCGGCCTGACCCAGGACTGGCCGGTCGTCATCGTGGGCATCGGGAACCTCGGCCACGCCCTCGCCAACTACGGCGGCTTCGCCTCCCGCGGCTTCCGGGTGGCCGCCCTGCTCGACGCCGACCCCAACGTGGTCGGCAGCAGCGCGGCCGGGCTGCCGGTGCGCCACATGGACGAGCTGGAGTCGATCGTCGAGAGCCAGCACGTCTCCATCGGTGTGATCACCACCCCGCCCGGTGCCGCCCAGCAGGTCTGCGACCGGCTGGTCGAGGCGGGCGTCACCAGCATCCTGAACTTCGCCCCGACCGTGCTGACCGTTCCGGACGGCGTGGACGTGCGCAAGGTGGACCTCTCCATCGAGCTGCAGATCCTGGCCTTCCACGAGCAGCGCAAGGCCGGCGAGGAGCCGGACGACCGCGCCGAGTCGGTGCTCGACCGCGCTCCCGGCCCGGTCCGCGCCGCCGCCGCCAAGCTGCGGCGTGCGGCCGGCGGCAACGGCAAGGGCCGCGGCACCGCCGAGTCGACGGCGAAGGACCAGGCCGAGCAGGCCAAGGGAAAGGCCGCCAAGGGCGGCGACGGGGATCTCTCCGCGGTGATGCCCGCATGAACACCGAGAGCTGTGGGGGGCGGGCATGAGCCTTCTCGTCGTAGGGCTGAGCCATCGCACGGCCCCGGTCGGGGTGCTGGAGCGCGCCGCGCTGACCGGCGACGTGCCGACCCGGCTGCTGCACGACGCGGCCGCCACCGCGACCGTCGCCGAGGCCGCGCTGCTGAACACCTGCAACCGGATCGAGCTGTACGCGGACGTGGACAAGTTCCACGCCGGCGTCGCCGAACTGTCGCTGCTGCTCGCCCACCACAGCGGGGTGGACCTGGAGGAGCTGACCTCCCACCTGTACGTCCACTACGAGGACCGCGCCGTCCACCACCTCTTCTCGGTGGCCTGCGGCCTGGACTCGATGGTGGTCGGCGAGGGCCAGATCCTCGGCCAGCTGCGCGACGCCCTGGCCAAGGCCCAGGAGGAGCACACTGCCGGGCGCGACCTGAACGAGCTGTTCCAGCAGGCGCTGCGGGTCGGCAAGCGGGCGCACAGCGAGACCGGCATCGACAAGGCCGGCCAGTCGCTGGTCACCTTCGGCCTGGAGCAGGTCGCGGCGGGCGCGGGCGAGATCGCCGGCAAGCGCGCGCTGGTCGTCGGCGCGGGCTCGATGAGCTCGCTGGCCGCCGCCACCCTGGTCCGCTCCGGCGTGACCGACCTGCTGATCGCCAACCGGACGGCCGCCCGCGCCGAGCGGCTGGTCGAGATCCTCGGCCCGGACGTCGCCCGCGCCCTCGACCTCGCCAAGGTGCCGGAGGCGCTGGCCGACGTCGACCTGGTGATCTCCTGCACCGGCGCGGCCGGCGTGGTGGTCAAGGCCGAGGACGTGGCCGCCGCCGTCGCCCTGCGCCCGGCCGGCCGGGGCCCGCTCGCCCTGCTCGACCTGGCCATGCCGCGCGACGTCGACCACGCCGTCCACGAGCTGGACGGCGCCCTGCTGGTCGACCTGGAGAGCCTGTCCCATGCGCACGCCGCCACCCCCGGCGCCGGCGACGTCGACCAGGTCACCCGGATCGTCGCCGACGAGGTGACGGCCTTCGGCGCCGCCCAGCGGGCCGCCCGGATCGCGCCGACCGTGGTCGCGCTGCGCTCGATGGCCTCCGACGTGGTCGCCGCCGAGCTCGGCCGGCTGGAGGCCCGGCTGCCCGACCTGGACGACCGCTCCCGCGCCGAGATCGGCCAGACCGTCCGCCGCGTCGTCGACAAGCTGCTGCACGCCCCGACCGTCCGGGTGAAGCAGCTGGCCGCCGAGCCCGGCGGCGCCTCCTACGCGGAGGCCCTGCGCGAGCTGTTCGACCTCGACCCGGCCGCCGTGCACGCGGTGTCCGGGACGCCCGTCGGCGGCGCGCCCCAGCCCTCCGCCGGGGGCACCAGATGAACCGTCAGCCATCCCACGAGTACCACCGGGACGATCACCCCATGAATGGTCAACCGATCACGGAGCAGCCCTCGGCCGCCGCACCCCTGCGGCTCGGCACCCGGCGCAGCGCCCTCGCCATGGCCCAGTCGGGCATGGTGGCCCGCGAGGTGACCAGGGTCACCGGGCGCCCCGTCGAGCTGGTCGAGATCACCACCTACGGCGACACCTCACGGGAGGCGCTGGCGCAGATCGGCGGCACCGGCGTGTTCGTCTCCGCGCTGCGGGACGCACTGCTGGAGGGCCGGATCGACTTCGCCGTGCACTCGCTCAAGGACCTGCCCACCGCCGCCCCCCAGGGCCTGGTGCTGGCCGCCGTCCCCGAGCGCGAGGACGTCCGGGACGCCCTGGTCGCGGCCGAGGGCCTGACCCTGGACGAGCTGGTGGAGAAGCTGGCCGGCTCCGGCCGCCCGGCCCGGATCGGCACCGGCTCGCCGCGCCGGATGGCGCAGCTGAACGCCTGGGCCGCCGCCCGCGGCGCCCAGCTGGAGACCGTCGCGATCCGCGGCAACGTGGACACCCGGATCGGCTACGTGACCGGCGGCGAGCTGGACGCGGTGGTGCTGGCGACGGCCGGTCTGAACCGGCTCGGCCGCAGCGCCGAGATCTCCCAGCACCTCGACCCCGAGCTGATGATCCCGGCCCCCGGCCAGGGCGCGCTCGCGATCGAGTGCACCACCGCGAACACCGAACTGACCGCCGCGCTCGCGGCCCTGGACCACGCCCCCACCCGGGTCGCCGTGGCCGCCGAGCGCGCCCTGCTGGCCACCCTGGAGGCCGGCTGCTCGGCACCGGTGGCCGCGCTGGCCACCTGGGGCCGGCAGAACGAACTGCGGCTGGACGGCGTGGTCGGCAACCCCGACGGCTCCGCCCTGCTGAAGATGTCCGCCAACGGTCCGATCGTCCTCGACGAGTCCGCCGAGCAGCAGGCGGCGGCCCTCGGCCGCGCGCTGGCTGACCGGCTGCTCGACGGGGGCGCGGCCGCCCTGATGGGGGAGCGAGCCCGATGAGCCCCACCGCCGCCACCGATGCCCTGTTCCCCGCCGGGCAGCCCGCCACCGGACGGTGCACCTTCCTGGGCGCGGGCCCCGGGGACCCGGGCCTGCTGACCCTGCGCGCGGTCGAGGTGCTGTCCACGGCCGACGTCCTGGTCGCCGACCCGCTGACCGCCGCCGCCGTGCGCAGCCACTGCCCGGCCGCCGTGCAGGTGCACGACCCGGCCGCCGAGGGCGCCGAGCTCGACCTGGCCAAGGTGGTCGCCGAGGCGGTCCGCTCGGGCAAGCACGTGGTCCGCACCGTCGACGGCGACCCGGGCCTGGACGGCTGCGCCGCCGAGGAGATGCTCAGCTGCGCGGGCGACGGGATCCCCTTCGAGGTGATCCCGGGCGTCGCCCAGTCGGTCGGCGTCCCGGCCTACGCCGGCGTCCCGCTGCGGGCCGGGGCCGGCACCGACGTGCGCTTCGTGGACGGTGCCCAGCTGCTGTCCGGCGGCCCGGTGGACCTGGGCGCGCCGGAGACCACCCTGGTGGTCCGCACCACCCTGGGCCAGCTGCCGGCCACGGCCGCCGCGCTGGTCTCCAACGGCCGCAAGCCGGAGTCCGCGCTCAGCGCGACGCTCTCCGGCACCACCACCCGCCAGCGGACCTTCACCTCCACGCTGTCCGCCATCGCGGCCGACCTGAAGGCCGCCCGGGTGCTGCCCTCGCCGGTCTCCGCGCCGGTCGACCCGGCCACCTCGGTGATAGCCGTGGTGGGCGAGCAGGTCGCCCACCGGGCCTCGCACTCGTGGTTCGAGACCAAGCCGCTGTTCGGCTGGAACGTCCTCGTGCCGCGCACCAAGGAGCAGGCCACCGGCCTGTCCGAGCAGCTGCGCTCGTACGGCGCGGTGCCGCAGGAGGTGCCGACCATCGCGGTCGAGCCGCCGCGCACCCCGCAGCAGATGGAGCGGGCCATCAAGGGCCTGGTCACCGGCCGCTACGAGTGGATCGCGTTCACCTCGGTGAACGCGGTGCGCGCCGTCCGGGAGAAGTTCGAGGAGTACGGCCTGGACGCCCGCGCGTTCGCCGGGATCAAGGTCGCGGCGGTCGGCGAGACCACCGCGCAGGCCCTGGTGGACTTCGGCGTGAAGCCCGACCTGGTGCCCTCCGGCGAGCAGTCCGCCGCCGGTCTGCTGGAGGACTGGCCGCCGTACGACCCGGTCTTCGACCCGATCGACCGGGTGCTGCTGCCGCGCGCCGACATCGCCACCGAGACCCTGGTGGCCGGCCTGGTCGAGCTCGGCTGGGAGGTCGACGACGTGACGGCGTACCGGACGGTGCGCGCCTCGCCGCCGCCGGCCGAGACCCGTGAGGCGATCAAGGGCGGCGGCTTCGACGCGGTGCTGTTCACCTCGTCCTCGACCGTCCGGAACCTGGTCGGCATCGCGGGCAAGCCGCACAACGTCACGGTCATCGCCTGCATCGGCCCGGCCACCGCCAAGACCGCCGAGGAGCACGGCCTGCGGGTCGACGTGATGGCCCCCGCGCCGTCGGCGGCCGCGCTGGCCCAGGCACTGGCAGACTTCGGGGCGAAGCGCCGTGACACCGCGACGGCCGCGGGCGAGCCGGTCTACCGGCCCAGCGAGCGCCGTCCGGGTTCGCGCCGCAAGGCCCGCTGAGGGCCTGCCCCGACCCCCGGCCGGGGGTGGCGAGCCGTCGCCCCCGGCACTGCACAACCGTTCGGAGAGAGAAGCCGTGTCCGCTGAATTCCCGTACGTACGCCCCCGTCGGCTGCGCCAGAGCCCGGCGATGCGCCGCCTGGTGGCCGAGACCAGGCTGCACCCGGCGGAGCTGATCCTGCCGCTGTTCGTCCGCGAGGGCGTCAGCGAGCCCGTCCCGGTCAGCTCGATGCCGGGCGTGGTCCAGCACACCCGGGACACCCTGCGCAAGGCCGTCGTGGAGGCGGCCGAGGCGGGCGTGGGCGGCGTCATGCTGTTCGGCGTCCCCGAGGTGCAGGACGCGATCGGCAGCGAGGGCACCAACCCGGACGGCATCCTGCAGCAGGCGATCCGGGACGTGGTCTCCGAGGTCGGCGACTCGCTGGTGGTCATGTCGGACCTCTGCCTGGACGAGTACACCGACCACGGCCACTGCGGCGTGCTGGCCGCCGACGGCAGCGTGGACAACGACGCCACCCTGGAGCGCTACGCCGAGATGGCCCGGGTGCAGGCCGACGCCGGCGTCCACCTGGTCGGCCCCTCCGGCATGATGGACGGCCAGATCGGCGTCGTCCGGCGGGCGCTGGACGAGGCGGGCCACCAGGACGTGGGCATCCTCGCCTACACCGCCAAGTACGCCTCGGCCTTCTTCGGCCCGTTCCGCGAGGCCGTGGGCTCCTCGCTCAAGGGCGACCGCAAGGCCTACCAGCAGGACCCGGCGAACGCCCGCGAGGCGCTGCGCGAGCTGGAGCAGGACCTCGCCGAGGGCGCCGACCTGGTGATGGTCAAGCCGGCCATGGCCTACCTGGACATCCTGCGCCAGGTCGCCGACGCCTCCCCGGTGCCGGTCTCCGCCTACCAGGTGTCCGGCGAGTACGCGATGGTCGAGGCGGCCGCCGCGAACGGCTGGATCGACCGGGAGCGGATGATCATGGAGACGCTCACCTCGATCCGCCGCGCCGGCGCCGAGCAGATCCTCACCTACTGGGCCGTCGAGGCCGCCGCGATGCTCAAGTAGCCGGCGCGGTAGCAGGGCGTACGGAAGGCCGGGCGGCTCCCACGGGAGCGGCCCGGCCTTCCGCGTCCGGCTAGTTCCAGCCGGCGATGTGCGCGAAGCCCTCGCCGCCGCCCACCAGGTCGGTGGAGGTGGCCGCGCCGCCGCCGAAGCCGCCGGCGGCGATGTCGGAGGTGTGGGCGACGCCCCAGCCCCCGCCGGCCACGAACGGCTGGTCGGCCGAGGCGGCGATGCCCCCGCCGCCCGCGAGGCCGACGTGGGCGAACGCCGGGGTGGCGGCACCCGCGAGCGCCAGCGCGGCGGTGGCGGTCAGGGCGGCCTTGGCCAGCTTGCTCTTCATGGATCTGCCCTCTCTCTGGGAGCGCCCCCGCGGGCGCTCTGCGTCTGACTCGTGATCACAGCCCGTCCGTCCCGCCCGGCGCCCCACGCGCCCGGCCGGACGGACGGTCACCCGGTCGGGCCGGGCGCCCGTCCGGACTTCTCGGCCCGCAAGCCCGGAGGGCCCGGGGAGACCTTCCTCCCCGGGCCCTCCGTCCGTGCCATGCCCCTTGATCAGCCGATCAGGTGCGAGACACCCGCGTCGCCCGAGGACTGGGTGTTCTGGCCGACGTTGCAGATCTGCTTCGGGGTGCTGTTCAGGACCGGGACCTCGACCGGAACCGCGACACCGATGACCGCGACGGCGATGTTGTGGACCTCCGGCAGGCAGATGTTCGGGTTGTCCAGGGTGTGGAAGTTCGGGCTGCCGTTGCCGTGGGTGCCGGTCTGGTTGGTGCCGCCGTTGCCCTGGACGGAGGTGGCGGCGCCGTCCGAGTCGACGATGGCGGAGGCCGAGCCGGCGGACATCGCGATGGCGGCGGCGGCCAGGCCGGCGGCGGCGAGGGACTTCTTGATCATTTCCGGTTTTCCTCTCGGGGGTGAATCGGGGAGCGATTCGTAGGGTGGATCGGAGGGGTGGTGCAGGGAGCTGAACGGAGCGTCAGCCGATCAGGTGGGACACGCCCGCGTCACCGTGGCTCTGGGTGCCCTGGCCCTGGGTGCAGTACTGCTTGCCGCCGCTGTTGGCGATCGGGACCTCGACCGGGACGGCCACGCCGAGCACGCCGACGGCGATGTTGTGGATCTCGGGGAGGCAGACGTTCGCGTTGTCCAGGAAGTGGAAGTTCGGGCTGTTGTTCCCGACCGTCCCGGTGAAGTTGGAGCCGCCGTTGCCCTCGATGGAGGCGGCGGCGCCGTCCGCGTCACCGATGGCCGAGGCGGGCGCGGCGGCGGCGGCCAGCGCGGCGACGGCCAGGCCGGCAGCGGCGAAGGACTTCTGGATCATGGGGAGATCCCTCTCTGAAATGCTCTTGGATTCCTTGCGTACAACGCGTAGAACGCTCAGACCCGGTCTGCAGTCACTGACGTCCAGATCAAAGAATGACGGCACGGAAGGTTACGGGGATTTTTGAAAAGAGTCCGGGAGGCGCGACGAAGGATGGTTTCCGGTCGGATTATTAGGCCGAACCGGCTAACCGGCGCAATCCGCACTCCCGGTCACTCGTTGAGCAGATTGCTTTCCGGCTGCGCCCGCGCAGCCTTCCTCAGTGATCCCCAGTACGGACAGCAGAACGGTGAAAAGCATGAAGTTCTCCAAGCGGGCCGGCGCGATGCTGCTGGCGGTCGGTGCGGGCATGCTCGCCTCCCAGGGGCCGGCCTCCGCCGCCCCGGTCGGCCCCGACCAGGTCGGAGCCCTGGAGGACGCGCTGGCCACCCAGCAGGTCCCGGCGGAGGTGCCGCTCACCCCGCTGGGCAGCCGGCTGTCGGCCGGCATCCCGACCTCGCTGCTCATGCCGCCGGTGCCCGGCCGGACCACCAGCACCAGCACCGAACTGATCCCGGAGCGGATCGTCCCCCAGCTGAGCACCGGCAAGGTCGGCCCGAGCGCCAAGGCCGAGCTGCCGCTCCCGCTGCTCGACCAGGGCGCCGACCTCGGCCAGGTGCTGCTGGACGCCCCGGCCGCCCCGCTGCACGCCGACACCCCCGGCGTCACCCTCGGCAAGCCGCTCTCGCTCGCCCAGGACGGCGCCGGCCAGCTCGCCGGCGGTCGGCTGAAGGTCGACGAGGTCGACCCGCGCCTGCTCACCGGTGCCGTGCAGGCCGTCCCGGGGGCCAACGCCAGCCTCGGCGGCGACGACCACCGGCTCTCCGTCACCGACGAGGTGAACGACCTGACCACGACCACCGCCGCCACCGCCACCGAGGTGGTGGGCCAGAGCGGACTGGCCGACCCGGCGGCCACCACCGCCACCGCCACCGGCGTGCTCCGGCAGGCCGGGCTGACCGACCTGACCCGGCTCTGACCGGCGCCGGGCACGCCAGGGGCCCGGCACGACGGGAGCCCGGCACCCCGCTCACCGCGCGGGGTGCCGGGCTCCGGCGCGTGCGCCGCCCGGTCGGACGCGGCGCCCGTCAGCCGGGCAGGACGCCGGTCAGGCCGCCGACCAGCGGGAGGTCCTTGACCCCGCCGCCCGCGCTCAGCGGGCCGGTCAGCGTCCCGGTGCCGACCGGGGCCAGGCCCTGGTCCGGCTGGACGGTCGCGCCGTTGTTGAGCACGTCGGCGGAGGAGTTGGCCCACGGGTCCAGGCGCAGGCTCTTGATCGGCGCGACGCCGTAGCCGAGACCGGAGGTCGTCCCGTTCAGCGCCTGGCCGACGTCGGTCCTGGCCAGCGTGGCCGGGCCGGCGGGCGCCTGGCCCGCCGGGGCGGTGGCGGCCTGCGCCGAGCCCGCGCCGAGCAGCACCGCGGCACCGACGGCGGCGGCCAGGCCGGCCCCGCTCTTCTTCGAAACCATGCGGATCATCACCCTTCGGTGGATCGGGGGTCCCGGACGGCCGTCCGGGGATGCCGAACTGCCCCCCGGCCGACTGGTCGGGGGGCAGGACGGCCGGAACACGTGCCGATCGGGGATCAGCAGTTGTCCGCGGGCGGCGGGGGCAGCTCGACGTTGGCGCAGCTGTTGCCGAACGCGGGGTTCAGCAGGCCGATCACGTCGATGGAGTTGCCGCACAGGTTGACCGGGATGTGCACCGGAACCTGGATCTGGTTGCCGGAGGCGACACCGGGGGAGCCGGCGGCGACGCCCTCGGCGCCCGAGCTCGCGGCGGCGGAGCCCGCGGCGCCCAGCACCAGGCCGGCAGCGGCGGCGGAGAGGACGGCGGCCTTCTTCACGTTCTGCATGGGGGTTGATCTCCTCGATCACACACGGGGGGAGCGTGCCGCGCCCCGGCAGTGCGGGGCGCGGCAAGGGCTCGGTGAATCAGCTGTCGCCGGTGCGGCGACCGCGGGTTCAGCCGATGTTGGCGCAGGAGTTGCCGAACGCCGGGTTCAGGATGCTGATGACCCCGATGCTGTTGCCGCAGACGTTGAGCGGGATGTGCACCGGGATCTGGATCTGGTTGCCGGAGAGCACGCCGGGGGAGCCGGCGGCCACGCCCTGGGCACCGGAGCTGGCGAACGCGCCGCCGGCGGCACCGAGCACGAGGCCGGTGGTGGCCAGGGACAGCACGGCGGCCTTCTTGAAGTTACGCATCGTTCTTCCTCCGATTTCTGCCCGACGGAAGGGAATTGTCGGGATCCGGGCGAGCACGAATACTCGCCCGCTGGTTTCAGGGATTGCCGTGATTTGTCACTCGGACGGCGCACACCGGCGCGTTCCGCCCATGGCTCGGGCGTGGACGCAGCCGCCGTGTTGCAGCGCCTCTCGAAACCGCTCCCGCACGGCCGGGAATGGCTCGGACAAAGGCGCGACCGGGCGGAATTCCCGGTCAGACGTTCCGGCGGGGATTGCCGGACGCCGCGTTCGTGGGGCCCGCCACGTCGATCGAGCCGCCGGTGGCCGCGGTGCCGACGGGGCCGTGGGCGAGGTGGTGCATGGACGTGCTCGATTCGTGTGTAGGGGGCCGGATGGACCGGGTTCCGTCAGGGAGAACGAGGCACGGCGCGCGGGGAAACGGCCCGTCCGAAGCCGATCACCCGAATGCCGACCGGGGGCGCCGTTGCTCCGGACGGGTGACAGTGGGCGCACCGTCGCAACCGGTCCGGGCGGGTGTCGTTCTTGATGTCGCACTCCCCGTGCATCTCTGTTGAACAGTCAGGAGGCTCGCATGAGCATCAAGAAGACCGCCGCCGTCGGCGCGGCCGTGGTGGGCATCGTGGCCGCCGGCGCCGGCACCGCGATGGCCAGCTCCGGCGCCGAGGGCGTCGCCGCCGGTTCCCCCGGTGTCATCTCGGGCAACCAGATCCAGGTTCCGGTGCACGTGCCGGTCAACCTGTGCGGCAACACCATCGACATCGTGGGCCTGCTGAACCCGGCGTTCGGCAACCACTGCGCCAACGTGGGCTGATCCCGCACCCGGTTCGGCCGGTGCGAGCCGCCGTTCCGCGCTTCCCTCCTGGGGCGCGGGGCGGCGGCTCTTCGTCGTGCCCGGAATCGTCGTGCCGGGAATCCGTCGGCCCGTCAGGTCCCGGCTTCGTCCTAAGCCTTGTTGTGTTACTTGTCAGTTCCTAGAATCCGAGTCCTGCTCACCTTTTCAGCTCCTCCCTTGCTCCGCGCCGCTCGGCGCCCCCGCCCGGGCGGTCCCCCCACCCCCCCGCAAGGAGTCGCGTGTGATCAGGTCCCGCCTGTCGGCGGCGCTCGCCACCGGCGCCCTCGTCGTCACCCTCGGGCTGGCCGGCGCCCCCGCCGCCCTCGCCGATCCCGCACCCGCCCCGGCCCCGGCACCCGGCGCCGCCAGACCGGCCGCGGTCGTCGCCCTCGGCGACAGCGCCATCTCCGGGGAGGGCGCCGGCACCGACACCAACGACGGCTACTTCCCGGAGACCGACAGCCCCACCAACTACTGCCACCGGCACCCCAAGTCGGAGATCTTCGTCACCGACATCCCCGGTGTCACCCCGATCGACCTCGCCTGCTCCGGCGCCCAGACCGGCGACCTGGTCAGCGACCCCGAGCTGGCCAAGGTCACCGGCCCGGGCAGCGGCGACTTCGGCGAGCCCAAGCAGGACGTCAAGCTCGCCGACGTGGCGTCCAAGTACGACGTCAAGCTGGTCGTGGTGACGATCGGCGCCAACGACGACTTCGACTTCAGCGGCGTCATGATGCACTGCCTGGCGCAGTACTTCCCGATCCCCAAGGACCAGGGCTGCCGCGACACCATCGGCAGCGACGAGATCCGCCGGCGGGCCGAGGGCGTCCAGCCCAAGGTCGTCGCGGCGCTGCAGAACATCCGTCAGACCATGCGCAAGGCGGGCTACGCCGACTCCGCGTACCAGCTGGTCTACCAGTCGTACTTCAATCCGATCACCCCGGACATCCGGCGCAACGACTACCTCGGCAAGATCGCCGACGGCTGCCCGGCCTTCCCCGAGGACCTCGCCTGGGGCCACAACTGGGTGGTCCCGACCTTCAGCGACGCGCTGCGCGGCGCCGCCGAGCAGGTCCCCGGCGTCCGGTACCTGGACCAGCGGCGGGTCGCCTTCGGGCACGAGGTCTGCGCGGAGTGGACCAGCTCCCCGTACGAGTACAGCAACGGGGACGTCATCAACCTCTCCGAGTGGGCGCGCAACGGCTGCGACTCGCAGATCGGCATCCCCGGGCTGTGCATGAACATGGTCCGCCAGTCGTACCACCTGCGGGTGGCCGGCTACCGCGGCGAGGGCGTCTGCCTCGGCCAGTTCTACGCCCGGCCCGAGCTGAGCCAGGCCTACTGCTCGCTCAACCAGCAGAACACCACGTCGATCCAGCCGCTCACCCCGGGCAAGCCCTTCGGGGACGTCCCCGAGGACGGCGCCTGGTACCAGCTGACCAACGCGGCCACCGGCAACGTCCTGGACCTCACCGGCGGCGGCACCTACGGCGACTCGACCAACGGCCGGGCCGCCATCAGCTACCCGGCCGGCGGCGGGCTGAACCAGTCCTTCGTGCTGGAGGCCAAGGCCGGCGGCAGCTACGAGCTCGACTTCAGCGGCAACCGCGACATGTGCCTGGACGCCAACGCGGCCTCCACCGCCCCCGGCACCCGGATCCAGCAGTGGCGCTGCAACGGCGGCGGCAACCAGCATTGGGTGTTCGAGCCGGCCGGCGACGGCCGCTACAAGATCGCCGACTCCCAGGACCCGGGCAAGGTCCTGGCCGCCGGCAGCACCGTGGACGCCAAGGGCAACCCCTACGTCCAGCTCGCCACCGACACCGGCTCCGCCGACCAGCTCTGGCAGCTCACCAAGCTCGGCATCGTCTACGTCAAGGGCTGACCCGCCCCCTCGGCACCCCTCAGGCCGTCGCCGCCCCCAACCCGGCGGCGACGGCCGCGCTCGTCGGGTACGGCGTCTCGGCCGGCAGCAGGGCGGGGTCCCGTTCCAGCCGCACCCGTTCGGCCAGCGCGGTGACGTCCGTGATGCGCCGGATCCACTCGTCCGCGTACCGCCGCACCGCCTCGCCGCGCAGCCCGACCTGGATCGCCCGGTGGTCCAGCGGCTGCAGGCGGAGGTCGCGGTCCGGGTCCCACTGCACCCGCACCGGGCTCTGCCGCAGTTCCCGCTTCCACGCCGCCCGCGACTCGTGCACCCGGCCGGTGTAGGCGCTGAGCACCGCCCGCTCCAGCGCCCAGTCGAAGCCCTCCCGGCTGATCTCCAGCGCCAGCACCCGCTCCTGCCCGGCGCTCCTCCCCCAGTCGCTGCGGTGCATCGTCCAGAGGAAGGACGGCTTGATCCAGGTCATCCGGTCGCGCTCGAACGCCGCCGGGAAGCGCCCTTCGGCCGCCGCGGGTCCGGCGATCGCCGGCGGGAAGGCCTGGTAGACCGTGATCGTCGCGGCGGTGTGCGCGGCCCGGATCCGGCGCGTCGACGGAGTGTTCGGCATGTCCGCAATCGTCGCGGGCGCCGCCGTCGGGGTGCCATCGGTTTTCCCGCCGTGGCGGGGGACGGCCGGCCCGGTCCGGGACGTGCCGTAGGCTCACGGGAAAATCGTTGCGCCGGAGCCGCGCGGACCACGGGCGGGGCGGGGGAGTACCCAGAGCAGATGAGCACGGCATCGAGCACCGAGTCGTCCGGCACCGAGTCGCCCGGCACCGAGCCCACGTCGCCCGCCGCGGCGACGGCGGCGCCGTCCGAGGACCGGACGGGCCGCGCGCCCGGGCGGTTCGGGGCACTGGTGGACCGCTTCGCGCCCGCGCTGGGCGCGTACGCGGTGGTCAAGGCCATCGGCCTGACCGTCTTCATGCTGCTGCTCTCGCACACCGGCGACTACCTGAACAAGCAGCCCGGCCGCGGCGGCGGCGCCAACCCCTGGGACGTGCTGAGCACCTGGGACGGCGTCTGGTACCAGCGGATCGCCGAGAACGGCTACCACCCGCAGCTGATCCCGCTGCACGGCTTCCCGCTGGCCACGTACTACGAGAACTCGGCCGCCTTCTTCCCGCTCTACCCCTGGCTGATGCGGCTGGTCGGCACGGTCACCGGGCTCGGCTCGTACGGCTCCGGAATCGTGGTCTCGGTGCTCGCCTCGCTGGTCGCGGCGGCCGGGATCTTCGCGATCGCCGAGCGGCTCGGCGGCTTCCGGGCGGGCGTGACGGCCGCGGCGCTCTGGGCCCTGTTCCCGGGCTCCGGCGTGGAGTGGGCGGTTTACTCGGACTCGCTGTTCGTCGCGCTGTCCGCCTGGGCCTGCTACTGCGTGATGACCCGCCGCTGGCTGACCGCCGGCGTGCTGGCGCTGGTGGCGGGACTCAACCGGCCGACCGCCGCCGCACTGATCGCCGCCGTCTCGATCGCCGCGCTGGTCGCGCTGGTCCGCCGCACCGACGGGGTGGCCCGCCCGCTGACCGCGATGCTGATCACCCCCTGGGGCCTGATCGGCTACGTCGCCTGGGTCGGCTGGAAGATGGGCGACTGGGGCGGCTACTTCAAGCTCCAGCGGGGCGCGTGGAACCGCTACTTCGACGGCGGCGCCTCCACGCTCCGCACGATCATGGACGTGATCACCGGGCACTGGGACTTCTGGCAGTCCAACCCCGTCCCGGACCTGATCGCCATCGCCCTGCTGATGGCCCTGCCCGGCCTGCTGGTGCTGCTGTGGCGCGCCCGGCCGCCGCTGGTCCTGTGGGTCTACACCGCGCTCACCATCGCCACCGCGCTGAGCAGCAACCAGATCTTCGGCAACATCTCGCGTTACCTGCTGCCGGCCTTCCCGCTCTGCATCGGCCTGGCGTTCGCGCTGCGCCGGGTGCGGACCTCCTCGCTGGTCGGGCTGTTCGCGATGCCCGCCATCGCGGCCGGCTGGTACGCCGGCTATGCGCTGTTCGAGTTGGGCATCCCGTAGACCCGGCGTTGGTTGTCAACGGGATCATCCGGCAGCAGACGGGCCGTTGCTAATCTCGGACGTATGACGACGACCCCGCCCGTGCGCGAGATCCGCGACATCTCCGGCCTGCTGGACCACGCGAGCCACGTGCTGGCGACCAGGATGGCGGCCGCCTTCGCCGAGCTCGGGATCACCCCGCGCGCGTACTGCGTGCTGTTCCACGCGCAGGAGGCCGAGCGCACCCAGATCCAGCTGGCCGAGCTGGCGGACCTGGACAAGACCACCATGGTGGTCACCGTCGACGAGCTGGAGAAGGCGGGCCTGGCCGAGCGCCGCCCGTCCGCGACCGACCGCCGGGCCCGGATCATCTCGGTCACCGAGGCGGGCGAGCGCGCCGTCGCGGAGGGCAGCGCGATCGCCGACCGGGTGCACCGCGAGCTGCTGGAGTCGCTGCCGCAGTCCGAGCGCGAGGTCTTCGTCTCCGCGCTGACGCACCTCGTGGGCGGCCACCTCGCGGAGCCGGTGGAGAGCGAACGCACCGTACGCCGCGCCCGCCGGGCCCGGGGCTGAGGGCCGCGCCGGGGCACGTCCTGGGCCAGCTGCCGGGCAGCCCGCCGCCGCCGTGCCCCGATCGCCCGTCAAGAGCCGACGGACCGTCAACCCACCTCGTCCTGCGCCGAGTTCGTCGGCGCCGGAGTCCGGGCGGGTGGCCGAGCGGGCGTCAGGGCCAGACCAGGCAGTACAGCTGGTGGCCGGCCTCGTGCAGCCGGTTGGCGAAGTCCTGCCACTCGTGCAGCATGCTGTAGATGACGAAGGCGTCCCGCGGCCCGCGCCGGTCCGGGACGGTGGACCAGATGAAGGCGGCGGCGCCGAGCTCGGTCTCGTCGGCCTTGCGGAGCGGCTCGACCACGTTGTGGGGGAGCTGTACGACGGCGTAGTCCGGGTGCAGCACGACGAGTTCCAGCGGGGGCACCTGGTGCAGCGGCACGCCCTGGATGCCGGTGAGGACCATGGCGCTCATGGTCTCCGGTTTGATCTTGGTGGAGAGGTGGCCGGTGGGGGAGCCGCTGGTCTCCATCAGGTCGCCGAGCCGCCCCAGCGAGCCGAGTTCCCCGGCGTCCAGACCGAGCCCGCCCGGGCCGAGGGCGGTGGGAACCCTGGCGGCGGTCGCGCGGTCAGGGGCGCCGAAGTACTTGTACGTCACCCCCACGCGTCCCTCACCCCGCCTCTCGCCGCCGCGGCGACCACGTCCCGTACCCGCTCCCGTACCCCCGCGTGCGGCCTCGGCAGGCCGGCGGGAGCCCCCCGCGGCCTCGTCGTAGCCGTCCTGCGCCTCGGACACTCGGACCATCCTCACCGGAATTCGCCGGAATCGACAGACCCCCGCACGCCCGGCGTCCCTCCGGACGTGCTCCTTACCCGTCATGCGCCGCCGTACCCACTCGCGGGCCGTACCCACCAGCGGCGCACAGCAGTCCTCTTCACACCCCTGCACACAACCGGAGCACTCGCGCACTCTGTGTGCACAGTCTGACTGGTCCGTGCTCGGGAGCAGTCAGCGCCCCCGTCCGTACGGACTGTACGGACAACCGTACAGACAACGAGTGCCCGGATCATCGTTCCAGATGATCGGGTCCGACATGCAGAGGGCAAGGACACGATTTGAGACCATGTCTCCCGTGAGCTACCCCTACGAAGCCCCCCAGTCCCAGTCGCTGTTCGATCGCGCCTCCGTGGTGACGCCCGGCGGCGTCAACTCCCCGGTGCGTGCCTTCCGCGCGGTCGGCGGCACGCCGCGCTTCATGGTGTCCGGCACCGGCCCCTACCTCACCGACGCCGACGGCCGCGAGTACGTCGACCTGGTGTGCTCGTGGGGTCCGATGATCCTCGGCCACGCGCACCCCGCGGTGATCGACGCCGTCCAGCGGGCCGTCGCCCACGGCACCTCCTTCGGCACGCCCGGCCAGGGCGAGGTCGAGCTGGCCGAGGAGATCGTCGCCCGGGTCGCCCCGGTCGAGCAGGTCCGCCTCGTCTCCTCCGGCACCGAGGCCACCATGTCCGCGATCCGGCTGGCCCGAGGCTTCACCGGCCGGGCGAAGGTCGTGAAGTTCGCCGGCTGCTACCACGGTCACGTGGACGCCCTGCTGGCCGCCGCCGGTTCCGGCGTGGCGACCTTCGGCCTGCCCGACACCCCGGGCGTCACCGGCGCCCAGGCCGGCGACACCATCGTGCTGCCGTACAACGACCTGGCCGCCGTCGAGCAGGCCTTCGCCGCCCACCCGGGCGAGATCGCCTGCGTGATCACCGAGGCCTCGCCCGGCAACATGGGCGTCGTCCCGCCGCTGCCCGGCTTCAACGCGGGCCTGGCCCGGCTCTGCCGGGACAACGGCGCGCTGTTCGTCTCCGACGAGGTGATGACCGGCTTCCGCGTCTCCAAGGCCGGCTGGTACGGCCTGGAGGCCGCCAACGAGGGCTGGGCGCCGGACCTGCTGACCTTCGGCAAGGTCATGGGCGGCGGCTTCCCGGCCGCGGCCTTCGGCGGCCGCGCCGACGTGATGGCGCACCTGGCCCCGGCCGGCCCGGTCTACCAGGCGGGCACCCTGTCCGGGAACCCGATCGCCACCGCGGCCGGCCTGGCCCAGCTGCGCGGCTGCACCGACGAGGTGTACGCGCGGGTGGACGCCGTGGCCGCCGAGGTCTCCGGCCTGGTCTCCGAGGCGCTCGCCAAGGAGGGCGTGGCGCACCGGATGCAGACCGCCGGGAACATGTTCTCGGTGTTCTTCACCGAGGCCGCCGTCACGAACTACGACGAGGCGAAGACCCAGGAGGCGTACCGTTTCACCGCCTTCTTCCACGCGATGCTGGCCGAGGGCGTCTACCTGCCGCCGTCCGCCTTCGAGTCCTGGTTCGTCTCGGCGTCCCACGACGAGCGGGCGATCGAGCGGATCGCCGCCGCGCTGCCGGCCGCGGCCCGCGCAGCCGCCACGGCCTAGTCCCTTACGAGCCCAGGAGCAGTCGAGAAGTGAGCGCCAAAGAGATCACCGTCGTCCACGTGATGCGGCACGGCGAGGTGCACAACCCGGAGGGCGTCCTGTACGGACGCCTGCCGGGCTACCACCTGTCCGAGCTGGGCCGGCAGATGGCCGACCGGGTGGCCGAGGACCTGGCGGGCCGGGACATCACCCACGTGGTGGCCTCGCCGCTGGAGCGGGCACAGGAGACCGCCGAGCCGATCGCCAAGGCGCACGGCCTCGACGTCGCGGCGGACGCGCGGCTGATCGAGGCGGAGAACATCTTCGAGGGCAAGACCTTCGGCGTCGGCGACGGCTCGCTGCGCAACCCTGGCTACTGGAAGTACCTCACCAACCCGTTCAAGCCCTCCTGGGGCGAGCCGTACCTCGACCAGGTCGTGCGGATGATGGGCGCGATCGGCGCCGCCCGGGACGCCGCGCGCGGGCACGAGGCGGTCTGCGTCAGCCACCAGCTGCCGATCTGGATCGTCCGTTCCTTCGTCGAGCGCCGTCGGCTCTGGCACGACCCGCGCAACCGGCAGTGCTCGCTGGCCTCGCTGACCAGCTTCACCTTCGAGGGCGACCGGATCGTCTCGGTCGGCTACCGCGAGCCGGCCCGCGACCTGCTGCCCGCGCACCTGGTGGGCAAGGGCCGCAAGGGCGACAAGCCGGTGGGCAAGAGCTTCGGCGCCTAGCCTCCGGCACGGGCGGCCGAGCGGCGCCGCCCGGCGGCCTGCGACCGGCGTCACCCCCGGCCTGCGACCGGCGTCACCCCCGGCGTGCGACCCGCGTCACCCCTGGGGGCGACCGGCGTCACACGGGGGCGTGCGAGCGGCGTCACACGCCCGCGCGCACGGCGGGTAAGTGGTGCGTAAGTATGACTTCGGGTCACCCGGCGTACGCCGGGTGACCCGATTTCGTCGCAGGTCAGAGGGGGTGCGACGCGCAAGGCAGGACCCCCCCGAACCTGCCTGGAACTCCATGCGAAACTTTTCACATGTCTGCCATGACGCGCCCCCGTCCCCGTGTCGCCGCAGCCGCCGTCGCCACCGCCGCGGCCGCTGCGCTCGCCCTCACCGGTTGCTCCTCCGCGGGCTCGTCCGGTAGCGGCGACGGCCAGGTCGGCTTCGTCACGGTCAAGGGCACCAACCTGTCCAAGGTGGACGCGGGCAAGCGCGGGGACGCGCCGGACATCTCCGGGGACACCCTGGACGGCGGCCAGGCCAAGCTCTCCGACTACCGCGGCAAGGTCGTCGTGCTGAACGTCTGGGGCTCCTGGTGCGGGCCGTGCCGGGCGGAGGCGAAGAGCCTGCAGGCCGTCGCGGACAAGTACAAGGACCAGGACGTCCAGTTCCTCGGCATCAACACCCGGGACACCGAGAAGGGCAACGCCGTCCGCTTCGAGCAGGAGCAGGGCGTCACCTACCCGAGCATCTTCGACCCGGCCGGCACCCAGCTGCTCAGGTTCCCCAAGGGCAGCCTCAACTCGCAGTCCATCCCGACCACCCTGATCGTCGACCGCGACGGCAAGCTGGCCGCCCGCGCCATCGGCGGCACGACCCAGGACGCGCTGGAGTCGATCCTCCAGCCGGTGGTCGCGGAGCAGAAGCAGTGAGCCTGCCCCAGCAACTCGCCGACAACACCGGAACGCTCCAGAGCGGGGCGCTGCTGGTGGCCGCGCCGATCGCCCTGGCGGCCGGGCTGGTGTCGTTCTTCTCCCCGTGCGTGCTGCCGCTCGTCCCGGGCTACCTGTCGTACGTGACCGGCTTCTCCGCGGCCGACCTCGCGGACGCGCGCGGCGTGCGGCGCGGCCGGATGGCGCTCGGCGCGACGCTCTTCATCCTCGGCTTCACCGCGGTGTTCGTCTCCGGCGGTGCGCTGTTCGGCCAGTTCGGCGACACCCTGCAGGAGCACAAGCGGGTCATCTCGATGGTGCTCGGCGCGGTGACCGTCGTGATGGGGCTCGCCTTCATGGGCCTCGTCCCCGGCCTGAGCATGCGCGAGGTGCGCTCGCACCGCCGCCCGGCGGTCGGCCTGCTGGGCGCACCGCTGCTGGGCGTGGTCTTCGGCGTCGGCTGGACGCCCTGCCTCGGCCCGACCATCGCGACCGTCCAGAACCTGGCCCTGAACCAGGCCGACGCGGCACGCGGCGCCATGCTGATGACCTTCTACTGCCTGGGCCTCGGCGTACCGTTCATCGTGGCCGCGGTGGCCTTCCGCCGGGCGCTGGGCGCCTTCGGGTGGGTCAAGCGGCACTACCCGCTCGTGATGCGGATCGGCGGCGGCATGCTCGTCGCGGTCGGTCTGCTGCTCGTCACCGGGATCTGGGATTCCTGGATGAGCGAACTGCAGTCCTGGACCGCCGACTCCTCGATCGGAATCTGACCGTGAGCAACACCACGACCGAGACCGAGCAGCCGCCGGCGCCGGAAGACGCCGCCGCCGAGCGGCTCAGCACCGCCCCGGTCGAGTCCGACGGACCGACCGGCATGGGCGCGTTCGGCTGGGCACGCTGGATGTGGCGTCAGCTGACCTCGATGCGGGTCGCCCTGATCCTGCTCTTCCTGCTGTCGCTGGCCGCCATCCCGGGCTCGCTGATCCCCCAGTACCAGAACGGCCAGGGGCAGCTGAAGGTCGAGGCGTGGAAGGCGCAGCACGGCACCGTCGCGCCGATCTACGAGAAGCTCCAGCTGTTCGACGTCTACAGCTCGGTCTGGTTCTCCGCGATCTACATCCTGCTGTTCGTCTCGCTGGCCGGCTGCATCGTCCCGCGCACCTGGCAGTTCGTCGGCGTGCTGCGCTCCCAGCCGCCGGCCGCGCCGCGCAACCTGACCCGGATGCCGGTGCACGCGGTGTGGCGCACCGAGGCGGACGCCGCCGCGGTGAACGCCGCCGCGCACCGGCTGCTGCGCAAGCGCGGCTTCCGCGCCAACCTGTCCGGCGGCGCGGTGGCCGCCGAGAAGGGCTACCTGCGCGAGGTCGGCAACCTGCTCTTCCACCTGTCCCTGTTCGCGCTGCTCGGCGGCTTCGCCTGGGCCAGCCTGGCGTCGGGTACGGGCGGCAAGCTGATGGTCGAGGGCGAGGGCTACTCGAACACCATCACCCAGCTCGACGACTTCAACGGCACCCGGTTCTACGGCAACCAGGACCTCGACCCGTTCTACCTGAAGCTGGACGGCTTCACGTCGAAGTTCCAGACCAAGGGCGACCAGATCGGCGCCGCCCGGCAGTTCACCGCGAACGTCGAGTACTACTCCGGCAGCGACTCGTCGAAGCTCAAGAAGTCCACGATCGAGGTCAACCACCCGCTGGAGATCGGCGGCAGCAAGGTCTTCCTGATCGGCCACGGCTACGCCCCGGTGATCACCGTCCGCAACGCGCAGGGCGACGTCGTCTACCAGGGAGCCGTCCCCTTCCTGCCGCAGGACGCCAACCTGACCTCCACCGGCGTCGTGAAGGTGTCCGACTACGGCACGGGCCCCGACGGCACCAAGACCCAGATGGGCTTCTCCGGCTTCTTCCTGCCGACCGCCCCGCTGAGCTTCGAGGGCACCGGCCCGGTCTCGCTGTTCCCCGGCGACGCCGCCCCCGAGCTGGTGCTGAACGCCTTCGCGGGCGACCTCGGCACCGACTCCGGCCTGCCGCAGAACGTCTACCAGCTCAACACCCGCAAGCTCACCCAGCTCACCCAGGACGGCCAGCCGGCCAAGGCCCGGCTCAAGCCCGGCCAGGGCTGGACCCTCCCCGACGGCTACGGCTCCGTCACCTTCGAGGGCTACAAGCAGTGGGCCAGCTTCAACGTCTCGCACCGCCCCGGCAACGCGATTGCGCTGACCGGCGCCGTGCTGGCGATCCTCGGCCTGATCGGCTCGCTGTTCATCCAGCGCCGCCGGATCTGGGTGCGGGCGGTCGCCCTGCCGGGCGGCGGCACCCAGGTGGAGCTGGCCGGGCTGGCCCGCAGCGAGTCGGCGAAGATCGCCGAGGAGCTGGCCGAACTCGCGGTGGACCTCCAGGACGACGCCCCGGCCACCGAGGCGGACGACGCCCCGGCCACCGAGCCGGAGGACGGAGCCGCCTCCCCCGCCGGGGAGCCCGCCGTGCCCGACGACCCCGCCGTGCCCGACGACCCCGGGGCCGAGGCCTCGGACCCCGCAGTCCCTGCCGACCAGAACTCCAAGGAGTAGACGGTGCATCTCGCCTCGGCGGTCGACCCACAGCTGGCCGACCTCTCCAACAAGCTGATCTATTCGGCGATGGTGGTCTACACGCTCGCCATGTTCGCCCACATGATCGAGTGGACGTTCGGCAGCAAGGGCGCCGTCGCCGTCCGCTCCAAGGAACAGGCGGGCACCCTGGGCGAGACCGTCGCCGCGGCCGACGGGAAGAAGGCCGCGAAGACGGTCACCGTCACCGTCGCGGGGGCCGGCGGCGGTACCACCACGCTCACCCGCACCGCGATCGCGGGCGAGGGCGCGACGGTGGTCACCAGCGGCCGCGGCGCCGAGGAGGAGGACGGTCCGGGCGCGGCCGGCACCAACGAGAAGGCCGACATGGCCGGCCGGATCGCCGTCTCGCTGACCGTCCTCGGGCTGCTGCTGCACGGCGGCGGCATCGTCGCCCGCGGCCTGTCGGTGTCCCGCTGGCCGTGGGGCAACATGTACGAGTTCTCCTGCGCCTTCGCCTTCGCGATGACGGCCGCCTACCTGGTGCTGCTGGCGACGAAGAAGAACGTCCGCTGGCTCGGCCTGCCGGTCGTCCTCGCGGGGCTGCTGACCCTCGGCATCGCCACCACGGTGCTGTACACCGACTCGGAGCAGCTCGTCCCGGCGCTGCACTCGCCGTGGCTGGCGATCCACGTGTCCACCGCGATCTTCTGTGGCGGCGCCTTCTACGCGGCGTTCATCGCCACGCTGCTGTACCTCGGCAAGGACTCCTTCGACAAGCGGACGGCGGCCGGCCTGACCACCGGACCGCTGGGCACCTCGGCGTCGATCTGGCGCCGGCTGCCCGCCGCGTCGACCTTCGACAAGCTGTCCTACCGGATCAACGCCCTGGTCTTCCCGCTGTGGACCTTCACCATCATCGCGGGCGCGATCTGGGCCGAGGCGGCCTGGGGCAAGTACTGGGAGTGGGACCCGAAGGAGACCTGGTCGTTCATCACCTGGGTCGCCTACGCCTGCTACCTGCACGCCCGTGCGACGGCCGGCTGGAAGGGCCGCAAGGCGGCCTACCTGGCGCTGGCGGCCTTCGCCTGCTGGCTCTTCAACTACTACGGCGTGAACATCTTCGTCACCGGCAAGCACTCCTACGCGGGGATCTGACCGGGGCGCAGTCACCCGACGGCCCGGCTTTCCGCAGGAGGTGGCCGGGCCGAGGTGCGACAGGGGTAGTTCGTGCCGGCCGCGTCCGCGCCGGTACGGGGAGGAACTGAGGAGGAAATCGCGCAATGGAGTGCGACGAGGTCATGCTGACCGTCCGAATCACCGCCGGCGAGCAGCTGCTGCTCCGCCGGCTCGCCCAGGGACACCGGAGCGACGTGTCCGAGGTGGTGGCGGACGCCCTGCTGGACATCATCCCCACGCTCAGCGCGCCGGGGGACGCCTACCGGCTGCTGGGCGCGCTCGCGATGCCGGCGCCGTGCGCCCTGACGGTCTGGCTGCCGACCGCGCTGGCCGACCTGCTGGTGCCCGGCGCGGCCCGGATCGCGCAGATCACCGACGTCCGGATCGAGTCGGCCAGCGCCGCCCTGGGCGCGGCACTGCGGCTCTGGCTGGCGCAGGACCCGGTCAGACTGGCGACCAACCTCAGCGTGATGCACGCCGGGCGGCCGTCCTCGGCGCTGGTGGCCGCCTGACGCCCCCGGAGCCGTCGGCCGTCGGCCGCCTGACGCCCCGGCGCTGCCGGCGGCCCAGCGGCCCGGGCGGCGGGGCCGGTCAGCTGGCCAGCGGCAGCCGGGTGCTGCCGAGGCCCGGCGCGGCGGGGCGGCCGTCGAGGGCGTCCCGCCGGGCCGGCACCGTCGGCCGCTCCGCGGGCCCGTCCAACGGCCCGTCCTGCGGCTCGGTGAGCAGCCGGCACTCGGCCGCCGTCCGCCCTTCCTGGACCAGCTGCACCCGTACGGGCAGCCGGCGGCCGTCGGCGGCCGGTTCCGGGACGGCCCGGACGAAGCAGGGCCGGTCCAGCTCGATGTAGTGGTCGAAGGAGGTCACCAGCTCGACCGGCACCACCGGCTCGGGGTGGCGCAGCCGCTGGGCGGCCTGCCGGGCCGCCTCCAGGACCAGCATCCCGGGCACGTGGTCCAGCTCGTGGTCGAACAGCACCGGGTGCGCGGCGTCGGCGCGCAGCAGCCAGGTGTCCGGCCGCAGGGTCGGGCTGAGCACCACGTCGGCGGGCTGCGCACGGCCGACGAGTTCGGGCGCCGTGGGGGCCGGCGGCCGCGGCGCGACGGCGTGCCGTCCCGGACCGCGCAGCCGGGCGTACGAGCCGGGGGACAGCACGCGCAGCTGGCCCGAGCCCCGGCCGATCGGCCGGCCGTCCCGGGTGATCTCGGCGTGCACCCGCAGCGAGGCGAGCTGTCCGTGCCGCATCCGGACGTCCTCGCAGCCGACGGCGAGCATGAGGGAGGCCGGGCCCGCGCCGACGGCCAGACCGGGCAGGCCGGACTCGCCGAGGGCGTAGGAGAGGTCCTCCATCACGAAGTGGTGGCCGCGCGGCACCCCGAACCCGGCGTGGCCGATCAGCAGCCCGGCCTGCCGGACGGTCTCGGCCATCAGCACCGGGTCGTGGTAGCGGTCCCCGGGCAGCCGGTAGAAGCCGTGCAGCCGGGGCCACTGGGCGCCGAGCAGGAAGTCGTACGGGCCGGTGGCCTGCCAGCCGGTGAGGAGGACCTCGGAGACCGAGGAGCGGTGCACCAGGTGCCGGGAGACGGTCCGGTCGTGGAAGTCGTAGCCGGCCCCGGGGCCGGTACCGGGGCCGGGCCCGGGCCCGGGGTGCGCGTAAGCGCCGTGGGGGTCCGGCTCTACGATCGATGGCATGACTGGCCCCCGCTCCCAGGGTGTCGGTCGGGCGGCCGCCATGGACGCCCGAGCAAAACATACATACCACCCGGTTTGTGTTCGGCGACTGGGGTGCCCCGGCCGCGCAGCCCGGCCCGTTCACGCTACCCGCCCCGTGGGCTGGGGCAATGCCCTACGGATGACCGCAGACCTTGGGCGGGGGGCCGTCCCCGCTGGACGGCGGGGGCGACGCAGGCGCTAGATTAGATACCAACCATGCGGTTTCGGTCGCAGCCGTCCGCATGCGAGCGCCGCTCCCGGCAGGGGGTGCGCCGACAGCAGCCGGGCCGGGGGAGGGAACGCGCCCGGTCGAGTCCGGAGGGGGCCAGTGGTCAAGCAGGAACGGGCTGGGCGGACCCGGCAGGCCGTGCTGCTCGCCGCGGCGGAGACCTTCGCGCGGGTGGGCTTCGAGGCCGCCAGCCTGGTCGACATCAGCCGCCGGGCCGGGGTGAGCAAGGGCGCGCTCTACTTCCACTTCGTGTCCAAGCAGGCCCTCGCGGACGGCGTGCGCGGCGCCGCCGGGCGGGAGATCGGCTCGGCCGCGCTGCGGGCCCTGCGCGCCGACGGCCCGGCGCTCCAGGGGCTGATCGACTTCTCGCACGAGCTGGCCCGGATGCTACGCGAGGACGTGGTGGTGCGGGCCGGCGTCCGGCTCGGCCGCCAGGTCCCGCGCCGGGACGAGAACCGGGACGGCCCGCCGGGCCCGCCCGGCCCGGACGCCACCTGGCGCAGTCTCACCGCGGTCGTCCACCGCCTGCTGGACCGCGCCGCCGAGGCCGGCGAACTGTGCCCAGGGGTGGACCGCCGGGCCGCCGCCGAACTGCTCACCGCGGTGGCGGCCGGCCAGGTGCTGCTGGCGGGAGAGGAGACCGACCGGCCCCGGGTGGAGGCCGTGCGGCGGGTCTGGACGGCCGCGCTGCCCGCCCTGGTGGCGGCCGAGAACCGGGCCGGCTACCGGGTCTGATCCGCGCCGCTCGCCGGCCGGGCGCGGCCCTGCCCGGCGGTCAGGCGGGCTCGTCCGTCAGGTGCGCCGGTCGTCAGGCGCGCTCGTCCGTCGGGTGCGCCGGTCGTCAGGCGCGCTCGGCCACGCTCAGCCGGGCGAGCGCGTGCGGCTGGACCAGGCCGGGCAGCAGCAGCGTCCACAGATCGGCCATCCGCTGGATCAGGTCCTCCCGGCCGGACAGCACCTGGGAGCTCAGCTGGATCCCGGTGACGGCCCCGGTGATCACCCCGGAGGCCGCGGCCAGGTCGATCCCCGGGTGGAGGTCGCCGGCGTCCCGGGCCTGCTCCAGCAGCTCCCGGACCAGGTCCATCCACCCCTGGTAGGCCGCGATCTGCGGCTGGGTGAAGCTGCCGTGCTCGATCGTCAGCCGGATGCTGCCGCGCACCAGCGGGTCCTCCCGGAGCGCGCGGGCGAAGGCGTACCCGAGGTCGATCAGGTTCTGCACCGAGCTGTCCGAGGACGGCTCCCAGCCGGCGATCCAGGCGCCCTGCCCCTCGATGACGGCGAGGGCCAGCTCCTCCTTGGAGCGGAAGTGGAAGTACAGCGCGCCCTTGGTGACGCCGGCGCGGTCCAGGATCTCGGACATCGTGGCGGCGGCGTAACCCCGCTCGTCGAACACCTCGGCAGCCGCGAGGAGTACCGCCTGGCGGGTCGCCAGCGCGCGGGCCTGCCTGGCCATCGCAGCCTCCCTGGAAAGTTCTGGTACCTCGGCAGCGACCGATCCCATGGGGCCGACGGGGCGGCGGAGGCACACCGACCGGTAGGCATCCTACCGAGCCGTCCGGCGGTCGGTCCGGCCCGCGCGGAACGGACGGGCGCGAAGCGGGCGTGCGCCGCCCGGGAACGGCCGACGGCCGGTCACCCGGACGGGGCGACCGGCCGTCGGCGGAAGCCGCGGACCGTCAGGCGGCCTGCTGCCAGCTGACCGGCGAGTAGTAGGCCGGGCGGCGCTCCAGGCGCTGCCAGTTGGCGATCGGCTCGATCGGCGCGTTGCCGGCGGCCTGCTGCGCGGCGGCGGCGCGGGCCATCAGAACGGCGGTCAGGGCGGCGAGTTCCTCGTCGGTGAGGCTGCCGCGGACGATGCGGACGAGGGGTTCGGCGGAAGCGGTCATGTCCTGGTTTCTCCCCCGGTGGATTGTGGTGTGGGTCGGCTCTCGGTACGGCCTGCTGCGGTGGACCGCGCTGCTACATCGGCGGGTTGCCGTGCTTGCGGCTCGGCAGGTCGGCGTGCTTCGTGCGGAGCATGGCCAGGGCGGAGGCGATCACCTGGCGGGTTTCGGCCGGGTCGATGACGTCGTCCACGAGGCCGCGCTCGGCCGCGTAGTACGGGTGCATCAGCTCGCTCTTGTATTCCTTGATCTTCTGGGCGCGCATGGCGTCCGGGTCCTCGGCGGCGTTGATCTCGCGCCGGAAGATGACGTTGGCCGCGCCCTCGGCGCCCATGACGGCGATCTCGTTGGTCGGCCAGGCGTAGGAGAGGTCGGCGCCGATGGAGCGGGAGTCCATCACGATGTAGGCGCCGCCGTAGGCCTTGCGGAGGATCAGCGAGATGCGCGGCACGGTGGCGTTGCAGTACGCGTACAGCAGCTTGGCGCCGTGGCGGATGATGCCGCCGTGCTCCTGGTCGACGCCGGGCAGGAAGCCGGGCACGTCGAGCAGGGTGACCAGCGGGATGTTGAAGGCGTCGCACATCTGCACGAAGCGGGCGGCCTTCTCGCTGGCGTTGATGTCCAGCACGCCGGCCAGCGACTGCGGCTGGTTGGCGATGATGCCGGTGACGTGGCCGTCGACCCGGGCCAGCACGCACAGCACGTTGGTGGCCCAGCGCTCGTGGACCTCCAGGTACTCGCCGTGGTCGACGATCTCCTCGATCACCTTGCGCATGTCGTACGGGCGGTTGCCGTCGGCGGGCACCAGGTCCAGCAGGCTGTCGTTGCGCCGCTCGACCGGGTCCTCGCTCACCACGGACGGCGGCATCTCGCGGTTGTTCTGCGGGAGCAGCGACAGGAGGTAGCGGACCTCCTCGATGCAGGACTGCTCGTCGTCGTAGATGAAGTGGGCCACGCCGGAGACGCCGGCGTGGACGTCCGCGCCGCCGAGGCCGTTCTGGGTGATCTTCTCGCCGGTCACCGCCTGGACCACGTCCGGGCCGGTGATGAACATCTGCGAGGTCTCGCGGACCATGAAGACGAAGTCGGTCAGCGCGGGGGAGTACGCGGCGCCGCCGGCGCACGGGCCGAGCATCACCGAGATCTGCGGGATGACGCCGGAGGCCTTGGTGTTGCGCTGGAAGATGCCGCCGTAGCCGGCCAGCGCGGTGACGCCCTCCTGGATGCGGGCGCCGGCGCCGTCGTTCAGCGAGACCAGCGGCGCACCGGCCGCGATGGCCATGTCCATGATCTTGTGGATCTTCTGCGCGTGGGCCTCGCCCAGCGCGCCGCCGAAGATCCGGAAGTCGTGCGCGTAGGTGAAGACGGTGCGGCCGTGCACGGTGCCCCAGCCGACGACGACGCCGTCGGTGTGCGGCTTCTTGGCCTCCAGGCCGAAGCCCTGGGCGCGGTGCCGGCGCAGCGGCTCGACCTCGTGGAAGGAGCCCTCGTCCAGCAGCAGCTCGATGCGCTCGCGGGCGGTCAGCTTGCCCTTGGCGTGCTGGGCTTCGGTGGCCTTGTCGCTCGGGCCGCGGCGGACCTTCTCGCGCAGCTCGTGCAGCTCGGCGACCCGCCCGCGGGCGTCGGCCGGGACCTCGTGGACCTCGCCGTCGACCGGCGCCTCATGCACAACCGTCATCTCGAACCACTCCAAGGGTGAGGGAACTGTCCGACAGCCAACGTCTGCTGTGCCCCCGGCCGCGAATCACTTTCTTCACTTATGACTGTACGAGGGGCCGTGCGCTGGTTTCGGCGTCGATTCCGTACAAGGTCGGGTTCGTTTAGCTGTGAGGCCTGCACAGAAGCGGTCGGGTCGGAGCCGGTGCGCTCGGTGTTCGTTCGAATACCGGGGGTTGTCGGACAGATGATGGTCCGATGATCTGAGCGTGAAGGAAAGCGCAGGTCAGGGCCGTCCCTCAGTAATGTAGGCCGGTCGTCTTGGGTGCTGCTCAAGGTCCGCTCAAGCCGGGGGCCCGGCGGGCGGATGTCAGGGTGGGGCGGCGTCCAGTCGTAGGGAAGCGCCAAAAAGGCGACAGCCCACCCGAGATCGCCCGGGTGGGCTGTTGGAGGTACCCCGCGCCGCCCCCGTGATCAGCTCCTGCGGCCGTCCTCCGGCTCGTCCCGGTCGCGCAGCTCCTGCTCGCGGCGGCGCAGATCGGCCTCCCACTGCTTGAGCATGTCCTCGTGGTCCTTGTCGTTCCTCTTCAACGAGGCGAGGAACTCGGGGTCGTCGTCCGGCGCGAGCGGCCGCCCGCCGCGCCCGGGGGCGCGCCCCGGGTCGGCCGCCGGGTGCCCCGGGTGGCCGTCGGGGGTCGCGGCCCGCAGGAAGCCGCGCTGCTTGCCGGCGATCAGCCACGCGATCGGCCCGAGCGGCGGGAACAGCAGCACGATCAGCACCCAGACCACCTTCGGCAGGTGCTTCACCTCGTCCTCGGGCGTGGTCAGGCAGTCGACGAACGCCCAGACCCAGAACGCGAGCGGAAGGACGATGGTCAGCAGGATCCGCAACATGGCTGCGATCTTCCCCCAGCGGGCGGCGTGGCGGGCGCCTTGCCGGGGCCCTTGACGCAAGCCAGGCTATCGGGTGGCGGATACTGACAGGCATGGCATACGACGATCTCCGCTCGTTTCTCCGGGCCCTCGACCGCGAGGGCGACCTCAAGCGCATCAAGGCGGAGGTGGACCCCCACCTGGAGATCGGCGAGATCGTCGACCGTGTGCAGAAGGCCAAGGGCCCCGCGCTGCTCTTCGAGAACGTCAAGGGCTCGTCGATGCCGCTCGCGATGAACGTCTTCGGCACCGAGCGGCGCCTGGCCAAGGCGCTCGGCCTCAAGGGCCCGGACGACATCTCGGAGAAGATCGCCGGCCTGCTCAAGCCGGAGCTGCCGCAGGGCTTCACCGGCTTCCGCGACGCCTTCGGCAAGCTCGCCTCCATGGCGCACGTCCCGCCGCGGCACGTGAAGCCCGGCGACGCCCCCGTCCAGGAGGTCGTGCTCACCGGCGACGACGTCGACCTGGACGCGCTGCCCGCCCTCTTCACCTGGCCGCTCGACGGCGGCTCCTTCTTCAACCTGGGCCTCACCCACACCAAGGACCCGGACACCGGCGTCCGCAACCTGGGCCTCTACCGGCTCCAGCGGCACGACCGCCGCACCATCGGCATGCACTGGCAGATCCACAAGGACAGCCGCAACCACTACGCGGTGGCGGCGAAGCAGGGCGAGCGGCTGCCGGTCGCGATCGCCTTCGGCTGCCCGCCCGCCGTCACCTACGCGGCCACCGCACCGCTGCCGGGCGACATCGACGAGTACCTCTTCGCCGGCTTCGTCGCCGGGGAGCGGGTGCGGATGGTCGACTGCAAGACCGTCCCGCTGCAGGTCCCGGCCGACGCCGAGGTGGTCCTGGAGGGCTGGCTGGAGCCCGGCGAGATGCTGCCCGAGGGGCCGTTCGGCGACCACACCGGCTTCTACACCCCGCAGGAGCCGTTCCCGGCGCTGAAGATCGACTGCGTGACGATGCGCCGCCGTCCGATCCTGCAGTCCATCGTGGTCGGCCGCCCGCCGACGGAGGACGGCCCGCTGGGCAAGTTCACCGAGCGGTTCTTCCTGCCGCTGCTGAAGATCATCATCCCGGACATCGTCGACTACGACCTGCCCGAGGCCGGCGGCTTCCACAACTGCGTGATCGTCTCGATCGACAAGAAGTACCCCAAGCACGCCCAGAAGACGATGCACGCGATCTGGGGCGCGCACATGATGTCGCTGACCAAGCTGATCATCGTGGTGGACGCCGACTGCGACGTGCACGACTACCAGGAAGTCGCCTGGCGGGCCTTCGGCAACGTCGACTACAGCCGGGACCTCACCGTGGTCGAGGGCCCGGTCGACCACCTCGACCACGCTTCGTACCAGCAGTTCTGGGGCGGCAAGGCGGGCATCGACGCGACCCGCAAGCTGCCCGAGGAGGGCTACACCCGCGACGGCGGCTGGCCGGAGATGGTGTCCTCGGACCCGGCCACCGCCGCACTGGTGTCCCGCCGCTGGAAGGAGTACGGACTGTGAGCACGGCGGCCGTCGAAACCCCGGGGCGCACGAAGGCGTTCCTGCGCCTGGTGATGATCGAGCACTCGGTCTTCGCCCTGCCCTTCGCGTACATCGCCGCGCTGACCGCGATGTTCCTCGCCGACAAGCGGGTGCACTGGGGCCAGCTCTTCGTCGTGACGGTGTGCATGGTCGGCCTGCGGACCTTCGCGATGGCGGCGAACCGGATCATCGACCGCGAGATCGACGCCCGCAACCCGCGCACGGCCGGGCGCGAACTCGTCACCGGCGCCGTGTCGTTGAGGACGGCGTACATCGGCTCGGCGGTCGCGCTGGTGGTCTTCCTCGGCGCGGCGGCCATGCTCAACCCGCTCTGCCTGGCGCTCGCGCCGGTCGCCGTGGTGCCGATGGTGGTCTACCCGTACGGCAAGCGCTTCACGGACTTCCCGCAGGCGATCCTCGGCCTGGCCCAGGCCATGGGCCCGGTCGGTGCCTGGCTCGCGGTCACGGGCAGCTGGTCCTGGGAGGCCGTGGTCCTGGGTGTCGCCGTCGGCATCTGGATCGGCGGCTTCGACCTCATCTACGCCTGCCAGGACGTCGAGTCCGACCGCCACGGCAAGGTGCGGTCGGTGCCGGCCCGGTTCGGCATCCCCGCGGCCATCCGGGGCGCGCGCGTCTGCCACGTCCTGACCACGCTGCTGCTGGGCTGGTTCGCGGTCCTGACACACGCCGGGGCGGCCTTCTGGGTCGGCCTGGCGGTCGTCGCGGGGGCCTTCGTCTACGAGCACACCATCGTGAAGCCGAACGACCTGTCGAAGCTGAACCGGGCGTTCTTCCAGACCAACGGGTTCGTGGGCATCTCGCTGTTCTGCTTCGCCCTGCTGGACCTGATCATCCGCGGCCTCGGGATCTGATCCCGACGGGCCCGGCTGCGGGCCGCGGGCGGCGCCGCTTCAGCGGAACAGCGCGGCGTGGTCGGCGGCCCAGGTGCGGAAGCTGCGGGCCGGGTGGCCGGTGAGGTCCTGGACGGTGGTGGTGGCCGGCTCGGGGTCGGCGATGCGGGCGTGGATGAAGTCCAGCGTGCTGTCGATCGCCGCCCCGGGCCGGCCGGTGGCCGTCATGCGGTGGCGGGCGGCCTCGCGCGGGATCTCCTCCCAGGCCACCAGCCGGCCGGCCGCCTCCCCGATGATGCCCACCTGCTCGGCCTGGGTCGGCGACTCCGGGCCGGTCAGCACGTACCGGGCGCCGACGTGGCCGTCCTCGACCAGGGCCCGGACGGCGACCGCCGCGATGTCCCGCTCGTCCACCGGGTTCAGCTCGGCCGCACCGCCGTAGCCCCGCACGGCGTCCCCGGCGCGGATCTCCTCCGCCCACTGCAGCGCGGCCGCGAACCCGTACGCCCGCAGCACGGTGTACCGCACCCCGCTCCGGGCGAGCAGCGCCTCGATCTCGCCCTCCGGCTGCTCGGGGACGTCCCGGACGGCCGCCGAGGAGAGGAAGACCACCCGCCCGACCTCCCGGGCCAGCACGCCCACCGCGTCCGTCGCCGCCTCCGCCGTCGGGTGCGGCCACCCCAGCAGCACCGCGTCGACGCCCTGCGCCGCCGCCTCCAGGGACGCCGGGTCGAGCAGGTCCCGCTGCGTCAGCGTCCGCGCCCGTGCCCCGGCGGCCGCGAGCTGCAGCCCGACGTGCCGCCCGACCGTCCCGGAGACGCCGACCACCAGCACGGCCGACGCATCGTCAACTCGCTTTTCTGTCATGCCTAGAACGTAGGTGACGAAGATGAGACGCCCAATGCGCACGGGTCTCGGGTCCATGCGCCATCGTCTACCCGGCGCGCACCGACTTCCGTACGCCCCTCCGGTGCGTCGAGCGCCGGCAGTTCGTCGGTGTCCGGCCGCCCGCCGGGGGAGTACCGCGCCACCGCCCGGGCCCCGGCGGTCAGGACGTGAGGGTGTGGAGGCCGGTGAGGAGCAGGGTGAGGCCCACGAGGGCGAGGAGGGCGCCGAGGGCGCGTTGGGCGGCGGGGGCGGTCGGGGGAGGGGCGGCACGGCGCAGGTGCGGGGGGAGGCCGGCGCGCTCGGCGAGCTGGCGGCGGTGGAGGCGGGTCACGATCCCCCGGAAGTCGGCGGCCCAGAGGGAGCCGAGAGCCGTGGTGAGGAGGCCGAGCAGGACGAGGACGACGGTGCTCACAGGACGCGCCGCAGCCAGCCGTGGGTGTCCTCGGCCCGGCCGTACTGGAGGTCGAGCATCCGCTCGCGCAGGGCCGTGGTGAGCCGGCCGGGTGTGCCGTCGCCGACGGTCAGGGCGTAGCCCTCGCCCTTGATGCCGAGGACCGGGGTGAGGACGGCGGCGGTGCCCGCCGCGAAGACCTCCGTGATGGTGCCGTCGGCGAGGCCGGCCCGGAACTCCTTGAAGGTGACGGGGCGTTCGACCGGAGCCAGGCCGAAGTCGGGGGCGAGCGTGAGCGCGGTGTCGCGGGTGACGCCCTCCAGGATGGTGCCGAGTGCCGGGGTGACCAGCTCGCCGGCGGCGGTGACCAGGAAGAGGTTCATCGCCCCGGACTCCTCGATGCAGCCCTCCTCGTCCGTGCTGTCGAGGTAGAGGACCTGGTCGCAGCCGTGCTGCAGGGCTTCCGCCTGCGCGGCCAGGCTCGCCCCGTAGTTGCCGCCGCACTTCGTGGCGCCCGTGCCGCCCCTGCCCGCCCGGGTGTACGTCGTGCTGACCCACAGGGCCACGCCGCCGGTGCCCGCGGAGAAGTACGGCCGAGTGGGGCAGGCGATCACGGAGTAGGCGACCCGCTCGGCCGGACGGACACCGAGGAAGGTCTCGGCGGCGAACATGAACGGCCGCAGGTACAGGCTCTCCTCGCCCGCGGTCACCGGCACCCAGGGCTCGTCCGCGCGGACCAGGGCCTCGACGCTCGCGAGGAAGTCCTCCTCCGGGAGCGGGGGCAGGCCCATCCGCGCCGCGGAGCGGGCGAAGCGGCGCGCGTTGCGCTCGGGGCGGAACAGCCAGACGCTGCCGTCGGCGTGCCGGTAGGCCTTGAGCCCCTCGAAGACCTCCTGGGCGTAGTGCAGCGCGGCCGTGCCGGGGTGCAGGGAGAACGGCTTCAGCGGGCCCACGGAGCGGTCGTGCCAGCCGGCTTCCGGTGTCCAGAGGGCCTGGGCCATGTGGTCGGTGAAGTGCCGGCCGAACTCCGGTGCGGCCAGGATCGCCGCGCGTTCCGCCTCCGGCACCGGACTCGTGGTGCGGACCAGGGGGAAGGCCGGGCTCATCGTCAACTCCTGCGGAGGGGTGCGGATCGGGCGGTGCTGGGCGGGGTGCTGCGGTGGCGGGACGGTGCGGGCGGGGCGGCGGCGGTGGTCAGAGGGCGGCGAGGAGCAGGGCCGGGCGCTCCACGCAGTCCGCGACATGGCGCAGGAAACCGCCGGCCACCGCCCCGTCGCAGACCCGGTGGTCGAAGGTGAGGGACAGCTGGGTGACCTTGCGGACGGCGAGCTCGCCGTCCGTGACCCAGGGCTTGTCCACGACGCGTCCGACGCCGAGGATCGCGGCCTCGGGGTGGTTGAGGAGCGGCGTGGAGCCGTCGACACCGAAGACGCCGTAGTTGTTGAGTGTGAAGGTGCCGCCGGTCAGCTCCCCCGGCGGCAGGCTGCCGGAGCGCGCCAGAGCGGTCAACCGGACGAGTTCGGCCGCCAGTTCGGCGGTCGTCCGCAGGTGCGCGTCCCGCACCACGGGCACGACGAGACCGCGGTCGGTCTGCGCGGCGAAGCCCAGGTTCACGTGGGGGAAGCGGACGATCTCCTCCCGCGCCGCATCCACGGTCGAGTTCAGCTCGGGGAACCGGCGGAGCGCGGCGACGCAGATCCGCGCCAGCAGCGCGAGCAGCCCGATCGGCCGGTCCGGGGTGGCGTCCCGGAGGGTGTCCCGGGCCTGGAGCAGGCCGGTGGCATCCACGTCGACCCAGGTGGTGGCGGTCGGGACCGCACTGCTGCGGGTCAGCTTCTCGGCCGCGGCCCGGCGCAGGCCGCTCAGCGGGATGCGCTCCCGCGGAGCGGGATCCACCGCGGGCCGCAGGGCCCGTTCGACGTCACGGCGCAGGATGACGCCGTGCGGCCCGCTGGGCGTGAGCCGGGTGAGGTCGACGCCGTGCTCGCGTGCGAGCGCGCGGACCAGCGGGGAGATCACCAGCGGGGCGGCGGACCGCTCCGGCGCCCCGGTCCGGCTGGTGGCGCCGCGGCCGCGGCGGCGGCCGGGCGGGACCGGCCGCGTCCCGTAGCCGACCAGGACGTTGCCGCTCGGTGCCGGCGCCTCCTCGCCGTGGGCCTCCCGCGCGGGAGGCAGCTCGGAGGAGGGGCGCAGTTCGGAGGAGGGAGACGGCTCGGAGGAGGGGGGTACGGCCGCAGCGACGGAGACCAGCGGCGCCCCGACCGCGACCACCGCCCCCACCTCGGCGTGCAGTTCCAGCACCGTCCCGGCGTACGGCACGGGCACCTCGACGGCCGCCTTCACCGTCTCGACCTCCACGACCACCTGGTCCACCTCGACGGTGTCCCCGGCGGCGATCCGCCAGCCGACGACCTCCGCCTCGGTGAGGCCCTCGCCCAGGTCGGGCAGCAGGAAGACCCGGGGCCCGGCCGCGGCGGTCACGAGGCCACCCGCGCGAGGTGCCGGGTGTCCGGCTCGTCGTCGTACTGCAGGCGGTGGACGGCGTCCAGCACCCGGTCCACCCCGGGCAGGTGGGCGTGCTCCAACTTCGGTGGCGGGTAAGGGATGTCGAACCCGGCCACGCGCAGGACGGGTGCGGCCAACGAGTGGAAGCAGCGCTCCTGCACCCGCGCGGCGATCTCGGCGCCGACGCCGGCGAACCCCTGCGCCTCCTGGACGACCACGCAGCGGCCGGTCCGTCGCACCGACGCCGTCACCGTGTCGTCGTCGAAGGGCACGAGCGTGCGCAGGTCCACGACCTCCAGCTCGATGCCGTCGAGCGCCGCCTCGGCCGCCGCGGCGAGCGCGACCGGGACGGCGGGGCCGTAGGCGATCAGCGTGGCGTCGCGTCCGACGCGGCGGACCGCCGCCCGGCCGAAGGGCGGCGCCCCGCGCCGTTCCAGGTCGACGTCCTGCTTGGACCAGTACTGCTTCTTGGGCTCCAGGAACACGACCGGGTCGGGATCCCGCACGGCGTCCCGCAGCAGCCAGTGGGCGTCCTCGACGGTCGCCGGGGTGACGACCTTCAGCCCCGGGGTGTGCGCGTAGTACGCCTCGCTGGAGTCGCTGTGGTGCTCGACGCCGCCGATCCCGCCGCCGTACGGGATGCGCAGGACCATCGGCAGGGAGACCCGCCCCCGGGTGCGGTTGCGCATCTTCGCCACGTGCGAGGCGATCTGCTCGAACGCCGGGTAGGCGAAGGCGTCGAACTGGAGCTCCACCACCGGCCGGAACCCGCCCATCGCCAGCCCGACGGCCAGCCCGACCAGGCCCGACTCGGCGAGCGGCGTGTCGAAGCAGCGGTGCTCGCCGAACTCGGCGGTCAGCCCGTCGGTGATCCGGAAGACGCCGCCGAGCCGGCCGACGTCCTCGCCGAACACCAGCACCCGCTCGTCCTCGCGCAGCGCGTCCCGCAGCGCCGCGTTGAGCGCCTGGGCCATCGTGGCCGTTCCCATGTCAGTTCTCCGTGTCGGCCGACTCGGCGGCCAGCTGGTCGCGTTGCTCGCGCAGTTGGGGGGTGGGCTCGGCGTAGACGTGCTCGAAGAGTTCGAGCGGGTCCGGCTGCTCCTCGACGTCGATCCGGGCCCGCAGGTCCACCGCCAGGGCGTCGCCCGCCTCCCGCGCGGAGTCGACGTCCTGCTCGCCGAGCAGCCCGGCGCCGCGCAGGTAGGTCTCCAGGCGGTCCAGCGGGTCCGCGGCGTCCCAGCGGCGGACCTCCTCCTCGTCCCGGTAGCGGCCGGGGTCGTCGGCGTTGGTGTGTCCGTCCACGCGGTAGGTGTGGGCCTCCACCAGGAACGGGCCCTGACCGGACCGGGCGTGCTCGACGGCCGCGTCCAGCACCGACAGCACCGCCACCAGGTCGTTGCCGTCGACCTGTTCGGAGCGCACCCCGTAGCCGACCCCCTTGTACGCGAGGGCCGGTGCGGCGGTCTGCCGCGCGAGCGGCACGGAGATCGCGTACTGGTTGTTCTGGATCAGGAAGACCACCGGGGAACGGAACACCGCGGCGAAGTTCAGCGCCTCGTGGAAGTCGCCCTCGCTCGTCCCGCCGTCCCCGACGAAGGCCATCACCACGCCGTCCTCGCCCTTGCGGCGCACGGCGTCGGCCATGCCGACGGCGTGCAGCAGCTGTGTGGCCAGCGGCGTGCACTGGGGCGCGACCCGGACCGCCGTCGGGTCGTAGCCGCAGTGCCAGTCGCCGCGCAGCAGGGTCAGGGCCTCCACCGGGTCCACGCCCCGCGCGACCAGGGCCACGGTGTCGCGGTAGGTGGGGAACAGCCAGTCCCCGTCCCGCAGGGCGAGGACGCCGGCGATCTGGCAGGCCTCCTGCCCCCGGCTCGACGGGTAGACGGCGAGCCGGCCCTGCCTGGTCAGTGCGGTCGCCTGCTGGTCGAAGCGCCGCCCCACCACCATCCGCCGGTACGCCTCGCGGAGCCGCTCCGCCGGGGGCGCCTGGTACCCCGAGGGGGTCGTGGCCGCGGTGCCGGCCTCGGTGACCAGCCGGACCGGGGTGGCGGACGGCAGCAGCGCCGTCGCCGCCGGTCGGAGGCCCTGCTCGGACGCTGTGGCCGTGGCGGACATGGGGAGGGGCTCGCTTTCTCTGCGTGGTTTCTGCGGGGTCTCTGCGGGTTCGCTTCGGGTTCTCTGCGGTGGTGGGCGGCCGATGCCGGGCGGCCGGTGGCGGAGGAGGGACGGCGGTCCGTCAGGCCTGCGCGGCGGAGTCCCCGTCCGGCTTCGCGGACGCCCGCCGGTTGACCCAGGTGCGCTCCAGCTTCGCCACCACGTCCGCGCTGTGCATCCGAACGGACTGCTCCAGTGCGTACCGGCTCAGGTAGGTCCGGAACAGGTCGTCGGACTCCTCGGCCAGGTGCATCATCCGGCGGTTGGCGGGTACGGCCGGGTCGGCCAGCCGGTCGGCCGCCGAGGCCACGGCCGCGTCGACCTCGTCGGGCTTGACGACCTCGTCGCAGAGCGCCAGCGCCTGGGGGCTGTCCGCCGGGACCTGCTCGCCGTGGAAGATCAGGCGCTGCGCCATCCGCCGCCCGACCACCCGGCCCAGCCGCAGGTTGGCGGCGCCGGGGATGATGCCCTCGTTGAGCGCGGGCAGCGAGAAGTAGGCGTCGGATCCCGCGACGACCCGGTCGAGGACGAGCGCGACCTGGGTCGCACCGCCGATCGCGAAGGTCTCGACGGCGCCGATCCACGGCTTGCCGCCGGGCAGGTCGAGCAGGTCGTCCCCCGGGCTGCTCAGTCCGTGGATCAGCTTGCGGATGTACCCCAGCTCGCGCCGGAGCATGAAGTCCACGAAGGAGATCTTCCCCTCGTAGAGGTGGGTCAGGTTGATGCCGGCCCCGAACGCCCGCCGGCCCCGGTACCGGGGGTGGGAGAGCTCGCTGCCGCGCAGCACGCCCACCGCGACCTCGTCGTCGAGCAGGGCCAGGTCGATGGCGGTCTCCAGGGCCTCGACCACCGCGTCGTCCTCGGCGTTGAGGACGTGCTGGTTGCAGATGGTCACCTCGGCCACGAAGCCGTCGCGGCGGACGGTGGCCTGGCCGAGGTCCAGGTGGCCGGTCCGGCGGAACTCGGGGAGCAGCTCCAGGGCCCGGGGCGTGGGGGCCAGCATCGACCGCAGCAGGTGCTCGCCGGTGTCGCGCAGGCCCAGCAGGTGGGTGAAGAAGACGCCCTGGTCGAGCTCCCCGCCGGACTTCGCGGATTGCGGGACCAGGCGGTCCGCGGCGATCTGCGCGCGGCTGGGGACCAGCCCGGGGTAGGCCTCCGCCGCCGCGAACGCGAGGTCGTCCACCCGGACCTGGCGGCGGCGGCCGGTGGTGAGTTCGTCGTAGACGCGGCCCGCGTGCAGGTCGAGGAACTGGTGCCGGGCCTGCCGGGCGGCGCGCGCGACGTGCTCCGCGCTGTCGCGCTCGGCGGGGGTGCGCTCGGCGCGCGGCGGCAGCGCCGCGGTCTGGTCCGCGAAGGCGTCGAGACAGGCGGTCAGCAGGCGGGTGTCCGCCGGGTGGTCCCCGCGGAAGCGCGGGACCCCGGTGGCACGGGACGCCGCGCCGCGGGACGGGTCGGGCTGCGCCGCCGTTGCTTGGGTCGGCACGGGTGTGTGCATGCTGGGTCATCTCCTCGTGGGTGTTCTCGCGGCACGTGGCCGGTCCGTACCGGCGCGGGCCGTCATGGGCGGGTCAGCCCCGAGCGCACGATCGCGTCGAACAGGCCGCCGG
Organism: Kitasatospora sp. NPDC101447; assembly: GCF_044767225.1. Lineage (NCBI taxonomy): Bacteria > Bacillati > Actinomycetota > Actinomycetes > Kitasatosporales > Streptomycetaceae > Kitasatospora > Kitasatospora sp. NPDC101447. Next base: position 100,655 of record NZ_JBIWNL010000018.1, read on the forward strand.
AGGGCTCGTAGACCGTGTGGTGGTCGCCCGGCCGCCGGTGGACGGTGAACTCCCCGCCGGCGTAGGCCCGCCAGCCCTCCAGGGCGGCGGGCGGGACCACCGGGTCCTCCGTCGCCGCGAAGACCCGGACGTCGCACGGCAGGGGTGCGGCGGGGGCGGGCCGGTACTCGGCGGCGAGTGCGAGGTCGGCCCGCAGGCCGGTCAGCAGTCGGCGGACGAACTCCTCGTGCTGCAGGAGGACGTCGGGAACTCCGTTGGTGGCGCGCAGGAAGTCGAGGAGTTCGTCGTGGGGCAGCGCGTGGTACGCGGTGTCGGCGGCCAGGTGCGGCGGCCGGGCACCGGAGATCAGCAGGGCCCGGGGCAGCGGGTGGCCGTGCTCGTGCAGGTGCCTGGTCAGCGAGTAGGCGAGCAGACCCCCGAAGCTGTGGCCGAACAGGACGTACGGCGGTTCGAGCAGCGGGAGCAGGGCCCCGGCCACCTGGACGGTGAGTTCTTCGAGCGTGGCCGGCAGGGGGTCGCCGACCCGGTTCTCCCGGCCCGGGAGCTGGACCGGGCGCAGGTCCACCGAGTCGGGCAGGTGCGGGCGCCAGGAGGCGAAGGCGCTCGCCCCGCCGCCCGCGTGCGGGAAGCAGAACAGCCGCTCCCCGGCCCCGCGGCCGGCCGGGGAGCCCAGCAGCCAGGGCGTCGGGTCGGCGGTCACGCGGTGCCCCGCCGGGTTTCCAGCAGTGCGGCGATCTGCCCGCCGGCGCGGTTGTCCAGCAGGTCCACGAGGCTCAACCCGGCGTCGGGGAAGGCCGACTGGAGGTGGGTGAAGAGCGTGACCAGCAGCAGCGAGTTGCCGCCGAGCGCGTAGAAGTCGTCGTCGGGGCCGACGGATTCGCGTTCGAGGGTCTGCGCCATGACGGACAGGACCCGTTCCTCCACCGGGGTGCGCGGGGCGGTGTCCGGGCCGGCCCCGGAGTCGTACTCCGGTGCGGGCAGGCCCTTGCGGTCGAGCTTGCCGTTCGCGGTCAGCGGGATCTCGTCGAGCCAGACGAAGGCCGCCGGGATCATGTAGGACGGCACCCGGGCCGCCATGTACTCCCGCAGCTGGGCGTGGTCGGGCCGCGCGTCGCCCACCAGGTAGGCGGCCAGGGCCGGCCCGCCGGGCGCGTCGTCGCGGACCACGGTGGCCACGGCCCGGACGTCGGGGTGCGCGGCGAGGGCCGCGTCCAGTTCGCCCAGCTCGATCCGGTACCCCCGGATCTTGACCTGGTCGTCGCCGCGTCCGAGGAATTCGAGGTTGCCGTCCGGCAGCCAGCGGGCCAGGTCGCCGGTGCGGTAGATCCGGCTGCCCGGAGGGCCGAACGGGTCGGGCAGGAACCGTTCCCGGGTGAGGTCGGGGCGGCCCAGGTACTCCCGGGCCAGGCCGTCGCCGCTGAGCCAGAGGTCACCGGCGACGCCGACGGGCTGCGGTGCCAGGTCCTCGTCGAGGACGTAGGTCTGGGTGTTGGCGATCGGACGGCCGATGGGGATGGTGGGGCGGGTGGTGTCGGCGGCCTCGATGGGCTTCCAGGTGGCGAAGAGGGTGCACTCGGTGGGGCCGTACACGTGCAGGAAGCTGGTGTCGGTCAGGTGCGGCAGCAGCTGCGCGGCGCTGGCCGGCGAGAGGACGTCACCGCCGACCATCAGCTGTCGGACGCGGGCCAGTTCCTCGGGGAACTGTTCGGCCGCCACGTGGAGTTGGGGCGAGACGAGCAGCAGCGTGGTGATCCGGTGGCGCTGCAGCGCAACCTTGAGCAGGTCGGGGAAGGGCAGCCCGGACGGTGGCAGGACCAGCGTGCCGCCGTTCAGCAGCGCGCCCCACAGCTCGATCAGCGAGGCGTCGAAGGTGAGCGGGGAGAGCTGCAGGTGCGCCTCGTCGGGCCCGAGCCGTACGTAGTCCGCGCCCTTGACCAGTCGGCTGAGGGCCCGGTGGGTGACGGCGACGCCCTTGGGGGCGCCGGTGGAGCCCGAGGTGTAGATGACGTACGCGAGGTGCTCGGCGGTGGCCGCCGGGACGACCGGGTCGGTCGCCGGCAGGCCGTCCGTCGGCTCCGTGTCGTCCGGCGCGTCGAGCCGGAGCACCCGGGCGGCGGACCCGGCGAAGGCCTCCGCGTGGGCGGTGTCGGTGAGGACGACCGGGGCCCCGGCGTCGCCGACCACGAAGGCGAGCCGCTGCGCGGGGTGGTCCGGGTCGAGCGGGAGGTAGGCGCCGCCGGCCTTGAGCACGGCCAGCAGGCACACGATCATGTCGACGGACCGGGGCAGGCAGATGCCGACCGGGACGTCGGGGCCCACGCCCCACGCGATCAGGCGGTGGGCCAGCCGGTTCGCCCGGGTGTTCAGTTCGCCGTAGCCGAGCCGGACGTCCTCGTGTTCGAGGGCGGTCGCCGCGGGGTCGCGGCGGACCTGCTCCTCGAACAGGGCGGCGGTGGTGCGGTCGCGCGGGAAGTCCCGCCCGGTGCGGTTCCATTCGGTCACCACGAGGGCGCGCTCCTCGGGCGGGAGCGCGGGCAGGGCGGCGACCGGTGTGTGCGGGTTCTCCGTGGCGGCGGTGAGCAGCAGCTCGATCCGCCGCGCCAGCCGCCGCGCGGTGACCGGCTCGAACAGGTCGGCGTCGTACTCGACCGTTCCGCGCAGGTCGTCCCCGCGCAGCTCGAAGACGAGCGAGAGGTCCCGGGCGGCCGTGCCCGGGTGCAGGTCGACGGGGGTGCAGGTGGCACCGGGATAGTCCGGCAGCGCGGTGCCGAAGTTCCGGGCGGCGAGTCTGACCGGCACCGGCTGGCGGGCCGGGTCGCCGCAGGCTCCGGCCGGCCCGGCCAGGGCTCCCGGCGGCAGGGCGGTGGCGTGCGCGCGGGCCCGGGCCAGCTCCGCCCGGGCCTGCTCGACGACGTCCAGGAAGGTCGGTTTGCCGTCCAGTCGGAGGTCCAGGACGACGTCGGTCTCCGGCCGGCCGAGCGGGGTGTCCGGGTCGGGGCGGACCGGGACCAGGAGCGGGACGGCCTGCTGTCCGGTCTGCCGGGCGAGCAGCGCGAGTGCGGCGGCGCACAGGGCGCTGGACGCGTCGGCCGTTCCGGACAGTTCGCGCAGGCGCGGCGCGAGGCCGGCCGGAAGGGAGAAGTGTTCCACGCCGCCGGGGCGGGAGGTCCGGGGCCGGCGGGGCCGGTCGGTCGGCAGGTCGACGACGGGGAGCGCCTCCGGCCGGTCCAGCCAGTGGTCGAGTTCGACGCTCGCCTCCGCGGCGGAGGGCCAGCGGAGCTCCGGGGCCTGCGTGGCGGGGAGCGGCTCCCCCCGCCGTACGGCGGTGTGGGCGAGCGCGTGCTCGACGAGGAGGGCGTCCAGGGAGACCGGGTCGAGCGCCAGCCGGTGCGCGACGGCGAGCAGCAGCCACTCCTGCTCGCCGACCCGCAGCGCACGGACCCTCAGCAGCGGGCCGCGGGCGAGGTCGAAGGGCTCGGCGGCCAGCCGGGCGGCGTGCGCGGTCGCCTCCTCCTCCGGCGGTACGCGGACCGCGGCGAAGTCGGCCTGCGCCGCGCCTGCGGTGTCCGGCGCGGCGGGCTGCGGCACCGCCGGTCCGGTGGACGCGGGGAGCACGGTCCGCAGGACGGCGTGCCGCGCGGTCAGCTCCTGCAGCGCGCGGTGCGCCGCCGCGGGGTCGAACTCCCCGGTGAGCCGGAGGCACCGGACCACGTGGTGGGAGGGGTGCGACCAGGGGGCCGGGCCCGGTTCGAGCGGGGCGGACGTCGGGTGTGCCGGGGCTGTCACAGTGCTTCCTCAGAGGTGTCGCCGAGTGGTGGGAGGTCGCGGAGCCCGGCTCCGTCCGGTCGCAGGACCGTTCGCACGGGGAGGCTCTTGATCCCCGCGATGAAGGTGGAGTGCAGGTGGCGCGGCTCCCCGGCCGACTCGATCCGCTCGAAGTTCCTGGCGATCTCGTCGAACAGGACGGTCAGGGCGAGCCGGGCCAGGTGGGTCCCGATGCAGCGGTGGGCGCCCACGCCGAACGCGATGTGACGGTTGGGGGTCCGGTCGGCCCGGAAGCGGAAGGGCTCGTCGAACACGGTCTCGTCGCGGTTGGCGGAGCCCAGCCACGCGGTGACCGGCCGGCCGGCGCCGATGGTCGTGTCGCCCATCCGCACCTCTCCGGTCGTGTGCCGCAGCGCGTGGTTGGCGGGTGAGGACCAGCGCAGGATCTCCTCCACCAGGGACTCGGTGTCCCCGCTCGCCAGCCAGCGCTCCTGTTCGGCGGGGTTCTCCAGCAGGGCGAGCAGGCCGGCGGCGGCCGCGTGGGAGGTGGTGACGGTCGCCCCGATGAGGAGGCTGTAGGCGTTGAGGAGGACCTCCTCGCGGCTCAGCTGCTCGCCCTCCGGTGCGGCCCGCAGCAGTGCCCCGATGAGGTCGTCCGCCTCCTCCCGGCCGGGGCGGGACACCTCGGTGTGGAAGTACAGGAAGATCTCGGAGTGCGCCCGGTTGAGCACGGCGGAGCGGGAGTCGCCGGTTCCGGCGTAGTCCGGGTCGGACTCGGCGACCGCCGCGTAGGTGAAGTGGCTCAGCCGGTTCCAGGAGGACTCCGGGATGCCGAGCAGCAGCCCCGCGATCGCGATCGGGTAGTACGCGGCCTGGGCCGCGAAGTCCCAGGTGTCCTGCCGGGCACCGACCGAGAGCAGGCGGCGGGAGAACTCCCGCAGCGCGGGCTCGTACGCCTGGACCGCCTGCCTGGTCAGGTGCGGGGACAGCGGGTCCTTGAGCCGCTTGTGCTGCGGCGGGTCGGTGACCGCGAGCATCTTCCCGCCGGCGATGTCGGTCTGCCCCAGGGTCGTCAGGATGTTGCCCCGCGTGGCGGTGAACTCGCCGTGCTGGGAGAGCACCCGGGACACGTCCGCGTACCGGGTGACCGCCCAGAACTCCGGCTTGCCGCCCATCGGGCACTGGCGGTGGACGGGATCGTGGGCGCGCAGGTGGGTCCAGACCGGGTGGGGGTCCCCGGTGCCGAAGTAGTGCGGATCGGAGAGGTCCGGTCCGGGCTCGTCGTCCGCGGCGGCCCCGCCAGAGGTTATGCGCATGGTTCTGCTTCCCTACGACACGAGTGGGGGAGGACCGGGTCAGATGTACTCCTCGGCACCGCCCGTGCGGACCGTGTCGAGGGTGAAGCAGTGGAAGCCGCCGCCGAACAGCCGGCGGTGGCGGTGGCGGACCGGGACGACGGTGAAGCGGTGCTCCTCCAGGGTCCGGATCAGCGTCTTGCAGGCGTCGTTGACCATGACGGTGTTCTCGTCGATGGAGAGCACGTTGAGGTCGATGTACGGGCTGGGCGGGATGGGGTCGCCGTTCTCGTACTGCGGGTAGTCGCTGATCTGCGGCGCCGGCGGCACGATCACGTCCCACGTGCGCAGCGGCTCGGGCAGGTAGTCCAGCACGTCGGCCGAGCGGAGCAGCAGCGTGCCCGGCCTCAGCGGCACCACGACGCTGTCGATGTGGCTCTGCGTCAGCTTGTTCATGCGGTGCACCCGGAAGCGCCCGTCGAGGTGGCGCTCCAGCCAGTCGTAGGCCAGTGCGTGGTTGCGGTTGGCGACGTTGACGATCAGGTCGCGCCCGAGCCGGAGGCAGTTCGCGGCGTCGATCATCGGCTCCAGGCCGGAGTCGTACGGGGACGGCTGCGGGTTCTCCGGGACCTCGATGTTGGGCGCGGGGTTGTCGTTGTCCGGGTCGAAGGAGGCGTCGGTCATCATCGGCCGCGGCATGACCGTCCAGCGCGCCCCCTGGGCGAAGTAGCCCATGAAGGTCGGCTTGAGGAACTGGTTCTCGAAGTACCGGGCGCGCAGGGTCGGCGGGGTCTCGATGATCTCGTCGCCCATGACGAGGGTGTTGTCGCGCAGGTTGAGCGGGGGCACCACCGCGGCGTCCCAGGCGGGGGTGGTGACCCGGGTGAGGTCGGCGGCGGGCTCCAGCGGGCGGTGCACCGTCACTCCCAGGGCCTCCAGCTGCTCGACCACGCCCTCCACGTCCTCGATGAGCTCCCGGAGGAAGCGCTCCTTGAGGGCCAGGCGGTCGGGCTCGTTGCGCAGCCGGCGGGCCTCGCTGTCGCGCCAGGTCGACAGGCTCGGGAAGTAGCCCCGGGTGCCCGACAGGTTGTCGCTGATGAACATGTCGAACGACAGGTCGCGGATGCGGTCGGCGTACCCGTCCGCGGAGCCGACGATGATCTCCTTGAGCGGGGTGAAGTCGTCGAAGCTGTTGAGTCGCATGGGAGCGGTGCCCTTCTCGGCGGGGTGGCGGTCAGGGGTGGCGGTCAGGAGTCGGTGGTCGTGATCGCCTGCACCGGACAGCGCCTGACCGCCTCGTCCACGGCGTCGTGCAGATCCTCGGGCGGCGTCTCGTCCAGCAGGACGACGAGGCCGTCCGTGTCGTCCTGGTCGAAGACCTCGGGCAGGGCCATGGCGCACTGGCCCGCTCCGATGCAGGTGTGCGTGTCCACGGATACGCGCATGGTGTCCTCCGGTGCGGTCGGCGTCACCAGGTGACGGGCAGGCGGTGCACGCCGTACACGCTCCGGTCGGTGGCGAGCGGGACTTCGTCGGCCGGAACCGCCAGTTCGAGCGTCGGGAAGCGGTGGAAGAGCGCGGGGAGTGCCGCGCGCATCTCCATGCGGACGAGGTTCTGGCCGAGGCACTGGTGGATGCCGTAGCCGAAGGCGAGGTGGCCGGTGGTGCGCCGGCCGAGGTCCAGCCGGTCGGCCTCGTCCTGGAACCAATTCGGGTCCCGGTTGGCCGCGGACAGCGACACGGTGACGGAGTCGCCGGCCTTGAGGTGCTGTCCGCCGAACTCCAGGTCCTCCAGCGGGGTCCGCGGCACACCGAAGTGGAAGATCGTCAGGTAGCGGAGCAGTTCCTCCACCGCGTTGTCCACGATCGACGGGTCGGCGAGCAGCCTGGCCAGCTGGTCGGGGTGGGACAGCAGGGCGTGGACGCTGAGCCCGAGCGAGCCCATGGTGGAGTCGTGGCCCGCCGTCAGCAGCAGCACCCCGACGCCGGCGATCTCCTCGGTGTCCAGCGTGCCGTCCTCGGCGAGCGACCTGAGCAGACCGGGGGTCTCGTCCTTCGAGCGGCCCGCGGCGATCTCGCGCACCACGGCGTACAGCTGGTCCATGGCGGCGGAGGTCTCGGCCGCGGTGGACTCCAGGTCGAAGAGCCGCTTGCTGTTGTGCTGGAACTCCGCGCGCTCGTGGTACGGGACACCGAGCAGCTCGCAGATCACCTGCGAGGGCAGGGGCAGGGCGAAGGCCTCGACGAGGTCCGTCCCGGGGCCGGAGCGCTCCAGGCCGGACAGCAGCTCGTCGACGATCCGGTCGATCTGCGGCCGCATCTCCCGCATCCGGCGCGCGGTGAACTGGCCGGCCAGCTGCTGCCGCAGCCTGGTGTGCTCCGGCGGGTCCATGTCGACCAGCCAGCCGGGCAGCGCGGGGACACCGAAGAACGGATCCGCGCCGGGCCGGTACACCGGCGCCCGCTTGAACTCGGAACGGGCGCTGAAGCGGGGATCGGTGAGCATCTGGCGGGCCAGCTGGTGGCTGGTCACCACCCAGCCGACGTGGCCGTCCGGGTAGCTCATCCGCCGCAGCGGCTCGTCGGCCTGCCACTGCATCAGGTCCACGGGCGGATCGAACGGACGGACGCGCTCGGTCGGATGGGATGGCACGGGGTCCGTGGGCACGGTCGACCTCCTTTCGTGTGAGAGGCGCTGCCGGTCGATCAGTCGAGGTAGTCCTCGGGACCGCCCTCGCGGACCGTGTCGAGGGTGAAGCAGTGGAAGCCGCCGCCGAAGAGCCGGCGGTGGCGGTGGCGCACCGGCACGACGGTGAAGCCGTGGCGCTCCAGCTCGCGCATCAGCTCGGGGGACGCCTCGTTGACCAGGACGGTGTCGGGGCTCACCGAGAGCACGTTGAGATCGATGAACGGGCTGGTGAGGATCAGGTCGTCGTCCGCGTACTCGGGGAAGTTGTAGGTCTCCGGAGCCGGCGGGATGATGACGTCCCAGCTGCGCAGGGGCTTGGGCAGCAGGTCGACCACGGCCTGCGAGCGGCACAGCAGCGTGCCCGGGCGCAGGGCCAGCACCATGCTGTCGATGTGGCTGTCGCTCAGCTTGTGGACGCGGTGGATGCGGAAGCGGCCCTCCAGGTGCCGTTCCAGCCAGTCGACGCCGAGGGCGTGGTTCTCCGTCGCGATGTTGGCGACGATGTCCCGGCCGAGGCGCAGGCACTGCGCGGCATCGAAGAGCATCTCGTGGCCGACGTCGTAGGGCGACGACTGCGGGTCCTCGATCGGCTCCATCGGGCCGCCGGCCTTGCTGGAGCGCGCGTACGACAGGTCGAAGGAGGCGTCGGTCATCAGCGGCCGGGGCATGGTCGACCAGCGGGCGCCGCGCCGGAAGTACTCCTGGAACACCGGCTTCAGCAGCTGGGTCTCGAAGTACCTGGAGCGGATCATCGGCGAGGTTTCGATGATCTCGTCCCCGGCTATCAGGGTGTTGTCGCGCAGGTTCAGCGGCGGGACCACCGAGGCAGACCAGGCCGGGGTCCGCACCTCTGCGGTCTCCGGGGCGACGTCGGTCGGCCGGTGCACCGTCACTCCGAGGGAGGTGAGGGTGTCGACCAGGCCCTGCAGGTCCTCGTTCAGCTCGGCGACGTAGCGCTGCTTGACCGGGATCCGGGTGCCGCCGGCGGTCGGGTCGCCGCTGCGGGACGTCAGGCGCGGGTAGTACCACTCGGAGCGGTTGTCCCCGGCGATGTTGTCATGGAAAAAGAGTTCAAAAGAAAGCTCACGCTCGTGTGAAACATAGTTCTCGGCCGAGCCTACGATTATTTCCCTCAGGGGTGACCATTCATCAAAGCTATTCAGCCGCACTGACGCTCCCCGTATATGTGTGCACTGACCGAAAGGGAAGGCAAGTTACACGACAAACTTTTGTCATGCTAAGCACAGTGAACTCTGTGACGCAACGTCACCCGTGAGGCGGGTCGGTGTAACCTGCGTCACATCGGCGGGTGGTTGACGGTGTCCACGCAATCGATCAATACTCCGGTTTGCGTAGCTGCTACGTCATCAGATGGCGCGAATCCACCCAACCATCCGGATCTTCACGAGAGTTCCGGTGCGGAGGCTCAGAGGCAATGCCAAGCCAGCAAAAGAGTGGCCCTGACTATCAGCAGTTCGACTTCCTCATGAACGCGCCGGCGCTCTTCAACGCCGCCGCGACCGGGGCGGAGCTGCGTCTGTTCATCTACCTGTCGGAGAACCCGGGTTCCGACTTCGAGGCGCTGCGCGAGTTCTCCGGCGTCCCGGCCCACCAGCTCCGCGTGCTGCTGCAGGGGATCTGCGCGGCCGGTCTGATGGAGCGCACCGACGGGAAGTACCGCAACTCCGCCGTCGCCGAGGACCTCCTGGCGTCCGACGAGCCCGACAGCTGGGCGCACACCCTCATCGGCTGGAAGGAGATCTACTACCCCGCCTTCGGCCAGATGACCAAGGCCCTGAAGGCCGGCACCAACACCGCGCTGGAGAGCTACCCCGGCGACGAGCCCACGCTCTACAAGCGGCTGACCCGCAACCCCGAGCTGGAAGCGGTCTTCCACAAGGCGATGGCGGCCTTCACCCTCGCGTCGATCAACGACCTGGTGGAGCGCGAGGAGTTCGGCACCGTCAGCCACCTGCTGGACATCGGCGGCGGCGACAGCACCACCACGGCCCGCCTGCTCGCCCGCTACCCGAACATGCGCTCGACGGTCTTCGACCAGCCGAGCGTCTCGGAGCTCGCCCACGGCAAGGAAGCACAGGCCTTCATCGACCGGATCGACCTGGTCACCGGCGACTTCTTCGACACCCCCTTCCCCGAGGGTGCCGATTCGGTGCTTTTCAGCCACGTGCTGGGCATCTTCTCCCCGGAGCAGATCGTCACCCTTCTCAAGAAGGCCTATGACGTGCTGCCCAGCGGCGGCCGGATCTTCATCTACGACTACAACGTCACGAATGAAGAGACCACCGGAATCTACGGCGCGCGGCTCGGCCTCTACTTCAACATTCTCGCCAGCGGTACGGGAATGGCCTATCCCGCGGAGGACTTCGAGGGCTGGCTGAGCAAGGTCGGATTCGTCGACGTCAGGACCGTCGGGGAACTCGACTACGAGCACGGCTTCCACATCGGCGTCAAGCCGTAGTAGACGCGTAAAACGGGTGGCACGACCTGCTGAGGCTTCCGGGAGCAGGCCGTGCCACCGTCTCGCGGAGCGTTGGGAAACAGCGGCGACGTGGAATTCCGTGGGCCGCCCCCCCGCCGCACGTCGGCCGTTCGGTGGTCCGTCCGGTCTGCGACACCATGAACGCGCGTCCGCTGCCGTGGCCCGGCGCCCACCGGCGCCTGGCGCTCGCGGCCTCCCCCAGGGCACGGTCCGGCGCGTGAGGCGGTCGACCACGACGGCCGAGCCAAGCAGGCGGCGACCACGCGCGCGGACTGCGGACGTCCACCCCGTCACGGACGAAGAACTCGTCGGCCGAACATGCCGGTCCGTGGCCGGGAACAGTATCCGAAAGGTACGGAAAAGTGGTTCTCGACAACGCTCTTGTCCAGTACTACGACGAGATCCGAGCGACACTGCGGGACCTCCTGGGCGACCGGGACGACAACGACACCGACGGGTTCACCCCGGGCGTCGAACTGCCCGAACTCACCCCCGCCATGCGCGAGTACCTGTCAGTCTCCGCCCTCGGCCACGTCGGAATGCCGTCGTACCGGGGCCGGCGCCTCGCACTGCTCGACCTCACCCGCAACCCGGCCACCATGACCACCAAGACCTTCGCGTCGCTGGTCATCGTCGCCAGGGCGATCCGCTTCATCCAGGACACCGGCCGGCGGGTCACCATCGTCACGCCGTCCTCCGCCAACAAGGCCATCGCCATGCGCGACGCCGTGCTGCGGGCCATCCGGACCGGCCTGGTCGACGCCGACCGGCTCAACGTGGTCACGGTGGTCCCCGAGGGCTCGGTGGCCAAGCTGCGCTCCTCGGAGCTGTTCACCGACCCCGCCCTGCGGGCGCGCAACCCGATAGCGGTCTACGGCGGCGAAGCGCCCGGCACGGTGAAGACCATCGCCCTCGGGCTCGCCGAGCAGTTCCGGGGCCAGGTGGAGAAGGAGGGCGAGACCAACCTCTGGTACACCCTGCAGCTGGAGAACTACCTGGCTGCGGACGTGGTCAGGGCGCTGGCCGAGGCCGAGCTGTTCCCCTCGGCGCCCGACGAGGCCCGGCTGCACGTCCACGCGGTGTCCAGCGCGTACGGCCTGCTCGGCCACGCGTACGGGCGCAGCCGGCTCCCCGAGGACGTCCGGGCGCGGACCCTGCCGCCGCGCTACCTCCTGGTCCAGCACCTGGGCGCGCCCGACATGGTGCTCAGCCTGTACAACGACGGCTCCACCGACACCGCCAACCTCCCCGCGTACGCCCTCGACGCCGAGACCGGGCTGTACGCCCAGGGCGCCGACCCGCACTACCCGGCCACGACCTTCGACCCGGGCGAGACGCTCGACCCGACCTTCTACACCCGGAACCCGCCGACCTCCCCGCGGATGAACGAGATCATCCACAGCCAGGGCGGCGCCGGCATCGTGGTCTCGCTGGCCGAGTGCCTGAGCCGCTACGGGCAGGTCCGCGCGATGCTCGGCGCGGCGGGGGTGCAGCTGCCGGCGAACCCCACCGAGCTGCGCGAGTGGTCGCTGACCATGGCGGTGACCGGCGTCCTGAACGCGGTCGACCGCGGGCTGGTGACCGAGACCGACATCCTGGTCCACGGGTCCGGCAGCTACACGGCCCGGGACTACGGCCACCTCACCGTCCGCGACCTGCACCCGGTGGAGGACGCCGAGGACCTCAAGAACGTGGTGCTGAAGGCCACGTCCTCCTCGTGACCGCCGCTCCCGTACCGCCCGCACGAACCGACGACCTGCCGAGGTGAGATCCGACGTGCTTCCCGCCGTCCCGCCCCCGCGCTCCCCGCTGCACCAGCGGCTGCGCATGCACGCCGGCTACCACTGGCGCAACAGCGGCAACCACGTCCTCGCGACCGCGCGGGCCGCGTGGGACGTCCGGGGCGGTGCCGGCGTCCCGGCCGTCCGCTCCGAGGTCGGCGGCCTGTCGGTGAGCTACGCGGGCCTGGCCGAGGGCCTCGCGTACACCCTGGAGTTCACCGAACTGCGGCGGGACGCCGACCGGCTCGGGGCCGCGCGCCGGACCGGCCGGCTGACCGGCGCGGCCCTCCGCGCGCCGGAGCGGCTGCCGGACGCGGACATCGTCATCGTCGGCACGAGTGCCGCGCACGCCCGCGAACTGCCGGCGGCCGCCTCCCTGGTCGTGCCGATGCGGGTCCACTTCGTGATCGACTTCGACGGGGACCCGGAGAGCGCCCAGCAGCGCATCTCCAGGCGGGAGCGCCAGCAGTTCCGGCGCGACCTGAAGGGCCACGACTGGACCTGGGGCCTCGACCGCGACCCGGCCTGGTTCGACCGCTTCTACGACGGCCACTACCGCCCCACCATGTTCCAGCGGCACGGGGCCCGGGAGCGCACCGAGACCAGGGACGTCTCCTACGAGTGCCTCTTCCGGAACGGCCGGATGTTCGTCCTCTCCGAGGGCGGCGAGCGGATCGGCGGGGCGCTCTGCCACTGGGACCGGGCCTCCCGCACCATGACTCTGCGCCTGCTGGGCGTGGCCGACGGCGCGCAGCAGCACTACGACAGCGGCGCGTTCAAGGCGATCTACCACCTCCTGATCGACTGGTGCGCCCGCCACGGCGTGCGCCGGCTCGACTTCCAGGGCACCGAGCCCTTCCTCAGCAAGGGCACCTACCAGTGGAAGCGGCGCTTCGGCACCAGCGTGGTCCTGCCGCCGAACCACTTCGGCCACAAGCGGCTGTGGTTCCAGGTCCGCAGCGACACCCCCGAGGTGCGGGACTACCTGGTCGCCAACCCGCTGCTCGCCGAGGCCCCGGACGGCTCCCTGGAGGCGGTCTACTTCCACGACGCGCAGCGCGCCCCACGGCTCGACTACTCCGCCAAGTCCCCCGGGGTGGCGGGGGTGCGCGAGGTGGACCTCGACCGGTTCCTCGCCCCGGTGGCGGGCCGGCGCACCGGAAGGGCCGGCTCGTGACCGTCCGGTGGTACGGCAGCGAGCCGCTGCCGCTCGGCAATCGGGCCGAACCGGCCGCCGTGCAAGCGGAGTTGGCCCGGCTGGCGGACGGCGAGTACGCCCACGTGGTGGCCTCCACGGCATCGCTGCGGCCGGTCCTGCTGCCGCGGTCCTCCTACGACGAACTGTTCACCGCCACCGCGGCGCTGCTGGGCCTGCTGCGGCGGACCCTGCTGGAACGCGCACCCACGGCGGCCGGGCGGATCGCCGCCCTCGGCGCCGACGAGCGGATGTACCCCCTGTTCACGGCCGGCCCGGTGGAGGAGGACTACGCCACCTGCATCGCCCGGCCCGACGTCATGGTGGGCGCGGACGGCCCCAAGTTCGTGGAGTTCAACATCGGGTCCGGCATCGGCGGGGTGGTGGACACCGCCCTGCACACCGCCGCCTGGGTGGCGGCGTTCGGCGGCCCCGGGCGGATGCCCTTCGACGCCGTCGACCCGCTCGCGGTGCGCGACGACCTCTTCGTCCGCGCCGTCCGGGACCTCGGCGTCCCGCCCGCGGTGGCGATCGTCGGCACCCTGCGCGACGTCGGGGGGAACGGCCGCTACTTCGAGGTCCAGGCGGAGTCGCTGCGCCGGCGCGGCCTGGCGGCCGAGGTGTTCGAGCCCGAGGACCTGCTGGAAGGGCTCGGCCTGCCCGGCGAACCCCGCTTCCGGCTCGGCCTGCGCCACTTCACCATCCTCGAATGGCGCGAGCACGGCATCGACCTGGCGCCGGTGCGGACCGCGCTGGACGCCGGCGTCCACCTGATCGCGAGCCAGACGGCCTACCTGATCGCCAACAAGAAGGTGCTCGGCTGGGTCTCCGAGGGGCGGCCGTGGATGACGGACCGGGACCGGGAGGTCGTCGCCCGCTACCTGCCGTGGACCCGGGTGGTCGGGGACCGTCCGGTCGAACGGCACGGCCGTACCGTGCCGCTGCCGGAGCTGCTGCTGGACCGGCAGGAGGACTTCGTGCTGAAGCCCGCCATCGGGATGAGCGGCGCCCAGGTCGTGGTGGGCCGCTCGTGCCCGCCGCGGACCTGGCGGGCCGTGGTCGCCGCGGCCGTCGCGGCGGAGGACCACATCGCGCAGGAGCTGGTGGAACCGGTGCCGTACCGCATGGAGTTCGCCGGGCCGGACGGATCCGGCGGCCACGAGGCCGACGTGGTCCCGGTGTTCAGCCCGTTCCTGTTCGACCGGCGGGACGCCGGCTGCATGGTGCGCTACCTGCCGCCGGACCGGGACGGCGTGGTCAGCATCCACGGTCACGGCGCCCTGTCGAACGTGGCGCTCGCCCTCCGGTGACCGGCACCCGAACCCTTCCCAGGAGGATGGCATGACGACCTACGCGCAGGCCCGGTACGGACCGCTCTCGGTGTCCTACACGGCCGAACTCGACGGTGGCGGCAACGCCTTCGGGCGGGCCTACGAGCCGTTCGTCCGGTCCCGCTTCGGCCGGGTCGGCTCGGTCTTCGAGTGGTGTGCCGGCCCCGGATTCATCGGCTTCTCCCTGCTGGCGGCCGGTCTCTGCGACCGCCTCGACCTGGGCGACGTGAACCCCGACGCCGGGGCGGCGGTCGCGCGGACCGTCGAGGCGAACGACCTCGACGGGAAGGTGCGGTTCCACCTGTCGGACGGCTTCGACGACGTGCCCGGCGACCTTCGCTGGGACCTGATGATCGGCAACCCGCCGCACGTCAACGCGGTCGCGGCCGGTTCGGAGTACCAGCACAGCCACTCCCCGCTGATCTGGAAGGACACCGACTGGGCCATCCACCGGGAGTTCTACGACGCGGCGGCGGAGCGGCTGCGGCCCGGCGGGTCCGTCGTCGTCCAGGAGAACCACCGGTTCTCCGCCCCGGAGGACTTCACCGGGATGGCCGAGAAGGCGGGCCTGGAGGTCGTCGGCGCCTTCGAGTGCGGCGACGGCTACGAGGACTACTACTTCGTCTGGTCCCGACTGCCCGAACCGGTCTAGGACCCGTGTTCAGACCCCCGTCGCCCCGCAGGCGGGGGCTTGAAGACGGGCCCTGGCAGTTCACCCCCAAGACACCATGCAAGGAGACCGCATCATGTTGCGTTCCATGATGAAGTCCAAGATCCACCGCGCGACCGTGACCCAGGCGGACCTCCACTACGTCGGCTCGGTCACCGTGAGCGCCGACCTCATGGAGGCCGCCGACCTGCTCCCGGGCGAACAGGTCGACATCGTGGACATCGACAACGGGGCCCGGCTCAGCACGTACGTCATCGAGGGCCCCCGCGACTCCGGGGTCATCGGCATCAACGGTGCCGCCGCCCGCCTGATCAGCCCCGGGGACCTGGTCATCCTCATCGCGTACGGAACGGTCACCGACGACGAGGCCCGGGACCTCAAGCCCCGGGTGGTCTTCGTGGACGGCGACAACCGGATCGTGAGCCAGGACAGCGACCCGGCGCAGGTCCCGGCCGGCTTCGGTCTGACGCCCGGCAACCGGGTGTCCCGGTAGCGGTGGCCCACTCACCAGCGAGAGAAGGACTCACGCGTATGAACCCGGTGATCTCATGGATCTACCAGTCCGAGGACTCCGATCCGGCGGAGGTGGAGGCGTTCGAGGAGAGCATCACCCGGCGCTACTCGGTGCTGTCGCAGCCCCGCGGCTTCGACTTCCGGGTGATCAGGGCGACGGAGCTGGTGCCGTCCTGCGTGGGCCGACCCGTCCTGCGCCACGGCGGTGAGGACCTGCTGGAGCAGCGGCAGTGCTTCATCGTGGAGGACATGGCCACCGACCCGCAGGGCCTGCAGGCGCTGCGCGCCGTCTACCGCACCATCGAGGCCAGTGGATCGGTGCTGCTCAACCGTTCGTTCGACGGCCCCGACTACCTGGAGCGCGACAAGCTCGCCCAGCTCCAGCACGCCGCCGGCCTGGGCATACCGACCGCGCCGACCGTCACCGTGCCCCCCGGCAGGTACGCCCGCCGGGCGATCGAGGAGGTGCGGCGGGAGCTCGGCGACGGACCGTACGTCGTCAAGCCGCGTGAGATGACCGGTGGTTTCGGTGTCCTGCGGGTCGACTCCGACCAGCAGCTCGCGGCGACGATCGACATCGCCGCCCAGGCCGGTTCCGGCTACATCGTGCAGCCCCTGATCGAACACCTCGGCGACATGCGGGTCTTCGTGGCCGACGGCAAGGTCGTCTCCTCCCTGACCCGCCGTCCCCGGCCCGGCGGCTACCTGGCCAGCGTCAGCCAGGGCGGGAGCATCGAGGTGAACGAGGACCACTTCGAGGTCGCCGAGTTCTGCGGCCGGATGGCGCAGGACCTGCGGGCCGAATGGATGTGCATCGACTGGCTGATGACCGAATCCGGCCCGGTGCTCAACGAGTGGAGCACCGCGCACGGCGGCTTCACCATGATGCCCGAGCCGGAGCTCGGCAAGGTCGCGGACGCCTTCTTCGGCTGGATCCGCCGCCGGTTCGAGGAGCAGCCCGGCCGGTGAACCGGTTCCGGCCACGATGACGAGGCCGCGCCGCCCTCTTGGGCGGCGCGGCCTCCGTCTGCTCACTGCGCCGGGCTCAGCCGACGGCGCAGCTGCACCGCCCACACGACCACGGCGGCGAGGGTGATCGAGACGACCGCGGTGGCCATCCCGGCCCGGATGCCGACGGACAGGGTGATGGTGCTCGCCACCAGCGCGCCGAGCGGGACGCCCAGGCCCGAGGACAGCATCCGGCGGGTGGTGTTGACCCGGCCCTGGAGCTCGGACGGCGTGACCTCCTGGGAGTACGTCATGGTGTTCACCAGGACGACGAGGTAGGCCGTGCCCCACACCGCGAGCGCCACCAGAGCGATCCGCCAGTCGGTGGTGAGGACGACGACGAGGCCGAGCAGCGCCCCGACCGGCAGCACCCACAGCAGCAGCGGGAAGGCGTCGAAGCGGCGCCGCAGCCGGGGCAGCAGCATGGACCCGCCGATGCCGCCGGCGCTCCACGCCATGTAGAGCAGGCCGATGCGCCCGTCCGAGCCGTGGATGCCCAGCACCCGGTCGGCGAAGACCACCAGCTGGCCGACGATGGCACCGCCGGAGAACGACTGGAGGGTGCCGACCACCGTCATGACCCGCAGCGTGGGGTGGCCGGCGAGGAAGCGCAGGCCCTCGCTGATCGACTCCTTGAAGCCCGGCCGCGTGCCCGCGGGTGCGATCCGGGCCGCGACACTGGTGACGGCCCGGATGAAGAGCGCCGAGACGGCGAAGCTCAGGGCGTCCAGGGCGAGCGTGCCGGCCGGGCGGAACAGCGCGATGAGCCCGCCCGCCACCGCGTTGCCGGCGATGCGGACGACCGTCTCCGCGCCGTAGATCGCGCTGTTGGCCTGGGTCAGGCTCTCCTTCCCGACGATGTCGGGCACGAAGCCGTACACCCCCGCGTCGAAGAACAGGGCGAGGCTCGACGACAGGAAGGCCACCGCGACGACGTGGCCCGCCGTCAGCCAGCCCATCGCCCAGGCCAGCGGGACGGAGCCGATGCAGAGGGCGTTGAGGACGTCGGTGACGATCATCAGGGTGCGGCGGTCCACCCGGTCCGAGACCGCCCCGGCGATCAGGCCGAAGGCCAGGTAGGGCAGGGTCGCGGAGGCCGCGACCAGCGAGACCAGCAGCGGCGAGCCGCTCTCCTGGAAGACCAGGACGGGCAGCGCGACGGTGGTGATGGCGGACCCGAGGCCGGACACCGCGCGGGAGAGCCAGAAGTTCCGGAACCCCGCGACTTGGCGGAGCGGGACGGTCAGCGTGGTCGACATGTCGTTGGTGGATTCCTTATCCGGGCGGGCGTACGGAGGACAGGGGGACGGAGGGGCAGGGGGACGGAGGGGCGGGGGAGGGTGCGGGCGCCGGCGGGCCGGTCAGGAGGGCTGCCGGTCGCGGAGGTCCAGGACGGCCGGCAGCGGGCCGGGGTGCAGCACGTGCAGGCTCCGGCCGGCCCTGGTCAGTGCCACGTAGAGGTCGCTGAGTCCGCGCGGGGAGCCGTCCAGCATCCCCTGGGGATCGGCCACCACGACCGAGTCGAACTCCAGCCCCTTGGCCTGCCGGACGCTCAGGACGGCGACGTCCTTCTGCAGGTCGGGGTCCGTGCCCCAGGAGGCGCCGGGGACCGCCGCGGCGACGGCCGTGGCGAGCCGTTCCAGCTCGCCCGTGGGCACGATCACGGCGACCCGCGCACCCGCGCTGCCGCGGGCCGCCCCGGCCGCCACCTCGGCCAGCCGGGCCGGGAACTCCTCGGGGGTGGTGCGCTCGTACCGGGGCGGCTCGGCGCCGTCGCGGACCGCGTGCGCCGGGGTGAGGTCCGGGGCGATCGCCGCCAGCACCCGGTGCGAGGCCGCCATGATCTCCACGGGGGTGCGGTAGTTGACGGTCAGTTCGGTCATCCGCCAGCGGGTGCCGAAGACCGGTTCGAGGACCTGCTGCCAGGAGACCGAGTCGGCGGCCTCGCTGCGCTGCGCCACGTCCCCGACGATGGTGAACGAGCGGGTGGGGCAGCGGCGCACCAGCAGGCGCCAGGTCATCGGCGACACGTCCTGCGCCTCGTCGACGATGACGTGGCCGAAGACCCAGGAGCGGTCGGACGCCGCCCGTTCCGCGATGGTGCGCGAATCGGCCTCCGTGTGCCAGGCGGCCAGCTGTTCGGCGCTGAGCAGGTCGGAGACGTGCAGCCGCTCGGAGTCCTCCGCCGAGCCGTCCCGGTCGCGGGAGCCGCGCGCGATGTCCAGGACGCCCTGGGCGTAGTCGTTCTGCTCCTCCCGCCGGGCGGCCTCCCGCGCGGTCTCGGCCCGGTCGTCGTGGCCGAGCAGTTCGGCCGCCTCGTCGAGGAGCGGGACGTCGGCGGGGGTCCAGGGGGCCGCCGGAGGGCGTCGCAGCAGGGCCCGTTCGGCGTCGCCGAGTCGGGGCGCCGCCTCGGCGAGGAGGCCGGGGTCGGCGAACAGCTCGGTGAGCAGCTGCTCCGGGGTGAGCAGCGGCCAGAGCGAGTCCAGCAGCTTGCGGGCCACCGGGTCGCGGGGCAGCGCGTCCAGCCAGTGGGCCTTCCGCTCGGCGAACTCGACCGGCTCCTGCGCCTTGAGGTCGTACGCGGCGACGCCCTCGCCGAAGACGCTCGCGAGGTCCTCCTGGATGGACCGGTCGAGTGCCGAGACGTCGAGCTGACCGGCCAGGACGTCCTCGAAACCGGCCTCGATCTCGCCGATCACCCGGGCCAGCCGGTCGGCCAGTTCGTCGAACAGGGCCTCGCGGAACGCGGGCCTGGCGAGGTTGTGCTGGACGCCGTCCCCGATCGCACCGGCTGCGGCCTCGGCCAGGAACTCGGGGGTCAGCCGGATGAACTCGCCGCCGACCACCACCTCGACCGGCTCGGTGACGGCCGCCTGACGGGCCCGTACGGCCGCCGCCAGGACGTCGGCCATGGCCAGCCGCCCCTTGACCTCGGCGGCGCCCGGCGGCTCCTCGCCGACGGCCGAGAGCCCCGGGTACAGCCCGCCGACGGAGGACAGCAGCACGCTGGTCTCGCCGAGGCCGGGCAGGACCTGGCCGACGTAGTCGAGGAAGACCGGGTTCGGACCGACCACCAGGACTCCGGTGCGCTCCAGGCGCTGGTGGGTGTAGAGCAGGTAGGCGGCGCGGTGCAGGGCGACGACGGTCTTCCCGGTGCCCGGGCTGCCCTGGACGACGAGGACGCCCGCGTGCGGCGCGCGGATGATGCGGTCCTGCTCGGCCTGGAGGGTCGCGACGGCGTCCTTCATCCGGCCGGTCTTGCTCTGCCGCAGGGCGGCCAGCAGCGCGGCCTCGCCGGAGAGTTGCAGGGTGTCGTCGGGAACGGTGGCGAGGTCGTCGAACGCCTCGTCGTCCACCCGCAGGACCCGGCGGTTGCGGGTCAGCAGGTGGCGGCGCAGCCGGACCCCCTGGGGGGCGGCGGCGGTGGCGGTGTAGAACGGCCGGGCGGCGGGGGCGCGCCAGTCGATGAGCAGCGGGTCGTCGTCCGGACCGATGCCCGGGACGCCGATCCGGCCGATGTAGAGCCGGTCACCGGCCGCCCGGTCGAGCCGGCCGAAGCACAGGCCGTGCTCGGCGGCCTCCAGGGCGGCCAGCCGCCGGCCGAGCCGCGCCGCCGTGGCCCCGCGCTCCACCCGCGCCTGTGCGGTGCCGGTGGACTCGTGCAGTACGTCGCGCAGTTCCCGGCCGGTCTCCTCGCGCAGGACGTCCATCTGACGGTAGAGCAGGTCGAGCTGGTTCTGCTCACGGTGGAGCTCGGCCGGCTCGGCCGGGTGCTCCGGTGGGGAAGACGTCATAGCGGCTCCATGGCGAAGGCCGGCGTGCCCGGTGGCGCGCCGGTGACGGGGGCGGAAAACGACGAACACCCTCCCGGCCGGTGGCCTGGAGGGTGTCGGGGTCGACGATCGTGGGTCCCGGAGGCCGGGAATCGCGTCGTCGGGCTGCTGTGCTGTGTCCTGCGGTCCGCCGCGGTGCACCCGTCGAGCCGGGGAGCGAGCGGGAGAGGCGGGGTGGCGGAGCCACCGTGCAGCGCCTCGGGAAGCCGGTTCGGAGATCACGAACCTGCGGGCAGTATAGCAGACTTGTTCGGGGCGGCTTCCCCGGGCCGGACGCGGGAAGCCGGCCCGGCCGACCTCCCGCGCGCCGCCGGCGGGTGTCAGTCGTGCAGGAAGCCCTCCAGGGACGCCGCCAGGGCCACCGGGGTCTCGTACATCGGGTAGTGGCCGCTGCCGCCGAGCTCCTCCAGCTCCGCGTTGGGGTAGTGGGTGAGCCAGGTCGCGCGCATGACGTCGGCGGTCAGGGCGAGGTCGTGCGCGCCGACGATCACCTTGACCGGCACCGGGTTGCCGCTGATCCGGCGCTCCAGGTCGGCGGTGGTCCAGTCGCGGACGTAGCCGCCGAAGGCCTCGGGCGTGGACAGGTGCAGGGACTGGTCGACCATCCGGTCCAGCCAGACCCGGCCGGCCCGCTGCCCGGTGACCAGGTCGAGGATCGCGAGGCGCTTCTCCCGGTCCCCGGCGGCGCCGTGGAACAGCGCCTCGCCGGCCTCGTCCAGCGGGTAGGCCCCGGCGGGCACCGGGGCCAGGCCGACCAGCTTGCGCACCCGCAGCGGCGCCTCGGCGAGCACCTGCTGCGCCGCCTTGCCGCCCATCGAGTGGCCGACCACCGAGAAGCGGTCCCAGCCGAGCTGGTCGGCCAGGGCGAGCGCGTCGGAGGCGATCTCGGCGAGGGTGTAGTCGCCGGTCACGTCCTTGCGCTCGCCGTAGCCGCGGTAGTCGAGGAAGGCGTAGCCGAAGGCGCCGCCGTCGAGGTAGTCGAGGAACGGGCCCCAGCCCGCGCTGGTGCCGAACCAGTCGTGCAGGACCAGGACGTGGTGGTCGCCGGTGCCGGTCGTGCGGTGAGGGATCGTCATGCCATGGGTCGTTCCCCTCGGCCCGCCCGCCCGAACGGCCGGTTCGCGGGGCGTCCGGTCCGCTCGCCCGCTACTCGGAGAGGTGGGCCTTGTACTGGGCGGCCGTGAGCAGCTCGGTCGGCGCCGCGGACCCGTCCAGGGTGAGTTCCATGATCCAGCCGTCACCGTACGGGTCGCTGTTGATCAGCTCGGGATCGCTCTCCAGCTCCTCGTTGAACGTGGCGACCGTCCCGGGGATCGGTGCGAACAGGTCGCTCACCGACTTGACCGACTCGACCGTGCCGAACGCGTCGCCCTTCGTGAACTTCTGCCCTTTCTTGGGGAGTTCGACGAAGACGATGTCACCGAGCTGCTTCTGCGCGTAGTCGGTGATGCCGATGCGGGCCTTGCCCTTCGTCGAGAGGTCCACCCACTCGTGATCCTCGGTGTACTTGAGGTTGTTCGGGATTGCGGACATCGCGGCCTCCGTGGGATCGGCGTTCGACTGACGAATCGTCAGTTCCGGTGTTTCAGCCTGCTACAGCCCGACGTCCGCCGCCGTGACGGTCACCCGAAAGAGTGAGAATCGGGCGTTGCGCCGCGCCGACCCGGCCGGACACCCGTTCTGCCCGATCGGACCTCCCTGCACGGCGAAGTGAGTCGGTGTCAGTCCAGGACCAGGCGGTCGCCGACCCGGAGCCGGCCCGGGGTGGCGACCTCGGCGAGGGCGTCGAGGCGGCCGTCGTGGGCGTGCACGACGGCCTTGAGGATCTCGGGCGCGTGTGGCAGCCCCGGCTGCGGGGCGCCGGTCATCGCGCAGCGCTCGCTGGAGGTGACGAAGGCGAGCCGGGCGCTGCCCGGGGCCTCGGCGCGGGCCCGGCGGCCGAACCAGGCGTCCTCGACGAACGGCGGGGTGCCGGGCGGGGTGCGCAGCACGATGTTGGGCCGGAAGCGGCGCTCGTCGACGACCGCGAAGGGGACGGTCTCGCGGACCCAGTCCAGGGTGGCGGTGGTGAGCAGGCTGACCGGCAGCCGGTCGAAGTGCGGGACGGCGTCCTCGCGGGCGAGTTCGACGTCCGCGCGCTGGAGGTAGGCCCGCAGGAAGGCGGTCGGCCGGTCGACCGGGCGGCCGAGCGGGTCGAAGAGCTCGGGGCCGTCGATCCGGTGGCCGAGGCGGGCGGAGAGGCGCAGCAGGCCATCCATCCGGCGGAAGCGGCGGGTGTTCTTGCCGGAGCCGAGCTTCCCGGTCGCGTCGCGGACGGCGTAGAGGCGGTCGCCGGCCAGGCCGCGCCGGTCCACCTCGACGGAGTCGAGCCGCTCGCCGCCGGTGGATTTCACGGGGTAGCGCCAGAGTCGCTCGATCACTCCGATGATCTCAGCCATGGGCGGACAGCGTACTGCCGCCACCGGGGGATGGTCTAGACCAAGTGGCGTACGGGCGGCGGCGATCGGCGCGGTTCAGCCCAGCCGGGCCACCGCCCGTACCGGGGCGCCGTCGGCCGCGACCAGCCGCAGCGGGAACAGCGAGACGGTCACCGGGCGGCCGGCCTCCTGCGCCTCCAGCAGCGCCCGCAGGTCGGTCAGGTTCTCGGCGATCACTCCGCCGCCGGGCGCCCCCAGCAGCACCCGGTGCGCGGCGAGCGACGGTTCGTCGGCGGCGTCCGGGTCGTGCTCGTCGGTGAGGTCGGCCAGCAGCGCGGCCACCGCGGGGTCACCCGGCCCCGGGTCGGGCGTCGGGTCCACGCTGAGCGCGTCCACCCCGACCGTGCGCACCCCGGCGGCCACGATGGCCTCCGCGGCGGCCGGCGTCAGGCTCGGGTGGGCGAGGTAGGCGTCGGTGCCCCAGTGCCGGGCCCAGCCGGTGGCCAGCAGCAGGACGGTGCCCTCGCCGGAGTCCGCGGCCCGTTCCAGCGCGGGGGCGAGCAACTCGGGGGTGACGGCCGCCCGGGGCTCCAGCCCGCGCAGGTCGGCGAGCACGGCCGGGCCGGTGAACCGCTCCAGCGGCAGCCCGTCCAGGGTCGGCCAGGTGACGTCCACGTGGTACGGCGCGTCCACGTGCGTCCCGGACTGCGAGCCGAGGTGCAGGGCCAGCACGTTCACCCCGGCGGTGGCCGTGGTGAGCGCGGGCGTCAGCACGACGGCCGGGTCGCCGGGGTAGACCGGCATCGCGGTGGTCACCTGATGGGTGAGGTCGACGAGGGTCGCTGCCATGGCCCCCATCCTTCCAGGGGCGACCGCGGATGCGGCCGGACCGGGGGAAGCCGGATAGAAATGCCCCATGGGAAATGCGAAGCGTCAACCGTGGGTGGTAGGGGTCTCGGGCGCGTCGGGGACGCCGTACGCGGCCTCGGTGATCCGGGGACTGCTGGCCGCGGGGGAGGCGGTGGACCTGATCGTCAGCCGGGCCGCCCGGCTGACCATCCTGGACGAGACCGGCATCTCCTTCCGGGACGCCCACTGGCGCGCCGACCTGGCCGCCTGGCTGGGCGTCGAGGGCCCCGAGGACGGCCTGGGCGACGTCCGCTACTGGCCCGCCGGGGACTTCGCGGCCGGCCCGTCCAGCGGCTCGTACCCCGCCAAGGGCATGCTGGTGGTGCCCGCGACCACCGGTGCGGTGGCCGGGATCGCCCTGGGGCTGAGCAAGGACCTGCTGCAGCGGGTCGCCAGCGTCACCCTCAAGGAGCGCCGGCCGCTCGTCGTGTGCGTCCGCGAGACGCCACTCAACGGGGTGACGTTGAAGCACTTGGTGGAACTCGACGCGCAGGGCGCGGTCGTCCTGCCCGCTTCGCCCGGTTTCTACGCCGGCGGCTCCACCGTGCGCGAACTCGTGGATTTCGTCGCCGGACGGGTGCTCGACGCCGTCGGCGTACCGCATTCCCTGTACCTGCGCTGGGAAGGGGAGTTGGGGGCGGCGGCCCGCCGGACCGGCGGCGGGGACGGCGCTCCGGCTGAGGGGGAGTAAGGAGACCGAGGGCGGGAGAGTATGTTCTCTGCGATATCCGGGTCGGTCGGCGCACAGCGCCTTTGAATCCGGATAATGATCTGTGGGTCTGGAGAGGTTCGGAAGGACGCGGACGGTATATGGACACGGTGGACAGACAGCTCATCCAGGCGCTCCGGGAGAACGGCCGTGCGTCCTACGCCGAGCTGGGCCGGCTGGTCGGACTCTCCGGCCCGAGCGTCACGGACCGCATCAACCGCTTGGAGCAGGCCGGGGTCATCACCGGCTACCGGGCGACGGTCAACCCGGCATCGCTCGGCTTCGGCGTCACGGCCCTGATCGGCCTGCAGCTCACGGACGCCGCGGACCACGAGGACGTGGCGTTCCGGCTGAAGGACCTCAACGAGGTCGAGGACTGCTGGTTCATCGCAGGTGACGACTCCTACATGCTCAAGGTCCGGGTGGCCGACGTGGCGGGCCTGGAGTCGGTGGTGAAGCGGATCTCGGGCACAAAAGGCGTGGCCCGGACCCGCACCACGGTCGTACTCTCCACGAAGTGGGAGAACCGGGTGAGTGAACTTCCTCCTGTAGGAGAGTGACGCATGGCACTGGTCGGACTGGAGGAGCTGCGCGCGGCTCGGCAGCGGATCGCGGGGGTCGCCGTGCGCACCCCGCTGGTTCCCGCCCCCTGGGCGGCCGAGGGGGAGCGGCAGCTCTGGCTGAAGCCCGAGAACCTCCAGCCGACCGGTGCGTTCAAGACCCGCGGCGCCTACAACCGGCTGGCCGCGCTCACCGCGGACGAGCGGGCCCGCGGCGTGGTCGCCCAGTCCAGCGGCAACCACGCGCAGGCGGTGGCGTACGCGGCCGGGCTGCTCGGCATCAAGGCCGTGATCGTGATGCCGGACACCTCGCCGGCGGTGAAGGTGGACGCCACCCGGGCCTTCGGCGCCGAGGTGGTCCTGGTGTCGCCCGAGGACCGGGACACCCTGCCCGGCGAGCTCGCCGAGAAGCACGGCTACGTCTGGGTCCCCCCGTACGACGACCCGTTCATCATCGCGGGCCAGGGCACCGTCGGCCTGGAGATCGCCGAGGACGCCCCGGCCGGGCTGGACACCGTCCTGGTGCCGGTCAGCGGCGGCGGCCTGATCGGCGGCACGGCGGCCGCGCTCAAGCTCACCCGCCCGGGCATCCGGGTGATCGGGGTGGAGCCCGAGCTGGCGGCGGACGCCCAGGCCAGCCTGCGGGCCGGCCGACGGCTCTCCTGGCCGGTCGCCGACACCTACCGCACCATCGCGGACGGCCTGCGCACGCCGTCCGTCGGCGTGCTGCCGTACGAGCACATCACCGCCTACGTGGACGACATCGTCACCGTCACCGAGGACGAGATCCGCGCCACCGTCGCCCTGCTGGCCCGGCGCGGCCGGCTGGTCGCCGAGCCCTCCGGGGCGGTCGCCCCCGCCGCGTACTTCCACCGCGCCGCCGAGACCGGCGGCCAGTCGGTGGCGGCCGTGGTCAGCGGCGGGAACATCGAACCCGCACTGCTCGCGGAGCTGCTCTCGGCATAGGCGTAACCTCGTTCCGGCAAGGAATCGAAGTCGGAGGAGGCGGGGCACCGCATGGACGCAGGGCTCAAGCGCGAGCTGGAGGCGAAGGTCTACGCGGGTGAGCGGCTGACCCGCGAGGACGGGATCGCGCTCTACGAGAGCGACGACCTGGCCTGGCTGGGTGGGCTGGCCCACCACGTGCGGACGCGGAAGAACGGCGACGTCGTCCACTTCAACGTCAACCGCCACCTCAACATGACCAACGTGTGCAGCGCGTCCTGCGCGTACTGCTCGTTCCAGCGCAAGCCGGGCGAGAAGGACGCCTACACGATGCGCATCGAGGAGGCCGTCCGCCTCGCCAAGGCGATGGAGGTCGACTCCCTCACCGAGCTGCACATCGTCAACGGCCTCCACCCGACCCTGCCGTGGCGCTACTACCCGCGCTCGCTGCGGGAGCTGAAGGCGGCCCTGCCGAACGTCTCGCTGAAGGCCTTCACCGCCACCGAGATCCACTGGTTCGAGAAGATCAGCGGCCTGTCCGCCGACGAGATCCTGGACGAGCTGATCGACGCCGGCCTGGAGTCGCTGACCGGCGGCGGCGCGGAGATCTTCGACTGGGAGGTCCGGCAGCACATCGTCGACCACGACACCCACTGGGAGGACTGGTCGCGGATCCACCGCCTCGCGCACTCCAAGGGCCTCAAGACGCCGGCCACCATGCTGTACGGCCACATCGAGGAGCCCCGCCACCGGGTCGACCACGTGCTGCGGCTGCGCGAGCTGCAGGACGAGACCGGCGGCTTCCAGGTCTTCATCCCGCTGCGCTACCAGCACGACTTCCACGACTCCAAGGACGGCGTCGTGCGCAACAGGTTGATGGCCCGCACCGAGATGGCCACCGGCGCCGAGGCGCTGAAGACCTTCGCCGTCTCCCGGCTGCTCTTCGACAACGTCCCGCACGTCAAGGTCTTCTGGGTGATGCACGGCGTCACCACCGCGCAGCTGGCGCTCAGCCACGGCGCGGACGACATGGACGGCTCGGTGGTCGAGTACAAGATCACCCACGACGCGGACAACTTCGGCACCCCGAACAAGCTCGGCCGTGACGACCTGCTGGGCCTGATCCGCGACGCCGGCTTCCGCCCGGTCGAGCGCAACACCCGCTACGAGATCATCCGCGAGTACGAGGGCCCGGACCCGATGCGCCGTGAGTCGCCGCAGGCGATGCGTCTCTGACGCACCCTCCGACCTGCGCACTTCCCCGCCGCCCGGGCCGCACTCCGGCCCGGGCGGCGGTGCCTTCACGGCCTCCGCACGCGACCCGGGTTTACCAACCGGTATGCCGTTTGGCAGGATCGACGACATGTCCGGTTCTCATCGCGCCACCGAGTACCCGCCGTACGAGCCGATGCAGGAGCCGGTGTACGGGGTGCCGCAGCAGTCGCAGGAGGCGCCGTACGGCACGTACGAGCCGTACCCGCAGCCGGTCGGGCAGGTGTACCCGGAGCCCGCCGGGCAGGACTACGGCCAGGGCGTGTACCAGCCGTACGAGACGTCCTACGAGCAGTCGTATGAGACGTCCTACGAGCAGCCTTACGAGCAGTCCTACGAGCCCGGGTACGAGCAGTCCGGCGAGCACGTCCACGAGCAGCCGTACGACTCGTCCTACGAGCAGACCGCTGACGGGTACTCCGAGGCGTACGCGCAGCCGTTCGGGCCGTACGAGCCGGTGCAGGAGCCGGCCGTCCAGGAGTCGGCCGCCGTGCCCCTCGCGCCGCTCGCGCCCGTGGTGCCCGCTGCCACGCCCGTCGCGGGCGGTCGGGCGGCGGCCCGGGGCCGACGGCGCAAGGCGAAGCAGAAGAAACGTCACGGCAAGGCCGTGATGGCCGGCACCGCCCTGCTGGTGGCGGCTGCCGCCGGCTGGTACACCGTCGGCCAGGAGGGCGCCAAGCCCGGCCTCGCCGCGGCCGACGGCCCCGGCCCCGACGGCGTCAGCAAGCCCGACCAGCCCGCCCCGGCCCCCGCGGCCGTCCAGGCCGCCTCCGCCCGGCAGGCAGCGCCCCAGGCCGCCGCCCGCGGCGAGGCCCGCCCGGACGCCTCGGTGGCCGCGATACCCGGCCTCGGTGCCACCTTCACCGCGAAGATCCCCGCCGAGACCAACCAGGTCGTGGTCGCCTCCGGCGCGGACAAGAACACCGACAAGAACACCGTCGTCCTGTGGACCCGCACCCCCGAGGGGCGCTGGCTGGCCGGCGAGACCTGGCAGGGCCACAACGGCAAGAACGGCTGGACCACCGACCACAACGAGGGCGACCTGCGCAGCCCGATCGGCGTCTTCGGCCTCAGCGACGCGGGCGGCCGCCTGGCCGACCCGGGCAGCAAGCTCCCGTACGACAAGGACCCGAGCTTCGTGGTCTCCGGCACGGGCTTCTTCGGCGACCAGCTGGCCGGATCCTTCGACTACGTGGTCGCGATCAACTACAACCGGGTCGCGGGTAACTCCCCGCTCGACGCGCGCCGCCCGATGGGCGCCAAGAAGGGCGGCGGCATCTGGCTCCACGTGGACCACGACGGCCCCACCCACGGCTGCGTGTCGATCCCCGAGGACAAGATGGCCCAGCTGATCCGTACCCTGGACCCGGCCGCCCACCCGGTCATCGTGATGGGCGACACCGCCACCCTGGCCACCTGACCCCCCGCCGTCCGCGCCCGGACGCGGGGACCGGACCCGGTCCCCCCAACGGTCCTTGTCGATCCCCTACAGATCATGAGCGCGGATCCTGTCGCCGGTCGTGCCCCGCTGACCAGCGGGTAACCCGGTTCCATGGCAGCATGAGCGGTTCGCGCATTGTGGCACTCGGGCACTACCAGCCCCCCAAGGTCCTCACCAACGACGACCTGAGGGCGCTGGTCGACACCGACGACGAGTGGATCCGCAGCCGGGTGGGCATCCGCACCCGGCACATCGCCGAAGGCGAGAGCCTGGTCGACCTCGCCGCCGAGGCCGCGCAGAAGGCGCTCGCCAACAGCGGTCGGACGGCGGCGGAGATCGACCTCGTGGTGGTCGCCACCTGTACCGCGATCGAGCGCAGCCCCCACACCGCGGCCGCCGTGGCCGCCCGGCTCGGGGTGCGCTCGCCCGCCGCGTACGACATCAACACGGTCTGCTCCGGCTTCTCGTACGCCCTGGCCACCGCGGACCACGCGATCCGGGCCGGCGCGGCCCGCCGCGCGCTGGTGATCGGCGCCGAGCGGATGAGCGACACGCTCGACTGGACCGACCGCTCCACCTGCGTGATCTTCGGCGACGGCGCGGGCGCCGCGGTGGTCGAGGCCCAGGAGGAGGGCGCCGAGCCCGGTATCGGGCCGGTGGTCTGGGGCACCGAGCCGGAGAAGGGCGACGCCGTGGTGATCACCGGCTGGGACCCGGTGATCAGCCAGCAGGGCCAGTCGGTGTTCCGCTGGGCCACCACCCAGCTCGCCCCGCTCGCCCGGCAGGCCTGCGAGCGCGCCGGGATCGACCCGGCCGAGCTGAAGGGCTTCGTCCCGCACCAGGCCAACCTGCGGATCATCGACGCCATCGCCGGCAAGCTGGGCCTCGCCGACGCGGTGGTGGCCCGGGACGTGGTCGATTCCGGGAACACCTCGGCGGCCTCCATCCCGCTGGCCTTCTCCAAGCTGGTCGAGCGCGGCGAGCTCTCGCCCGGCGACCCGGTCCTGCTCTTCGGCTTCGGCGGCGGCCTGGCGTACGCCGGACAGGTCGTGCGCTGCCCCTGAGACCCCTCTCAAGCCTCCGCAGGCCCGGGTCCCGAAGACGGGGCCCCGGCCACGGCCGGAAGGCTCCGCGAACGACGAATGCCGGTGGGCGGGCACCCTCGTACGGGTGCCCGCCCACCGGCATGTCTGGCGCGCGGTGCGGTACGTCGGCGGACCTCCCCCGAGGACACGGCCGCCGTCCGTCGTTCCCCGGACAGGAGGCCGGGGCTGCGCGCGGAGCGGATGGTGGGTGTGGGGATCGGTCTACTTGGGCGGCTTCTTGCCGGTGACGCCCAGGTACACCAGGGGAGCGAGGTTGGGCTTGAGGTCCTTGACCTTGACGCCCCAGGAAGTGAAGGCCTTCTGGTGCTCGGCCGCCGAAGCGAGCAGCGAGACCAGGGCCCCGGCCACGGCGTTCGGGTCGAGCGACTTGTCGGCCTGACCCTTCGCCTGGAGTTCCTTGACGGCTTCCGCGAGCGGCTTGGCGACCGCGTTGAGGACCGTCATGCGGATCTTGAAGAACCGCTTGTCCCCTTCGGCGGCACCGAGCGTGACCACTCGGAGAATGGCGTCGTTCTTGCGCCAGAAGGCGAGGAATCCGTCGACCAGTTCTTCCGAAGTGGTCGGTCCGGACTTCCCTGCCCAGGACTTTCCGGCCACCAGCTCTTTGAGGGTGTCGGCGTCCTTGGCCATTTCCTCGGCGATTTCGAGGACTGCGCCCTCGACATCCGGGAAGTACTGGTAGAAGGTCGCGGGGGAGGTACCCGCCATACGGGCGACGTCGATGACCTTGACGTCCCGATAGGGCGACGTGCTGAGCATCTCGCGGAGGCAGTCGAGCAGCTTCTGCCGCGTCTCCTGTCCGCGTCGCCCGGCGACGCGACCGTCGACGGTGCGAACTTGTCCTGTCATGCCGTCAGCTTACCGTGGCACGATCTTGGCGCGATTCGGTGATGCGACTATTACTCCGCACGGGGGTCGCTATAGCGGCATGAACCACTTCGGACGGATATTCACCGGGCTCCGAAGCCCCTGTTGAAGCCCCCCCGTGTGCCTTTGATCTCACAGCGTGACGGCGAGTCCGCTGAGGGGTGGTCGGGTGACGGAGCGTGACGACTCGGGGTGCGTCCTGAATCGTTCCGAAGTGGACGGTCCGGGGCGCCGAGCGCAAGCCGCAGCCGGAGCGGGCGTCAGAATCCGGCCGTTCCGTTCCCGCCGGCCCGGGGGCGCTCGACGGTGCTCTCCGGGCGGGGGAGGTTGGAGATGCGCCGGGCGGCGTTGGAGAATCGGGTCCGGCACCACGCGGCGGGTGCGGAAACGGGGAGGTGGCAGCGGAGTGG
This sequence comes from Kitasatospora sp. NPDC101447, assembly GCF_044767225.1. Classification (NCBI taxonomy): domain Bacteria; kingdom Bacillati; phylum Actinomycetota; class Actinomycetes; order Kitasatosporales; family Streptomycetaceae; genus Kitasatospora; species Kitasatospora sp. NPDC101447. The sequence goes on from NZ_JBIWNL010000018.1 coordinate 131,871, forward strand.
ACCAGCTGACGGCGCACGATCCGAGGCGGATCGGGCCCTTCGAGGTGCTGGGGCGGCTCGGCGCGGGTGGGATGGGGCTGGTCTACCTGGCGCGGTCCGCGTCCGGGCGACGGGTGGCCATCAAGACCGTCCGGGGGGAGCTGGCCGAGGACGAGCTGTTCCGGGTCCGCTTCGCGCGGGAGATCGCGGCCGCCAAGACGGTCGGCGGCTTCTACACGGCCGCCGTGGTGGACGCCGACGCGGACGCGCGGGTGCCCTGGCTGGCCACCGCGTACATCCCGGCGCCCTCGCTGGAGGACCTGGTCGAGGAGTGCGGCCCGCTGCCGGTGGAGGCCACCCGATGGCTGGTCGCCGGGATCGCGGAGGCCCTGCAGTCCATCCACGCGGCCGGGCTGATCCACCGCGACCTCAAGCCCTCCAACGTCCTGGTGGTCGAGGACGGCCCGAAGGTGATCGACTTCGGCATCGCGGCCGGGGTCTCCAGCACCCGGCTCACCATGACCAACGTCGCCGTCGGCACCCCCGCCTACATGTCCCCCGAGCAGGCCCGGGACAGCCGGACCGTCCGGGGTGCCAGCGACGTCTTCTCGCTCGGCTCGCTGATGGTCTTCTGCGCCACCGGGCACCCGCCGTACCGCGGCTCCAACCCGGTCGAGACGGTGTTCCAGCTGCTGCGCGAGGAGCCGGACCTGACCGGCATGCCGCCCGAGCTGATGGACCTGGTGCGCGCCTGCATGCAGCAGGCCGCCGAGCACCGGCCCACCCCGGCACAGATCCAGGCCGAGCTGGCCCCGCACCTCTTCTCCCGGGACGACGCCTCCGGAGAGGCCGGGGACTGGCTGCCGGCCAACGCGCTGGAGCTGATCGAGCGCAAGCGCGGCCGACGCCCGGCCCCGCCGGCCCGCGCGCCCCAGGGCCCGGCGGAGCCGCCGCAGCCGCCCCCGCCGCCGCACCCCCAGGTCCCGCCGCAGCCCCACGGGCCGGCCGACCCGCGCACCAACCCGGGCCGGCACGCCCAGCCGCCGGCCGGGCCGGTGCACGCCTCGCCGCGGCCGGGCCAGGCCTCCGACGCCGAGATCCCGACCGCGAAGATCGCCTCCCCGAACCGGCACCGCGCGCCGGCCGGCGCCGTCGAGGTGCAGCTCTCCGGCGCCTCGGTGCGGATAGGCCCGGGGCCGCGGGCCGAGCACGAGCAGCCCGGCCCGAACACCGCCCCGGCCGCGACCGACTGGGTCCGCCGGGCGGCCCCCACCCCGCCGCCCCCGCCGGTTCCGGCCGCCCGCTGGCGCCCCTGGCGGTTCCGGATGTCCAACGACGTCTGGGGCACCCCGGTGGTCGCCGACGGCACGCTCTTCGTCTCCAGCTTCGAGGTGCACGCGCTGGACATCGGCTCCGGCGAGCGCCGCTACAAGACCCGGGACGTCGCCTGGGCGCTCGCGGTGGACGCCGGCCGGGTGCACGCCGCGGACGGCCCGCACCTGTACACCGTGGACGCCGCGGACGGCACCGAGCGCTGGCGCACCTCGCTGGACGGCTGGGTCTACTCGCTCTCGGCCGCCGACGGCGTGCTCTGCTGCGGCATCAGGGGCGGCGGCGTCCAGCTGCGCTCGGCGGCCAACGGCGCCGAGCTGTGGCGCGCCGACGACGCCCAGCAGGACTACGAGAACCCGCAGTCCGGCCCGGTCCTGGTGGGCGGCGCCGCCTACTACTACGGCGCCGGGCGGCTGCGCTGCATCGACCCGCGCGGCGCCGGCCTGCGCTGGTCCTTCCCGGTCGGCGAGGACGTGCCCTCGCACCCGGTCGAGCGCGGGGGCGTGCTGTACGTCACCGCCGGCACCCGGGTGTACGCGCTGGACGCGGCGAGCGGGGCCGAGCGCTGGCGCTTCGAGGCGCCGGTGGTGCTGTTCACCCCGCCCGCGCTGGACGCCGACGCCGTCTACGTCGCCGACTACCTGGGCACGGTCTACGCGCTGGACGCGGCCACCGGCCTGGACCGCTGGCGCGGGGTCACCGGCAGCCGTCAGGGCGGCGAGCCCGTGGTGGTCAGCGACGGCATGGTGCTGGTCGGCAGCGGCGAGGTGCTGTACGCCTTCGAGGCGGCGACCGGGCGGGAGCGCTGGCGCTACACCGCGCGCGGCGAGATCGTCGGCTCCCCGGCGGTGGCCGACGGCCTGGTGCACCTGGGCAGCCGGGACCACTCGCTGCACACCCTGGACCTGGCGAGCGGTCAGCTGCGCTGGGAGCTCGGCACCAAGGGCGAGCTCACCGGTTCGCCGGTGGCCGTCGGCGGGCGGGTCTTCGTCGGCTCCAAGGACCGCTGCGTGTACGCGCTGGACGCCTTCTACGGCACGGCGGTGCCCGCCCGCTGAGGCGGGGCACACGTGCCGGTGGCGGCGGAGCACCTGCCCCGCCGCCACCGGCACGCCTGTTCGGGGCAGCTCGGCCCCGGGCCCGTCAGGCCCTGCGGGCCTCCGGGTGGCGGCTGCACCAGCCGTCCCACGCGGAGGCGACCATCTCCTCCACGCCGTGGCGCGCGCTCCAGCCCAGCTCGCGGTGGATCAGGTCGGCGGACGCCACCACCCGGGCGGGGTCGCCGGGGCGGCGCGGGGTCACCTCGGGGGTGGTGTCGTAGCCGGTGACCTTGCCGATCACCGCCAGCATCTCCTGGACGCTGACGCCCTCGCCGCGGCCGATGTTGAGCACCAGCGCGGTGGCCCCGGCCGGGTCCGCGGCCAGCCGCTTCGCGGCCGCCACGTGGGCCGAGGCGATGTCGGCGACGTGGATGAAGTCGCGTACGCAGGTGCCGTCCGGCGTCGGGTAGTCGGCGCCGAAGACCCGCGGGGCCTCGCCGGCGGTGAGCCGCTCGAAGACCATCGGGATCAGGTTGAACACCCCGGCGTCGGAGAGCTCGGGGGAGGCGGCGCCGGCCACGTTGAAGTAGCGCAGGGCCACGGTGGACATGCCGTGGGCCTTCCCGGCCGCGGCGACCAGCCACTCGCCGGCGAGCTTGGTCTCGCCGTACGGGCTCATCGGGGCGCAGGGGGTGGACTCGGTGACCAGGTCGACGTCGGGCATGCCGTAGACCGCGGCGGAGGAGGAGAACAGGAAGCGCTCGACCCCGCCCCCGGCGGCGGCCTCCAGGACGGTCTGCAGGCCGATCATGTTCTCGCGGTAGTACAGGAACGGCTGCTCGACCGACTCGCCGACCTGCTTCTTGGCGGCGAAGTGCAGGACGCCCCGGACGCCGTGCTCGCGGATCGCGGCGTCCAGGACGGCGCGGTCCAGGGTGGAGCCCTGGACCAGGGGAACACCGGCCGGGAGGCGGGACGCGTCGCCGGTGCTCAGGTCGTCCAGGACGACGACGCGCTCACCGGCATCGAGCAGCTGGCGGACGACGTGCCCGCCGATGTATCCGGCACCGCCGGTGATCAACCAAGTCATGCGGCGAATCCTAGGCGCCCGGTTCGGGTGGGCCTTCCGGGCGAGTCCGGCCAGCGAACCGGACAAACCGGTGAAATGCTGACAAAGATTTCCGTGCTCCCACACCCGCGCTCCCGGCGTGGTGACGAATCGGAGGCAGCCAGGTGAGCCGCAAGAAGGAACACACCCGACCCCTCCCCGCCGGGCCGCGGCCGACCGGCCCCAAGGCCGCGCACACCCGGCTGCCGGCGACGGGAGCGGTCGCGGTGGCCGCCGCGCTGGCCCTGACCGGGTGCAGCGGCGGCTCGTCCTCCTCCGCCCCGTCCTCGCCCGCGGCCGGCGCCTCCTCCGCCTCCAAGCAGGCCTCCCCGGCCCCCGCGCAGAGCGGGAACCAGCTGCAGGACGCGTACCAGAAGGTGATCGCCGACGTGCTGCCCTCGGTGGTGCAGATCGTCACCGGCGACAGCCTCGGCTCCGGGATCGTCTACGACGACAAGGGCGACATCGTCACCAACGCGCACGTGGTCGGCTCCGCGACCACCTTCACCGTCACCCTCGCCAACAGCACCAAGGCGCTGGACGCCGGCCTGGTCGGCAGCTACCCCGACTCCGACCTCGCGGTGATCCGGCTGAACAGCCCGCCGAGCGCCGTCAAGCCCGCGGTCTTCGGCGATTCGAGCAAGGTCGAACTCGGCCAGATCACCCTCGCCATGGGCAGCCCGCTCGGGCTCGCCGGCAGCGTCACCCAGGGCATCGTCTCGGCCACCGGGCGGACCGTCGCCGAGCCCCAGGGCGGCGGCTCGCCGGGCGCCACCATCGGCAACATGGTGCAGACCTCGGCCGCGATCAACCCGGGCAACAGCGGCGGCGCACTGGTCAACCTGGACAGCCAGGTGATCGGCATCAACACGCTCGCCGCCACCGAACCCGAGACCAACGGCGCGGCCGCCCCCGGCATCGGCTTCGCCATCCCGGCGTCCACCATCACCAACATCGCCGACCAGCTGATCAAGCAGGGCAAGGTCACCAACTCCGGCCGGGCCGCGCTCGGCATCACCGCCCGGACCACCTTCAACCAGCAGTTCCAGCCGGCCGGCGCGGTGATCGTGGCGGTCAGCCCGGGCGGCGCGGCCGCCTCGGCGGGACTGCAGCCCGGCGACGTCATCACCAAGATCGGCGACACCCCGGTCGACTCGCTGAACGCGCTGACCACCGCGCTGGCCTCGCTCACTCCGGGCACCAAGACCACCGTCACCTACACCCGGGACGGCAACACCCAGACCGCCGACGTCACCCTCGGCACGCTGCAGTCCCCGTAGCCCCGGTACGGCGCGCCGGGCCGCACGCCGCGCAAGGGTTCCGCGGGCCGCCTCCGTACCGGACCGGCGCCGGGCCCCCGTCACTGCCTCGACGGGGGCCCGGCGCCTTGCCGTGTCCGCGGGTCGGCGGCGGGCCGGGCAGATCGGCGGCAGGGCGCGAGGTCAGCGGCGGGCGGTGCGGGTGTGCCAGGGCAGCTCGATGGTGACGGTGGTCGGGCCGCCGTCCGGGCTGTCCACCAGGAAGACCCCGTCCACCGCGCGGACCCGCTCGGCCAGCCCGGCCAGGCCGCTGCCCGGGTAGGGGGCCGCGCCGCCCTTGCCGTCGTCCTGGACCAGCACCATCAGCTGGTGGTCGGAGCGCCAGACGTCGACCGAGGCGGTACGGGCGCCGGCGTGCTTGGAGACATTGGTCAGCAACTCGCTGACGGTGAAGTAGGCGATGCCCTCGACCGCCGAGTCCGGACGCTCGGGCTCGCCGTCCCGGCCGGTCAGGTCGACGTTCACCTTGACCCCGCCGGGGACGGTGCAGCGGGCCGCGACCGCCGACAGCGCGGCGTCCAGGCCGCGGTCGGTGAGCACGGCCGGGTGGATGCCGCGGGCCAGGTCGCGCAGCTCCTGCAGGGCCAGCTTCACCTCGCCGTGGGCGTTGTCGACCATCTTCGCGGCGGCCGCCACGTCCTGCTCGGTCTCCACCTCGCGCAGCCGCTCCTTGGCCATGCCGAGGTCCATCGCGAGCGCCACCAGCCTGGCCTGGGCGCCGTCGTGCAGGTCGCGCTCGATCCGGCGCAGGTCGGCGGCGGCGGTGTCGACCACCGTGCCGCGGTCGTCCTCCAGCTCGCGCACCCGCTCGGACAGCGCCCCGGGGAAGAGCAGCGACTCGATCAGGATCCGGTCGGTCGCGGCCATGCCGCGGATCACCCAGGGCAGCACCGGCCACAGCACCACGACCGAGACCAGGGTCAGGGTGAAGCTGAGGATGCCCCACGGCAGCATCAGCACGTTGTAGAGCGCGGTGCGCCAGTTCAGCAGGTCGGTCAGGTGCGCGATGGTGTAGCCGACCACACCCGGGCGGCGCGGGCGCACCGGCCCCGGCTCGTCGATCCCGGAGCCGTACGCCGCCCGCGCCCGGCGGCGGCCCAGCGCGCCCAGGGAACGCTGGGCGGCCAGCCCCACCGCCAGCAGCGGCAGGCCGACCACGGTGACGGACAGCCCCAGGCCGACCGAGAGCGTGGTGACGGCGAGGACGAACCCGGCGATGCCGAGCGGCAGGTTGAGCAGCAGGTGCCCGGCCCGGTGCCACATCCGCGCGCCGTACAGCGGCGGGCGCTCCATCCGAGCGTCCTGCTCCTTGACGGCGCCCACGGCGCGGCGGTGCAGCGGCTTCATCCGGATCTACCGTCCCTCTCGGTTCGTGTGACGGGAGCAAGCTTCCCGAACCGGGGGCGGTGGATGCCATGGGGGTGATACATCTTCCCGGTCGGGGGTTATCCCCACCCCCCGTCCCGGGCGCCGGGTGTTCACCGGGGTGTCCACGGGACGTCTTGCGGAGCGGGCAGGGTTCGGGCGGAGCGGAGCCGTCCCCTTAGACTCACGCATTGGCCATGGTTGTGGCCGTGGTTGTGACCGTGGTTATGACCGCGCGAGGAAACGTCGTAGAACTGCCTTGAGGGGCTGGTTCACGGCCGAGGTGGAGGCGAAGGGCATGGAGGGGCAGCAGGCGGCTGCCGTCGTGGCCGACCCGGCGGTCGGCAGCGGCTACTTCGACGCGTACGCCGCGATGGGCCTGCTGGCCGTCGTCGGGGTGCTCTTCGTGACCGTGGCGTTCACCGCCAACCGCCTGCTGCGGCCGGTGGTCCACTCACCCGAGAAGCTCCTCGCGTACGAGTGCGGCGTGGACCCGGTGGGCGAGGACTGGGCGCACACCCAGATCCGCTACTACGTGTACGCCTTCCTGTACGTGATCTTCGCGGTCGACGCGATCTACCTGTTCCCGTGGGCGACCGTCTTCGCCGCCGCCGGGTACGGCACCGGAACGCTGATCGAGATGTTCCTCTTCATCGGCTTCCTCGCGGTCGGGCTGCTCTACGCCTGGAAGAAGGGCGTTCTGGAATGGACGTGACGCACTCCCACTCGCACGGCGCCCAGGGCGGTCCCGTCCCGCTCGGGCTGCCGGACCCCGCACGCCCCGGCGCCGTCGAGCGCCGCGGCCTCGGACCGCTGGCCCGGCTCGCGCCGGACCCGGTCAAGGTGGTGCTCAACTGGGGCCGCCGCTACAGCCTCTGGTGCTTCAACTTCGGCCTGGCCTGCTGCGCGATCGAGTTCATCGCCGCGTCCATGGCCAAGCACGACTTCATCCGGATGGGCGTCATCCCGTTCGCGCCCGGCCCCCGTCAGGCGGACCTGATGATCGTCTCGGGGACGGTCACCGACAAGATGGCGCCGGCCGTCAAGCGGCTCTACGAGCAGATGCCCGAGCCGAAGTACGTCATCTCCTTCGGCGCCTGCTCCAACTCCGGCGGGCCCTACTGGGACTCGTACTCGGTCACCAAGGGCGTGGACCAGATCATCCCGGTCGACGTCTACGTGCCCGGCTGCCCGCCCCGGCCCGAGGCGCTGCTCCAGGGCATCCTCAAGCTGCAGGAGAAGATCGCCGAGGAGTCCCTGCCCGGCCGCTACGCCGCGCCCGCGGCGGCGCTGCGCCGTCCGCTGGTGGCGGGGCCGTCGGCGGATTCCGCAGCCGGGCCCGCGGCCGGGTCCGCGGCCGGGTCTTCGAGTGAGGGAGGGGTCTCGTGACCACGGCGGAGCAGTACGCGGCGTCGGTCGGGGAGTGGGCGACCGGCGCCGAGGCGTACGGGCTGATCACCGTCGACGTCCCGGCCGAGAACTGGATCGAGGCGCTCACCAACGCCAGGGACGTCCTGGGCCTGGGCTTCTTCGACTGGCTGAGCGCCGTCGACGAGCTCGGCGAGGGCTTCGCCGTGGTCGCGCACCTGGCCGCCGTCGAGGCGCCGGGCGTCCGGCACCTCGCGCTGCGCACCAGGGTGCCCCGCGACAAGGCGGCGCTGCCGACCGCCGTCCCCGTCTACGCCGGTGCCGCCTGGCACGAGCGCGAGACGCACGAGATGTTCGGCATCGACTTCCCCGGGCACCCCTACCTGGCCACCCTGCTGCTGCCGGACGGCTTCGAGGGGCACCCGCTGCGCAAGGAGTTCGTGCTCGCGGCCCGGGTCGCCAAGGACTGGCCGGGCGCCAAGGAGCCGGGCGAGTCCGACCACGGGGGCGGGCCGGCCCGGCGCAAGATGCAGCCGGCCGGTGTGCCGGACCCGAACGAGTGGGGGCCGCTCAAGGGCACCCTGCCGCCGGTCGCCGAGCGGCCCGCGCGCGGTGCACGGGCGGCGGGCGCGGCGGCGCGCACGCCCCGGGCGGCCGCGGCCGCCGGTGCGGCCGCCGGGGCCCCCGCTGCCGGTGCCGCTGCTGCCGGTGCCCCCGCCGAGGGCGCGCCCTCGGTGCGGGCGGACCGGCCGCGGCGGACGCGTTCCGTGGCGGAGGGCTCGGCGAGCCAGGCGGCTCCCGCCGAGGCGCCCGCTGCCTCCGCTGCCTCCGCTGCCTCCGCTGCCGGTGCCTCCGGCGCCAGTGCCTCTGCTGCGGGTGCCGGTGCTCCCGCCGAGGGTGCGCCGGCGGTGCGGGCGGACCGGCCGCGGCGGACCAGGTCGGTCTCCGACGGGTCGGTCAGCCAGACCGCCGACGAGCCGAAACCGGAGCGTCCGGCTCCGGCGCGGCCCTCGTCCTCCGACGCGCCCTGGCACAACCCGGTGCCGGCCCACGACGAGGAGACGCCGGGCCGCGAGCCCGCGGCCCCGTCGGGTGACCGGCCCGCGGAGCAGCCGGCCGAACCGGAGCAGAAGGACGAGACGGCGGCCGCCCCGGCCGACCGGGACGGAGACGGCGCGTGAACCTGCTCGACACGGTGCTGCGCTGCGTCGCCACCCTCGTCGTCTTCCTGGTGTTCCCGCTGGTCATCGGCCAGACCGAGCACAAGGTCATGGCGCACATGCAGGGCCGGCTCGGCCCGATGTACGCCGGCGGCTTCCACGGCTGGGCGCAGCTCGTCGCGGACGGCGTGAAGTTCGCGCAGAAGGAGGACATCGTCCCCGCCGGGGCGGACCGCCGGATCTTCCAGCTGGCCCCCGCCGTCTCGCTGCTGCCGTACCTCTTCGTGCTGCTGGCGATCCCGGTCGGTCCGAACGGCTTCGTCGGTCAGGCGATCGACGCCGGGCTGTTCTTCGTGCTGGCCGTGATGGGCGTCGGTGTGATCGGCAAGCTGATGGCCGGCTGGGCCTCGGCGAACAAGTTCTCGCTGCTCGGCGGTCTGCGCACGGCCGCGCAGCTGATGTCGTACGAACTGCCGATGGTGCTGGCGGCGGCCTCGGTGGCGATGGCCGCCGGCACGCTGTCGCTGCCCGGGATCGTGGACTCCTGGCAGTGGTACTGGCTGCCGTGGCAGATCATCGGCGCGTTCGTGTTCTTCACGGCCGGCCTGGCCGAGCTGCAGCGCCCGCCGTTCGACATGCCGATCGCCGACTCGGAGATCATCTTCGGTGCGTACACCGAGTACACCGGTCTGCGGTTCGCGCTGTTCCTGCTGTCCGAGTACGTGGGCATCCTGGTGATCTCCGCGCTGACCGCGGTGCTCTTCCTGGGCGGCTGGCACGGGCCGATGTCGGACCAGCTCGGCTGGCTCTGGATGCTCCTCAAGACCTTCGCGCTGGCCTTCGTGGTCATCTGGCTGCGGGTCACCTACCCGCGTCTGCGCGAGGACCAGCTGATGCGCTTCGCGTGGATCGGGCTGATCCCGCTCGCCCTGGTCCAGCTGGCCCTCACCGGCATCATCAAGGTGGCGATCTCATGAGCTTTCCCGGTGTCGGCCTGGCGAAGGGCCTGGCCGTGACGCTGCGGACGATGACGAAGAAGAGCGTCACCGCGCAGTACCCCGACGTGCAGCCGGTGCTGCCGCCGCGTTCGCGCGGCGTCATCGCGCTGCTGGAGGAGAACTGCACGGTGTGCATGCTCTGCGCGCGCGAGTGCCCCGACTGGTGCATCTACATCGACTCCCACAAGGAGACGCTGCCGGCGGCCGAGCCGAACGCCCGGGCCCGCACCCGCAACGTGCTGGACCGGTTCGCCATCGACTTCTCGCTCTGCATGTACTGCGGGATCTGCATCGAGGTCTGCCCCTTCGACGCGCTGTTCTGGTCGCCGGAGTTCGAGTACGCCGAGACGGACATCCACGAGCTGACCCACGAGCGGGAGAAGCTCCGCGAGTGGATGTGGACCGTCCCGGCGCCGCCGGCGCTGGACCCGGCGGCCGAGGAACCCAAGGAGATCACCACCGCGCGCAAGGCCGCGGACAAACTGGCCGCGGCCGCGGCCGCGGCACCGCAGGCACCGGAATCGGAAGGGAAGGGTGACGACGCATGAGCACCGCCGCCACGCTTCTCGCGGCGACCGGCTCGTTGGAGCCGGCCGCCCGTTCCTTCCTGTCCCCGACCGGCCAGGAGATCGTCTTCCTGCTGGTCGGCATCGCCGTGCTCGGCTCGGCTGTGGTCGCCGTCACCACCAAGCAGCTGGTGCACGCCGCGCTCTGGCTGGTCGTCGCGCTCGGCGGGCTGGCGGTGGAGTTCCTGCTGCTCACGGCCGAGTTCATCGCCTGGGTACAGGTGCTGATCTACCTCGGCTCGGTGGTCGTCCTGGTGCTGTTCGGGCTGATGCTCACCAAGGCGCCGATCGGGCGCTCGCCGGACGCCGACTCCAAGAACCGCTGGGTCGCCCTGGTCGTGGCGCTGGCCTCGGCCGGGACGCTGGTCACCCTGGTGGTCGACGCCTTCCGGACCTCCTGGATCGACCTCGGTACGGGAGGTGGCTCGGCCGCCGTCACCGGGGCCAGTCTGTTCCGGCACTGGGTGCTGCCCTTCGAGGCGCTGTCCGTGCTGCTGCTGGCGGCTCTGGTCGGCGCGATCGTGCTGTCGCGCGGGGACAAGCGGCGGGTGCCGGCGCCCCGGGCGGGCAGGCTGCGCGCCGGGCGGCCGGTCGGGTCGAACGGGACGGTCGCCGCGACCGCGCCCCGTACCGCGCCGGAGGCCGCCGTTCCGGGGACTGCCGCCGGGGCCGCCGCTCCGGGAGCCGCTGCGCCCGCGCCGTCCGCGCCGTCCGCGCCGGAGGAGAGCTGATGCACCTTGCCTACCCCGTCGTCCTCGCCGCGCTGCTGTTCAGCGTCGGCGTGTACGGCGTGCTCGCCCGGCGCAACGCCGTCCTGGTGCTGATGTCGGTCGAGCTGATGCTCAACGCCGTCAACCTCAACCTGGTCGCCTTCGACGCCTGGCTGCGCGACTCGCTGCACGCCGGGCAGGCGCTCACCCTGTTCACCATCACCGTCGCCGCCGCCGAGATCGGCCTGGGGCTCGCCATCGTCCTGCTGCTGTTCCGGGCCCGGGGCACCGCGGACATCGACCGGGCCACCGCGCTCGGCGATCCGGCCGAGTCGCTCGCCGTCGAGGAGGCGCCGAACGGAGCCGAGGCGCTGAAGGGCCAGGCCGCCGCATGAACCTCGCCCTGCCCGCACTCGTCCCCGCGCTGCCCGCGCTCGGCGCGGCCGCGACCCTGGCCACCGGCAAGAAGGCGCCCGGGCTGGCCCGGCCGCTGGCGATCGTCCCGGTCGCCGTCTCGGCCGTGCTCGCGCTGGTGGTCGCCCTCCAGCTCGGCACCGGCCAGACCCTCGACGTGGCCACCCGGCTCACCCCGACCGGCGGCCCGGACATCTCCCTCGGCTTCTACCTGGACGGCTACAGCTCGCTGATCTCGGTGCTGGTCGGCCTGGTCGCCACCTGCGTCCAGGTCTACTCGACCGCGTACCTCAAGCAGGACCCGCGCTACCCCTCGTACGCCGCACTGGTCTCGCTGTTCACCGCGGCCATGCTGCTGGTGGTCTACTCGGGCGACCTGATCGTGCTGCTGGTCGGCTGGGAGGTCATGGGCGTCTGCTCGTACTTCCTGATCGGTCACCACTGGGAGACCGAGGACGCCCGCTCGGCCTCGCTCAAGGCCTTCCTGGTCACCAAGCTCGGCGACGTGCCCTTCCTGTTCGGGATCTTCCTGCTGGGCGCGGACGCCGGCAGCTTCCGGATCACCGACGTGCTGGCCGCCGCGACCGAGGGCCGGCTCGGCCACCCGACGCTGATCGCACTGCTGCTGCTCGGCGGGGTCGCCGGCAAGAGCGCGCAGTTCCCGCTGCACACCTGGCTCCCGGACGCGATGGCCGGCCCGACGCCGGTCTCCGCGCTGATCCACGCCGCCACCATGGTCGCGGCCGGCATCTATCTGGTCTCCCGGCTGCTGCCGGTCTTCCTGCTGTCCGGCGCGGCGCTGGTCGTGCTCGCGGTGATGGCCGCCGTGACGATGATCGGCTCGGCGCTGTGCGCGCTCGCCCAGGACGACCTCAAGCGGGTGCTCGCCTACTCCACCGTCGGCCAGCTCGGCTACATGGCCGGCGCGCTGGCCAGCGGCGACCGCGAGGCCTCCGTCTTCCACCTGGTCAGCCACGGCGCGTTCAAGGCGCTGCTGTTCCTGGCCGCCGGTGTGGTGATCCACGCCGCCCACACCAACTCGATCTCCGCGATGTCCCGGATGCCCGGGCTGCGCAAGCGCGTCCCGGACGCCTACTGGACGATGGGCATCGCGCTGGTCGCCCTGATCGGGCTGCCGCCGTTCTCCGGCTTCTTCAGCAAGGAGGCGGTGCTGACCGCCGCCGAGCACGCCGCCAACGGCGAGGCGCTCACCAACGGGCTCGGCCCGGCCTCGGCGGTGCCGGAGGCGGCCGGGTGGGTCGTGCTGATCTCCGCCGCGCTCACCGCACTGCTCACCGCCGCGTACGCGACCCGGCTCTTCCTGGTCGCCTTCCACAGCCCGGCCGGTGCCGCCGCTGCCGCACCGCAGGTGCTGCCCGCCGCGGACGGGGCCACCGTCGTGGCCGACCACGAGGCGGACGCGCCGTACTCGCCCGAGCTGGACGAGGCCGACCCGGCCACCGCCGAGCCGCCCGCGATGCGCTGGCCGCTCTGGGTGCTGGCCGTCCCGACCATGGCCTTCGGCGTCACCAGCCTGCGCACGGACTGGCTGCCCGCGCTGCTGGACGGCGGCTCGCTGCGGCCCTCCGGGGTCACCGCCGTCACCGGGACCACGCTCGCCGTGGTCGGCATGCTCGCCGCGTACGGCGCCTGGCGCTCGGCGACCGCCCGGCTGGGCGCCGGCCGGCCCGCCCCGGCAGCAGCGGGCCGGGTGCCGGAGCAGGCCGGATCCCCAGCCGTCGAGGTGATCGTCGCCGACCCCGGGCGCACCCTGCTCGGCCCGCTGTTCGGACCGGCCAGGCACGGCTTCGGCGTCGACCGGCTGTACCACGTGCTGTTCGTCCGACCGGTGGTCGCCGCCGCCCGACTGGTCCGCTTCCTCGACCGCGAGGTCATCGAGACCTACGTGCGCGGCAGCGGCGTGGGCGCCAACCTGCTCGGCCGGGCCGTCCGGCTCGCGCAGACCGGCAACGCGCAGACCTACCTCAGCGCCCTGCTGGCCGCCGTCGTCCTGCTGACCGTCCTGGTGGCGGTGTAGCCGGTGCTGTCCTTCACCCCCGTCCCCTCGACCGCCGCACGTAGGAGCCCCCGATGAACGCAGTCCTCATCGCCCTCCTGGTGCTGCCGCTGCTCGGCGCCGCGCTCACCCTGGCGCCGGTGTTCGGCCCGGAGCGAGCCGTCGCCGACCGCCGGGCGCTGCGGCTGAACACCGTCGTCACCGGCGTGGCGCTCCTGCTCGCCATCGCCCTCGCGGCCGGCTTCGACCAGGACGAGCCCGCCCGGATGCAGGCCACCACCGACGTGTCCTGGATCCCGGCCCTGCACGTGCGCCTCCACCTCGGCGTGGACGGCGTCTCGCTGCCGCTGATCGTGCTGACCGCGCTGCTCACCTTCCTCTGCGCGCTGTACTCGGAGAAGCGGCTGCCGAACGGGGACGCCCGGGGCGGAGCCCCTGACGAGCCCCGTCCGTCCGCGCAGGCCTTCGTCGGGCTGTTCCTCCTCCTCGAAGTCGGCATGCTCGCCACCTTCGCGGTGCTGGACCTCCTGCTCTTCTTCCTGGCCTTCGAGATCGTGCTGATCCCGATGTACTTCCTGATCGCCCGCTGGGGGAGCGGCGCGAAGGCCCCGGCCGCCAACCGCTTCATCCTCTACACGCTGCTCGGCTCGGCGGTGATGCTGCTCGGCTTCCTGCTGATCGGTACCAGGACCGGCACCTTCGACATGCAGGCGCTGGCCGCCGCGCACGGCAGCGGGATGAGCCACACCACCCAGGTGATCGCCGGGCTCGCGATCCTGCTCGGCCTCGCGGTCAAGGCCCCCGCCTGGCCGCTGCACAGCTGGCTCCCCGACGCGCACACCGCCGCCCCGACGGTGGGCTCGGTGCTGCTCGCCGGCGTGCTGCTGAAGATGGGCACGTACGGTCTGGTCCGCGTCCTCCTCCCGATCGTGCCGGACGGCACCACGACGCTCGCCCCCTACCTGGGCGCGTTCGCGGCCGTCGGCATCGTCTACGGCTCACTGGCCTGCCTGGCGCTGGCCCGCCCCGGCGCCAAGGGCGACCTCAAGCGCCTGATCGCCTACTCCTCCGTCGGCCACATGGGCTTCGTGCTGCTCGGCATCGCCTCCCTCACTCCGGTGGGCGTCAACGGCGCGCTGTTCGCCAACATCGCCCACGGCCTGATCACCGGCCTGCTGTTCTTCGTCGTCGGCGCGCTCAAGGACCGCTACGGCACGGCCGACCTCGACACCCTCGCCGGCGCCACCGGCGGCGCGCTGTACGGCAGGGCGCCACGGCTCGGCGCACTGCTCGCCTTCGCCGCCGTGGCCAGCCTCGGCCTGCCCGGCCTGGCCGGCTTCTGGGGTGAGGTGCTCGCCATGTTCGGCGCGTTCGACCCGGCCGAGGGCCTGTCGCGCCCCGCCTTCGTCACCTACATGGTCCTGGCCGGTCTCGGCACCCTCCTCACCGCCGCCTATCTGCTGATCATGGTCAAGCGCGTCTGCATGGGCGACCCCGAGCAGCCCGCGCCGGTGGCCGAGGTGGCCGACGTGCGCCCGTACGAGGCCGTCAGCTGGACGCCGCTGGCCGCGCTCACCCTGCTCGCCGGCCTCTGGCCCGCGCTGCTGCTCGGCCTCTCGAACCCCGCCGTCAAGCACCTCCTCGGGGGTGGCTGACCGTGCTCGCAGCCCAGACCGCCGCACTCGGACCTCACTCCACGGGGCAGCACACTGTGACCTCCCTCGCCGTAGCCAACCCGGGCAGCCTGATCCAGTCCGTGGACTGGGTGGCGATCGCGCCCCCGCTGATCGCCGCCGTGGCCGCCCTCGCCGTGCTGGTCACGGACCTGTTCCTGCCCGAGCGGCACAAGAAGTGGCTCGGCCGCCTCACCGCGGCCGGACTCGCCCTCGCCCTCATCGCGCTCCTTCCCCTCACCGGTGGGTCGCCCCGAGCGACCTTCTGCGTGCAGAACGTAACAGGAGCCACTGACACTCCGCCGATCGGCGCCGCTGCGGCCGGCTGCTCCTACGTCGCCGACCACTTCGCGCTGGTGTTCCAGCTGCTCGCCCTCGGCGGCGCGCTGATCGCGGCGCTGCTGTCGATCCACACGGTGGACGACGAGAAGCTCCCCCGGGGCGAGTACTGGTTCCTGCTGCTCTCCAGCGCCACCGGCGCCGCCCTGCTGCCCGCCTCCCGCGACCTCGCCACCATGGTGATCGCCCTGGAGGTCGCCTCGCTGCCCGCCTTCGCCCTGGTCGCGCTGCGCCGGGACGGCCGGGGCGCGGAGGCCGCGCTCAAGTTCTTCGTCTCCTCCGTGACCGCGACCGCCGTGATGCTGCTCGGCATCGGCTTCGTCTACGCGGCGAGCGGCAGCCTGCACCTCGGCGCCGTCGCCCAGGGCCTGGAGCACGCCCCCGGACAGCTCAAGCCGCTGGCCGAGGCGGGCGCGGTGCTGACCCTGGTCGGCTTCGCGTTCAAGGTCGCCGCCGTCCCGTTCCACTTCTGGGTCCCCGACACCTACACCGGCGCCCCGCTGCCGGTGGCCGGTTACCTCTCGGTGGTCGGAAAGGCGGCCGGCCTCTCCGGGCTCGCCCTCGCCACCACCGTCGCCTTCCGGCCCTACGCGCACACCTGGGGCCTGGTGCTCGCGGTGCTGGCCGCCGTCACCATGACCGTCGGCAACGTCGGCGCGCTGCGCCAGCGCTTCGACACCCGGTACAGCGCGGTCCGGCTGCTCGCCTGGTCCTCGGTCGGCCAGGCCGGGTACCTGCTGGTGCCGCTCGCCGCGGCCGGCTACGCGCCGACCGGGGCCGACCAGCTCGGCGCCACCGCCGCGTACGCGCTGATCTACGGCGTGGTGAACCTCGGTGCCTTCGGGGTGGTCGCGGCGGTCGGCCGCCGGGCCGGGACCAGCGTGGACGACTTCCGCGGCCTCTTCGCCCGCCGTCGCTGGACGGCGCTCGCGCTCGCCTTCTTCCTGCTCTGCCTGGCCGGGCTGCCGCCGGGCGTGATCGGCCTGTTCGGCAAGGTCGTGGTGTTCCGCTCGGCCGTCGACGCCGGGCTGGGCTGGCTGGCCGTGGTGATGGCCGTCAACGTGGTCGTCGCCCTGTACTACTACCTGCTGTGGACGGCGCGGCTGTTCGCCCCGGCGGCCGAGGCGCCGGCGGGCGTCGCCGTCGAGACCGAGCGCCGGCTGCCGGTCAGCCTGTCCGCGACCCTGGGGCTCACCGCCTCGGCGGCGGTGGTCCTGTCGGTGGCACCGCAGCTCGTGCTGCAGGTCGCGGGCGGTTCGCTGTTCTGAGCCCGCACCCGGGTGGGCCGGCCGGTGCCCACGGCGTGGTGCGGCGCCGGCATCGGCGCCCGGCACCGGCGGCGCGGTGCGCCGGGGCTGTGCTGCGGTACCGCGTCGGTGTCGCGTCGGTCACAAGGGAACAAGGTCCCCGGCCCCGCCCGTTGACGGGGCAAGAGGGACGAGGCAGAAAGGGCTTCCCCACCGCACCACTGGAGGGCCTGACGTGCACCGCCGGCACAACGGACTGAGGACCGCCGTCCTGCTCGGCGGCCTCTCGGCGCTGATCCTGGTGATCGGAAGCTTCTTCGGCCGCACCGGCTTCATCATCGCCCTGCTGATCGCCCTCGGGACCAACGCCTACGCGTACTGGAACAGCGACAAGCTCGCGCTGCGGGCCATGCGGGCCCGGCCGGTCAGCGAGTTCGAGGCTCCGCAGCTGTACCGGATCGTGCGCGAGCTCTCCACGGCCGCCCGTCAGCCGATGCCCCGCCTCTACATCTCCCCGACCCCGGCGCCCAACGCCTTCGCCACCGGCCGCAACCCGCGCAACGCGGCGGTCTGCTGCACGGAGGGCATCCTGCAGATCCTGGACGAACGGGAGCTGCGGGGCGTGCTCGGCCACGAGCTGAGCCACGTCTACAACCGGGACATCCTGATCTCCTCGGTCGCCGGGGCACTCGCCTCGGTCGTGATGTTCCTGGTGAACTTCGCCTGGCTGATCCCCTTCGGCCGCTCCGACGACGACGACGGGCCGGGGCTGTTCGGGATGCTCGCCATCATGATCCTCGGGCCGCTCGCGGCCGGACTGATCCAGATGGCGGTCAGCCGTTCCCGCGAGTACCAGGCCGACGCCGACGGCGCCCGGATCACCGGTGACCCGCTCGCCCTCGCCGGCGCCCTGCGCAAGCTCGACGCCGGCACCCGTCGGCTCCCCCTCCCGCCCGAGCCGCAGCTCCAGACGGCGAGCCACATGATGATCGCCAGCCCGTTCCGCCCGGGCGAGGCCGGCGCCAGGCTGTTCTCCACCCACCCCCCGATGGCGGAGCGCATCGCCCGCCTGGAGCGGATGGCGGGTCACGGGCGGTAGGCGGTCCGCTGCCCGGGGCGCGCCGCTCGGGCCGTCAGCCGTCAGCCGTCAGCCGTCAGCCGTCAGCCGTCAGCCGTCCGTGGTCCGTCGCCCCGGTTGTCAGCTCGTCGTCTCCTCGTAGGCCAGGCGCAGCCGGTGGATGCCCTCGGCCACCTGGGCGGGGCTCTCGGCGGCGGCGTAGCTGAGGCGCAGGTGGGGGGCCGGGGGTTCGGCGGCGTGGTACGGCCGGCCGGGGGTGATCTGGACGCCGGTGCGCAGGGCGGCCGCGACGAGGGCGCTGTCGTCGGTGCCGTCCGGCAGGCGCAGCCACAGGTGGTAGCCGCCCGGGCGGTGGATGGTGAGGAGTCCGGGCAGCTCGCGGTGCAGGGCGGCGACGGCGGCGGTGCGGCGGTCGCGCAGCTCGGCGCCGAGGGTGCGCAGGTGGCGGGCCCAGGCGGGGTCGGCGACCAGTTCCAGCGTCGCCTCCTGGAGCGGGCGGGGCACGAAGAAGCTGTCCACCACCTGGGTGGCCCGCAGCCGGGCCAGGGCCGGGCCCCGGGCGGTGAGGGCGCCGATCCGCAGGTTGGGCGAGGCGGCCTTGGTCAGCGAGCGCAGGTGCACCACGACGCCGTCCCGGTCGTCGGCGGCGAGCGGGCGCGGTAGTGCCGGGGCGTCCGTGTGGGCCAGCAGCCGGGCGAAGTCGTCCTCGATCACGAACGCCCCGGCCGCGCGGGCGATCCGCAGGACCTCCTCCCGCCGCCGGGGGGAGAGCACCGCGCCGGTGGGGTTCTGGAACAGCGGCTGGCAGACGAAGACCCGGGCCCGGGTGGCGGCGAAGGCGTCCGCCAGCAGGTCGGTGCGGACGCCGTCGGCGTCGATCGGGACGGGTACGGGCCGCAGCCCGGCGGCCCGGACGACCGCCAGGATGCCCGGGTACGTCGGTGACTCCACCAGGACCGCCGAGCCGGGTGCGGCCAGCGAGCGCATGGCGACGGTGAGCCCGCTCTGGCCGCCGGCGGTGATCAGGACGTCCCCGGCGCCGATCGGGCCGCCGTGGCCGCCGATGTCGCGGGCGAACCAGCCGCGCAGTTCGGTGAGGCCGTCGACGGGCGGGCGGTCCCAGGCGCCGGGGCGCCGGCCGGCCCGGGCGAGGGCGGTGGCGAGCAGGCGTTCGGGCAGCAGCGAGGCGTGCGGGTAGCCGCTGTTGAGGTCGATGACGTCGGGCGGCGGCACCCGGAGGGTGGCGAACACCGGGGCGGCGAGCAGGTCGCGCGGGCCGGACTCGGCGCTGAGCGCGATCTCCTGCCAGGAGAGGTCGCCGGTGCGCCCGGGCGGTGCGGCGGGGGCGGTCGGAGCCGCGGCGAAGGCCGCCGCCCGGAAGACCCCGGCGCCGGGCCGGGAGACCACCAGTCCTTCGGCGACGAGCACCGCGATGGCCCGGGAGACCGTCACCGGGCTGACCTGGTGGCGTTCCGTCAGCGCCCGACTGGCGGGCAGCTTCCGTCCCTCCGGGTAGCGCTCGACCTCTCGCCGGAGGATATCGGCGAGTTCGGCCACACTGCTACGCTCATTCATGACGGTACAAGATAGCGCTACTCTTCCTCGGGCGATAGCACCGAAGCAGGCCGCGGCCTCCGGCACCGCCCTCGCCGCCCTCGGGGTGGCCTCCTTCTCGCTCAGCTTCCCGGCCACCGCGTGGTCCCTGACCGGCTTCGGCCCGTGGTCCGTGACCGGCCTGCGCGGTGTCCTGGCCGGGGTGCTGGCGGCGCTCTACCTGCTGGCCGCCGCGGCCCCGCTGCCGAAGCGGCGGCACTGGCCCGCCCTGCTGGTCGTCTCCGGCGGCTGCGTCCTCGGCTTCCCGTTGCTGACCACGCTCGCCCTGCGTACCTCCTCGACCGCCCACTCGGCGGTGGTGATCGGGGTGCTGCCGCTGGCCACGGCGGTGGTCTCGGCCCTGCGGACCGGCCGGCGGCCGTCCCGGGCGTTCTGGGCGGCGGCGCTGGCGGGGGCGGCGGCCGTCCTGGTGTTCACCCTGCTGCAGAGCCACGGCCGGCCGTCCCTCGCCGACCTCTACCTGTTCGTCGGCCTGGTGGTCTGCGCGGCCGGGTACGCGGAGGGCGGGCGGCTCTCCCGGGACCTCCCGGGCGCCCAGGTGATCGCCTGGGCGGTGCTGGCCGCGCTCCCCGTGATGCTGCTGACCTCGGCGTTCGGGCTGGCCACCGAGCCGGTGCGGTTCGGCGCGAAGGCGCTGGTCGGACTGGCGTACGTCGCGGCGGTGTCGCAGTTCGGCGCGTTCGTGCTCTGGTACCGGGGGATGGCCGCCATCGGCGTGCCGAGGGCCAGTCAGCTGCAGCTCGGTCAGCCGCTGCTGACGCTGGTCTGGTCGGTGCTGCTGCTCGGTGAGGACCTGCCGGCCGCCGCACCGGTCACGGCGGCGGTGGTGCTGGTCTGCATCGCCGTGACCCAGCGGGCCCGGGCCTGATCCGGAGGGCGGACGGGACGGCGGACGGGACGGCGGACGGGAGGCCCGGACGCGGCCGACCGTACGCCCCCGAACCCCCGCGCCGACCGCTTCGGAGCAGTCCTGCGCTCGTTAGGATGAAGCCGCGCCCGTCGGTCCGGGCGCGGCATCCGGAGGGAGTGGGCCGTCATGGCAGACGAGAGGCACGCCCCGGCGGCCGGGGACGCGCCGGCCCGACGACGCGGCCAGGGCGAACTGGAGGCGCAGGTGCTGGCGGTGCTCCAGCAGGCGCCCGGCCCGGCCACCGCGGGGTGGGTCCAGGAGCGCCTGGAGGGCGACCTGGCGTACACCACCGTGATGACCATCCTGTCCCGGCTGCACGCCAAGAACGCCGTCTCGCGCTCCCGCTCCGGCCGGTCCTACCTGTGGCAGGCCTCCTCCGACGCCGCCGGGCTGGCGGCGCTGCGGATGCGGCGGATGCTCGACGGGGAGGCGGACCGGGACGCCGTCCTGGCCAGCTTCGTCAGCGCGCTGCTGCCGCACGACGAGGACCTGCTGCGGGCGCTGCTCGACGCGGCCTCCGCCGATCCGACGGCGACCGACCGCGAGAGCTGACCCGTGGGCTTCTTCGTCTTCCTCCCGCTCGTCCTGCCGCTCACCGCGGTTCCGATCGCGCGCCTGACCGAGCAGCACCTGCACCCGCGCGGCGCGGCCCGGCTGATGACCGCGATCAGCGCGGTGATGGCGGTGTGCAGCGTGCTCTGCCTCGGACTGATCGGCGTGGTGGGCACCGCGCAGATCCCCGGCAACCCGCTGCCGGACAGCTGGTCCGACCCGGAGGTGCGGGCCGCGCTGCCCTACCACGAGAGCGTCGGGACGGCCGCGATGTGGCTGCTGGCGCTGGTGGGCCTCGCCTGCGCCCGGACGGTCGTCCGGCACCTGCGGGTGCGCGCCCGGGCCCGGCGGGCGCTGTCCGGGCTGCCCGAAGGACCGGAGACGGTCGGTGACCTCGCGGTGCTGCCGGACCGCAGCCCGTACGCCTACGCGCTGCCGGGCTCGCCCGGGCGGGTGGTGGTCTCCACCGGGATGCTGGACGGTCTGGCGGCGGACGAACGGGAGGCGCTGCTCGCGCACGAGCGGGCCCACCTGCGCCACCGTCACCACCGGTACCTGCTGACCACCCAGCTCGCCGCCTGCGTCAACCCCTTCCTTCGGCCGCTGCAGTCGGCGGTCGCGTACAGCGCGGAGCGGTGGGCGGACGAGGACTCGGCGCAGGCCGTGGGGGACCGCCGGATCACCGCGCGGGCGGTGGCCCGGGCGGCGCTGGTCTCGCACGCGGCCCCGGCGCCCGGCTTCGCGGCCTTCGCCTCCCCGACCTCCCCGGCCGCGGCTGCTGCGGCGGCCGGCCCGGTGCCGCGCAGGGTCGCCGCACTGCTCGGCCCGGTGCCGACCTCCCGCAATTGGCCGCCGGCCAAGACCCCGGCGGGCCTGGCGGCGATGGTCGCCGCCGTCGGCACGGCGGCGTCGGCGCTGTGCGCGCTCAACGCCGCCGTGGCCCTGCTGCTGGTGCTGAAGGCCGTCACCCCGCTGTAGGGCCGGTGCGGGCCGTGCGGGCTGTGCGGGCCGGTGCGGGCCGGTGCGGCTCAGAGCGCCGCGGCCAGTTCGTCGACGGCGGCCTCGGCTGCCGCCAGGGACTCGACGGCGAGCGGCTCCAGGCCGTTCAGCGCGGGGACGTCCGCGGCCCGGGTGAGTTCGGCGGTGACGACGTGCAGGTGCTGCGCGGTGACCCCGAGGTTGCCGAAGTACGCCCGCAGGTACGGGACCTGGAAGTCGACGTGCTCGCGCGGGGTGCCGGGCCCGTAGCCTCCGCCGCGGACGGCGACGACCACCACGCGGGTGTCGCGCAGCAGCCGCTCGCCGGTGCCCGGATCGACGTAGGCGCCGGGGAAGGAGACCCGGTCGATCCACGCCTTGAGGCCGGACGAGACGGTGAGGTTGTACATCGGGCTGCCGAGCAGCAGGGTGTCGGCGGCCCGCAGCTCCTCGATCAGCGGGCGGCTGAGCGCCCACTCGCGCGCCTCGTCCGGGTTCTCGGCCAGCGCGGCGACGTCCTCCGGCGGGAGCGGGCCCTTGCGCTCGGTCCGGCGGCCGAGGGTCTCGTAGGCGGCGCCCACCGCGGGCACCGGGTCGGCGGCGAGGTCGCGGTACCGGAGCCGGGCGGTGTCGCCGTGCCGGGCGCGCCAGGCGGTGGCGAAGCGGTCGGTCAGGGCGCGGCTGACCGAGCCGGTCGGGCTGATGCCGGAGTCCAGGTGGAGCAGCGTGGCGGAGGTCATGGCGGTCTCCTTGTCACCTCGGGGGCGGACGGATCGTCATAGCGGTGACGGGCCGGGCCGAGGAAAGGTGACCGATGGACCGGGACGGGACGACGGGAGCGACCCCCGAGAGCGCAGCCGCGAAGGGGCCGGGCGCGAAGGGGCCGACCGCAGAGGGGCCGACCGCGGAGGGGACGGGCGCCGGCGGGGCGACGCCCGAGGGGACGGCGGCGCGGTTCGAGACCGAGCGCGGGCGGCTGCTGGCGATCGCCCGGCGGATGCTCGGATCGACCGGTGAGGCCGAGGACGCCGTGCAGGAGGCCTGGCTGCGGCTGGTCCGGACCGACCCGGTAGAGATCGACAACCTGCCCGGCTGGCTGACCACCGTGGTCTCCCGGATCTGCCTGGACCTGTTGCGGGCCCGCGCCGCGCGCCGCGAGGAGCCGACCGATGAGGCACTGCCGGACGCGGCGGGCGGCGGCGCGGATCCGGAACGGGAGGCCTTGCTGGTCGAGTCGGTGGGCCGGGCGCTGCTCGTGGTGCTGGACCGGCTGGGCCCGGCCGAGCGGGTCGCCTTCGTACTGCACGACGGCTTCGCGGTGCCCTTCGACCAGATCGCGCCGATCGTCGGACGGACCCCGGTCGCCGCCAAGAAGCTGGCCAGCCGCGCCCGGCAGCGGGTCCGCGGCACGGCCGCGCTGCCCCCGGAGCCGCTGGCCGGGCACCGGCGGGTGGTGGAGGC
This sequence comes from Kitasatospora sp. NPDC101447, assembly GCF_044767225.1. Lineage (NCBI taxonomy): Bacteria > Bacillati > Actinomycetota > Actinomycetes > Kitasatosporales > Streptomycetaceae > Kitasatospora > Kitasatospora sp. NPDC101447. The sequence continues at coordinate 155,099 of NZ_JBIWNL010000018.1, forward strand.
CTTCCTGGCCGCGGCCCGCGACGGGGACCTGGCCGGGCTGCTGGCCGTCCTGGCCCCGGACGTGGTGCGCCGGGCCGATCCGGCGGCGCTGCCGCCCGGGCGTTCCCCGGTGGCCCGGGGCGCGGCGACGGTCGCCCGGGAGACCACCGTCCTCGGCCGCCGGGCCCGGCACGGTGCGGTGGCCCTGGTGGACGGGGTGCCCGGCATCCTGATCGCGCCGGGCGGGCGGCTGTGGCTGGTGCTGCGGGTGGCGGTGGCGGACGGCCGGGTGGCCGGCTACGAGGTGGTCGCCGACCCGGCCCGGCTCGCCGCCCTCGACCTGGCCGTGCTGCCGGGGTGACCTTCGCCGACCGGGCGCGGTCCGGTCGTCGGACGCGCGCCCGGTCGGCGGATGCGTCCGGTCGTCGACGGGTCGGCCGTCGGACGGGCCGCTCGTCGTACGCGTCGGACGGCGAACGGGTCAGTCGGCGAACGGGTCAGTCGGCGATCCGGACCAGCATCTTCCCGGTGTTGGCGCCGCGCAGCATGCCGAGGAAGGCGTCCACCACGTGCTCGAAGCCGTCCACCACCGTCTCGTCCGGGACGACGGCGCCCGACCGCAGGTGCGGGACGAGGAAGTCGTACAGCTCGGGCCGGGCGTCGAGGTGGTTGCGGACCAGGAAGCCCTCCAGCCGCAGGCTCTTGCCGACCACGTCGTAGAGGTTGCGCGGTGCCGCCGGCGGGGCCTGCGGGTGGTCGTACTGGGCGACGGCGCCGCACCAGGCGATCCGGCCGTGGTCGCGCAGCGCGCCGATGGCGGCCGCCAGGTGGTCGCCGCCGACGTTGTCGAGGTACACGTGCAGCCCCTCGGGGGCGGCCTCGCGCAGGCGCTCCGCGATCGGGGCGTCGTGGTAGTCGAAGGCGGCGTTGAAGCCGAGGTGTTCGGTGAGGTGGGCGGCCTTGGCGGCGGAGCCGGTGCTGCCGACGATCCGTCCGGCACCGAGCAGTCGGGCGAGCTGTCCGGCGGCGGTGCCCACGCCGCCGGCGGCCGCCGAGACGAACAGGGTCTCGCCGGGCTGGAGGCGGGCGATCCGGGTCAGGCCGACCCAGGCGGACAGGCCGGTGCCGCCGAGCACCGACAGGTGGGCGCTGAGCGGGACCCCGGCGAAGTCGGGCAGCAGGCTCGCCCGTTCGGCGGTGACCACCGAGTGGGTCCGCCAGGCCTGGCGGTGGTGGACGAGCGCCCCGACGGGCAGGGCGTCGGCCCGGGACTCCACCACCCGGCCGAGGGTGCGGCCCTCCAGCGGCGCGTGCAGCGCCCAGCCGCCCTCGTCCATCTCCTCGCGCATGTACGGGTCGACGGACTGGTAGAGGTTCTCGACGAGGGCCTCGCCCGCCGCGAGCGCCGGGACGGTCTCCTCGACGAAGGCGAAGTTCGCGGCGGTCGGCGCGCCGTCGGGGCGGGAGACCAGGTGGACGGCGTGGGCGGTGGGGCGGGACATCGGGTGCTCCGGACGGGTGAGGACGGGCGGGACGTGATCACCGTAGGAAGCGGGGGAGCGGCCGGGCAGGGGCCGTGGTCGATGGAACGGCGGCTTCCATGAGCCGGATCGATGGATCGACACGTCCGGGACTAGATTCGGGCGCATGACCGATCTCGCCCCGCACGAGCTGCGGATCCTGGTCGCCGTCGACGAGGAGCGGAGCTTCACGGCGGCTGCCACGCGCCTGGAGACCACCCAGTCCGCCGTCTCGCACGCCGTGCGCGCCTGCGAGCGGAAGCTCGGTGCGGTGCTCTTCGACCGCGGGCGCCACGGCGCACGCCCCACCGATGCCGGCGCCCGGGCCGTGGCGTACGCCCGTCGGATCCTGCGGCTGCTGGACGCGATGGGTCCCGAGGTGCGCGGCGCGGGCGCCGACGGCCCGCTGACCGGCACGCTGCGGATCGCCGCCTTCCGCAGCGCCGCCGCCCATCTGCTGCCGCCCGTCCTGGCCCGGCTCGCCGAGCGGCACCCGGGGCTCGCCACGCACGTCCGGATCGTCCGGGAGATCGGTCGCGGCAGCGCCGGGGAGGTCGCCGACGGCCGCGCCGACCTCGGGCTGGCCACCCTGGACGCCGGCGGTCCGCCGCCCGTCCCGGGCCTGGTCGCGGTACGCCTGTACGAGGAGTCGTACGCGCTCGCGCACCCGCAGGGCCACCCGGCGCCGCGTGAGCTCCCGCTGGTCGACTGGGACGAGAACTGCGGCTCGTACACCCGGGACTGGTGGCAGCGGCAGGACTGGATCCCGCCCGCCACCGTGGACGTGGAGGACGACACGGTGGCCCTCTCGCTGGTCGCCCAGGGCCTCGGCATGGCGATCATGCCCCGGACGGCGCTGCTCGGCGCCCCGCCCGGCCTCGCCGTCGCGGATCTCGGGCCGTGCCCGCCGAGCCGCTCGGTCGGGTACGTCACCACGCCCGAGCTGGCCGGGACGGCCGCCGTCCGGGCGGTGATCCGCGAGCTGCGCGAGGTGCGGTTGCCGGCGGGACTGGCACCTGCCCGGCCTGTGGCGTCGGCTCGGCCCCCGGTCGCGGGCCCGTCCTCGACGCCGACTCAGTCCCCGGCCGCAGGCTCGCCCTCGACGGCCTCCCGGAGCTTGCGGAACTCCCCGGCCAGCGCGTCCAGCGTGTAGTGCGCGTTGAGGCCGCTGGGGTTGGGCAGCACCCACACCTCGGTGTCCCCGATGCCCTCCGGCTGGCGCCCGATGGCGGCCCGCCGGTGCCCGAAGGCCGTCCGGTAGGCGCCGATGCCGAGGACGGCCAGCACCCGCGGGCGCAGCCGCAGCACCCGCTCGCGCAGCGCGGCCCCGCCCTCGCGCAGTTCCTCGGCGCTCAGCTCGTCCGCTTTGGCCGTGGTGCGCGGGGCGACGTTGGTGATGCCCAGGCCGAGTGCGAGCAGCTGCTCCTGCTCGTCCGGCCGGTACTGGCGCCCGGTGAAGCCGGAGCGGTGCAGCGCGGGCCAGAAGCGGTTGCCGGGCCGGGCGAAGTGGTGCCCGGTGGCGCCGGACCACAGGCCCGGGTTGATGCCGCAGAACAGCACCCGCAGCCCCGGCCCGGAGACGTCCGGGATGGTGGCGTCCTCGGCGGCCAGCAGCTGTTCGGCGGTGGGTTTCGTCGGCGGGTGCGGCTTCACCCGGCCAAGTCTGCCGTGCCCTCCGCCGGTGCCGTGCGGCGGCTGCGCAGCCACCGCAGGCCGAACACCACCACGGCCGCGTACGCCCAGCCGACGAAGACGTCGATGATGAAGTGCTCCGCGCCGTAGACCAGGGTGAACGTCATCGCGAGCGGGTAGGCGACCAGGACCGCCCGCAGCCAGGGACGGGCGGTGGGCCAGAGGAAGAACAGCAGCATCGCCGGGTAGGCGGAGTGCAGCGAGGGCATCGCGGCGACGTCGTTGGCGAACTGGCTGCCGTTCTCCAGCAGCGAGTCGGCCTGCGGCAGCCCGCTCACCGAGATCACCTCCCAGACCACCCGGGACACCTGCGGCAGGTTGCCCTGCTGGGCGACCAGCCACGGCGGGTCGGCCGGGTAGAGCAGGTAGGTGGCGAAGCCCGCGAAGGTGAGCGTCAGGTAGCAGGCGAGCAGCTGTCGGAACCGGTGGTGCGCGCGTCGCCAGAGCACCGCGAGCAGCAGGAAGACGACGAAGAAGTGCGACAGGTAGACGCCCACCGCCGCGTAGTCGTACCAGTGCGGTGAGCCGGGGGTGTAGAGGGCGTGCTGGAGCCGGACCGTCCAGGTCTCGCCGAAGCCGAGCACCTCGTCGAAGCGCAGCTGCGGCAGCCAGTGCGGGGCCCACGGGGTGTGCGCGCCGTAGCCGCGCAGCAGGGAGTACGTCCAGACCACGGCCATCACCGGCACCCAGTCGCGCAGGACCAGGACGAAGCCGCGGGGGCCGTGCCCGCTGTGCACGGCGCCGGTGAGCAGGGCGCCGATCAGCCAGAGGAACAGCACGTCATTGGCGGCCGGGATGCCCTCGTCGCTCAGGAACCAGAGGAGGCCGGTGAGGTAGAGCGGCCAGGCCAGGAAGCGGAGTCTCGACCAGCCCGTCACGCGGGGGCGGGGTCGAGGCACCGGGCGCGGTCGCCCGGCCCGCGCGCGGGGCGGGGCCGGGGGGAGGGTCTTGGTCATGCGCACCGAAACTAGCAATCGAAACTTGGAGGACTCTGGATGAAATATGACCAGATCGTAAGAACGTCAGATCCGGTCGGCGCCGTTGTCGGCGTCGTCCTGGGCATCGCGTTCACGCCACGATGCCCAGCTCGTGCGGGGTGTTGTTGAAACGGCGGCCGCCGGCCGCGGTGACGGTGACGATGTCCTCGATCCGCACCCCGAACCGGCCGGGCAGGTAGATCCCGGGCTCGATCGAGAAGCACATCCCGGGCACCAGCGGCCGTTCCTCACCCTCGACCAGGTACGGCGGTTCGTGCGTGGTGGTGCCGATGCCGTGGCCGGTGCGGTGGATGAAGTGCTCACCGTAGCCGCCCTCGGTGATCACCCGCCGGGCGATCCGGTCGATCTCCTGGCAGCCGACACCGGGACGGACCGCGTCGAAGGCGGTCTGCTGGGCGCGCCGGACCAGCTCGTGCACCTTCCGCACCTCGGTCGGGACGTCCGTACCGACGTGCACCGTCCGTGTGGTGTCGGAGCCGTAGCCGTCCTTGAGACCGCCGAAGTCCAGCACCACGGTGTCACCCGTTCGGATGACCCGGTCACCGGCCTCGTGGTGCGGATCGGCGCCGTTGGGGCCGGAACCCACCACGGTGAAGTCCACCTGGCTGTGGCCGTACTGGATGAGCAGCGCGCCGAGGTCGGCGGCCACGTCGGTCTCCCGGCGGCCGGCGAAGTCGACTTCCAGGATCCCGCGGTAGGCGGCGTCCGCGGCGCCGCCGGCCGCGGCCAGGCGGTCCAGCTCCTCGTCGTCCTTGACCGCGCGCAGCATCGGCAGGGTCTCGGTGAGCGAGGTGAACGAGGCGCCGGGCAGCGCCGCCTGGAAACCGAGCAGGTGCATCGCCCAGGCGTTGTCGGAGACGCCGTAGCGCCCGGCCGGATCGAGCAGCGGGCCGGCGGTGGCGAACGGGTCCTCGCCGTCGGACCAGTCGAGCAGCCGGACGGCCCGGGCACCGACCGCCTTCTCGGCGTCCGGGCGCTCCAACCTCGGGACGACCAGGACGGGTTCGCGCCCGGCGGTGAGGACGAGGGCGGTCAGCCGCTCGGTGATCGCGGTGGGCGTGTAGCCGCACAGGTAGGAGAGGTCGGGGCCGGGGGCGACGACCAGGCCGGCCAGCCCGGCGGCGGCCGCCTCGGCGGCGGCCCGGGTCATCCGGGCGGTGTGGTCCTCGACGGTGAAGGGTCGGGGCACGGCGGTTCCTCCTCGGGGGCGGACGGGCGCTGCTGGGACTCCATCGTCCTCGAATTCCCTCAGCGCCTCCCGGAGTCGGCGAAGTGCCGGAGGAACAGCGCCCCGACGTGGGCCATGTGCGCGATCTCGTCCGGGTCGACGCTCTCGTTCGGCGCGTGGATCAGGCAGCGCGGCTCCTCGACGCCCATCAGGATGATCTCCGCGTCGGGGTAGGTGGTGGCGAGGACGTCGCAGAGCGGGATCGAGCCGCCCTGGCCCAGAAAGGAGACCGGTGCGCCGTAGACCTCCCGCATCGCCCGGTCGAGCGCGGCGTACGCGGGCCCGCCGGTGGCGGCCCGGAACGGCGATCCGGCGCCCTCCCGTTCGACGTCCACCAGCACGCCCCACGGCGCGGCGGCCTCCAGGTGCGCGACCAGCGCGTCCTGGGCGGCGCGGGCCCCGGTGCCGGGCGGCACCCGCAGGCTCACCCGGGCCCGGGCGGCGGCCGGGACGGCGGCGGCCGAGCCGACCACGGGCGGGCAGTCGATGCCGAGCACGGTGACGGAGGGGCGGGCCCAGAGCCGGTCGGCGACCGTGCCGGAGCCGGTCAGCCGGACGCCGTCCAGGACACCGGCGTCGGTGCGGAAGGCGCTCTCGTCGTAGCCGACGCCGCTCCACGTCCCGCCGTGGTCCAGTCCGTCGATCCGGGTGCCGCCGTCGGCGTCGCGCAGCGAGTCGAGCATCCGGATCAGCGCGGCGAGGGCGTCCGGGGCCGGGCCGCCGAACATGCCGGAGTGCAGGTCGCCCGCGAGCGTCCGGACGGTGACCACCACCTCGGTGACCCCGCGCAGCGAGGTGGTGGCGGTCGGGACGCCGACGGCCGCGTTGCCGGTGTCGCAGATCAGCAGGGCGTCCGCGTGCAACTCCCCGGCGTGCGGCGGCAGGTACCGCTCCAGACCGCCGGTGCCCTGCTCCTCGGAGCCCTCGACCACCAGCTTGAGGCCGACCGGCACGTCCCCGTCGAGCGCGCGCAGCGCGGTGAGCTGCATGACGATGTTGCCCTTGCAGTCGGCGGCGCCGCGCCCGTACCAGCGGCCGTCGCGCTCGGTCAGCTCGAACGGCGGTGAGTCCCAGGCGGCTTCGTCCAGCGGGGGCTGGACGTCGTAGTGGCTGTAGAGCAGCACGGTCGGGGCGCCGGGCGGCGGCGGGCGGTGGCCGATCACGGCGAGACTGCCGTCCGGGGTCTCCTCCAGGTGGACGTCGCGCAGGCCTGCCTCGGTGAAGGTGGCGGCGACCCACTCGGCGGCCTGGCGGCACTTCTCCGGCGGGTACTGCCGGGGGTCGGCGACCGACGGGATGGCCACCAGCTCGGCCAGGTCATCCCGCGCGCGGGGCATCAACCCGGCGATCCGGCGCGCGAGTTCGTCGCTGTCGTCGCTGCTCGGGCCGGTGTGCGCGGTGTTGCTCATGCGGAGGCTCCCTGGGGTCGGGCTGCGGGCGGTGTCGCCTGTCGGGTCCGGTCCCGCACCGGGTCGCCGCGGGGCCGCGCGGTCCGTACGCCCGCTGCGCCGCCGGTCCGGCGACCGTGGCCGTGCCCGTGGTCCTGTCGGTGTCCGTTGCCGTGCCCCTGGTCGTGTCCGGAGAGCGCCGACCCGGCTTGCGCGGCGGGCGGAAGAGGTGCGCGAGCGGGCCGGGCACCGGCGGACCGCCGCCCGCGATCCCCGCGGTCGTCGAACCCGACCGGCGGGACGGGGCGGAGGAGGGCGCGGGCCAGGCCGGGGACCGCCGCGGCGGGGGCGGAGCGCAGACCGGCCACCGAAGCGGCCACAGAAGCGGCCACTGAAGCGGCCACCGAAGCGGTCGCCGCGAGCGCGAGCAGCACCCAGGACGTCGCGTCCGTGGAACTCATCCGATCCTCCTCCGGTACGGCCCCGCTCGACTGCGCTCGACTGCGGGTGGAAGCGGCCGCCCACGCCGGGCCGCGGCAGACTGCGGCCGTCGTCGGTCGTCGGTCGTCGGTCGTCGGTCGTCGTCGGCCGGTGGCGGTAGGCGTCGGCCGATGGCGCGGGAGCCGGGGGAAGGGCCCCGTGGCGGGCCGTACCCGGCCAGTCCATCCGGATGCCGGGGCCGCCGCATGCGGCACGCGCCCGAGCGGGTGACCGGCCGCGGGCGTCGGCGCGTTCGGCGCCGCGGCCCGGTGCTTGACGGTGCTCAGTCTGCTCTACGGTCTCCGACCGGGCACGGAATCATAAATTCCGGGCCGACTGTCGGTGCGGTGGGACACCATGACCGGCATGTCCTACGAACTCCAGGCGCTGATAGGAACATTGGAGCTGCTCAGGGTGGCAGCGGCGGAGGTTCCGGCGGCCCGGGTGGTGGCGTTGGCGCAGGGGATGGCGCTGATACCGGTCACCTCCGGGGTCCTCGCCGCGCTCCAGGGCGACGGCAGCGTGCTGAAGCCCGTCGGCGGATCCGGATTCGGCTGGCACTCCGACGGCTTCGAACTCCGGCTGGCCGCCTGGTCGAAGGCCGGCCCGATCGCCTGCGTCGAGGCCGAGTACTACGGCGGCAGCGGCACCCAGCGCGCCGTGGTCTGGGAGAACGGCCGGATCGTCCTCGGCCCGCTCGCCATCGGCGAGTTCGAGCCCGCACCGGCCGACACACCGATCTCCCAAGCCCTTCGGCGGCTCGGCGTGCGCACCGAGGAGGGCCGGGTGGACGAGTTCGACTCGGTCGGCCTGGGGGCGTACCGCAGCACCGGAGGGTGGGCCGGGATCGACTGAGCCGTCACGCACCGTTCGGCGTAGGCGCGGTGGCCGCGTCCCGAGGACTGCCCGACCGTGTGATCAGGCGATCTCGCCTGATCCACAGCGAGAGGAAGCAGTACCCATGCGTGCCACCCGGATGGCCGTCGTGCTGACCGCAGCGTTCGCGCTGACCACTGTCGCCACGTCGTCCGCCACCGCCGCCGGCAACGGAGCCGCGGCCACCCGTACCACCGTTCCCGGCGCGGCCGTGCCCGCCGTGCCCGGTCTGTCCGCCGTGCCGGGCCTGTTCGGCCTGTCCGCGCTGTCCGTCGCCCCCGTGACGGTCCCGGCCCTGCCGAGCACCCTCCCGGCCTCCGAACCGGCGGCCCCGGCCACGTCGGCCCTCCCCGCCAAGTCCGCGCTCCCCGACACGTCGAGCCTCCCGGCCCTCCCCGCGACACCGGACCCGAGCGCGGCGCTCGGGGCGGTGGACGACATCGTCAAGCTGGTCACCGACCTGCTCTCGACGGTGACCTCCGCCGTTCCCGACCTCGGAGCCCTCCAGCAGCTCATCGCTGCTCTCCAGGCCGCCCTGCAGGGCCTGATCGGGCAGCTCCCGGCCCTCCCGTCGCTGCCCGCCCCGGCGCCGTCCAGGCTCCCCGACACCGCCACCCCGCCCTCCGCGGCCACCGTGCAGCAGCAGCTCGACGCCCTCCGGGCCCGGGCCCAGGCACTGACCGCGGCGGCCCGTACCCACCCCGCCGCCGGCTGACTCCGGCGACGCGAACGGCCCCGCTCCCGAACCCGGGAGCGGGGCCGTACCGTTCGTCCCGCCGGCCGGAGGCCGACGGCGGACCACGACCGGGCGTGGTCCGTGGTCAGGCGTGGTCCGCGATCAGCGGTAGTTCACGTACTGGATCGCGAAGTCCAGGTCCTTGCCCTTGAGCAGGGCCTGCACGGCCTGGAGGTCGTCGCGGCTCTTCGAGCTGACGCGCAGCTCGTCGCCCTGGACCTGAGCCTTGACGCCCTTCGGGCCCTCGTCACGGATGATCTTCGCGACCTTCTTCGCGTCCTCCGTGGTGATGCCCTCCTTGACGTTGGCGAAGATCTTGTACTCCTTGCCGGAGAGCTGCGGCTCGGCGGCGTCCAGAGCCTTCAGCGACAGGCCGCGCTTGACGAACTTCGTCTGCAGCACGTCGAGGATGGCGCGCACGCGCTCCTCGCCGTTGGCCTTCATCTCGATCTTTTCGCCGGAGCGGCTGATCTCGCCGCCCACGCCCTTGAAGTCGAAGCGCGTCGCGATCTCACGGGAGGTCTGGTTGATCGCGTTGTCGACCTCCTGCCACTCGACCTTCGAGACGATGTCGAAACTGGAGTCGGCCATGGGTGTTGGTCTCCTTGATGCTCTGGCTTCACTGACACGGCCCGCCCCACCGGGCGCCCGCCGCCCCAGCCTATCCAGCGCCACCCCGCCCTCGCCCGCGACGACTGCCCGGTGTTCCTTGATCGTCGGGTGATCCACCGAGTGGCGAAGCACCCCCCGGCATCGGGTATGGTTTACCAAGTCGAACGGGGCGAACACCCCGGACGACGAACATCCTGGCTGGTTGCCCGAGCGGCCAAAGGGAGCAGACTGTAAATCTGTCGCGCAAGCTACGCAGGTTCGAACCCTGCACCAGCCACAGGATAGAAAACAGCCCCTGATCTGCGGAAACGCAGATCAGGGGC
>NZ_JBIWNL010000019.1:0-2179 GCF_044767225.1 Kitasatospora sp. NPDC101447
TGTTGGTGAGGTGGTGGTGGAGGTTGGTGAGGGCGTGTTGGGTGGCGGTGGTGTGTTTGTAGGTGAGGTTGGTGAGTTTGTGGAGGAGTTTGGGCCAGTGGTGGGGTGTGGTGGTGAAGGTGATGGTGAGGAGGGTGGTGTTGTTGGGGTGGGGGGTGAGGGTGTAGGTGGTGGTGCCGTGGAAGTGGCCGGTGTGGGTTTGGGTGAGGGTGTGGTGGGGGGTGATGTGGGTGGTGGTGGAGTGGAATTGGAGTGTGGGGCCGGGTTTGCCGATGCCGTTGGGGTGGATGGTGGTGGTGGTGGTTCCGCCGGTGGTGTGGGGTGGGGTGGGTCCGGGTTGGTGGGTGTTGTGGGGGTGCCACCAGGTGGTTTTGCCGTTGAGTTCGTTGATGATGGCGTTCCAGATGGTGGTGGGGGGGTGGGGGAGGAGGGTTTGGTCGGTGTGGTGGATGGCGTGCACGGGGGTTTCCTTTCGGGGGGTTGGTCGGCGGGTTGGTGGGTTGGTGTTTGGGGGTGGGGAAGTACCGGGGTTTGTGTGTTGTTGCTGGTTTACGTGCTTGCTTGCTGTTTGTGCTTGCTGTTTGTGGTTGTGGTTGTGGTTGTGGTTGTGGTTGTGGTTGTGGTTGTGGTTGTTGTTTTGTTTGTGTGGGTGGGTTGTTGGGGGTTAGGGGAAGATGTTTTGGCCGGGGGTGAGGGTGTGGGTGGGGTCGTGGTGGGTTTTGGTGGTGGTGAGGGTGGTCCATTGGGGGCCGTAGTGGGTTTGCCAGTCGGTGGGGGTCATGTGGGGGATGGCGCCGACGAGGTAGCGTTTGGCGCCGAGTTGGGTGGCGCGGTCGTAGAGGTGGCGGTTGCGTTGGAGGGCGGGGGTGGGGTTGTAGTCGGGGTGGGGGAAGGTGAGGAGGTCGAAGAGGTAGGCGGTGGGTTCGTTGGGGGTGATGGCGAGGGGGTGGGTGAGTTTGTTGGTGTGGAAGGGGTAGCAGAGGAGGAGGCCTTGGCCGATGTCGTCGGGGGTGAGTTGGGGGAGGGCTTCGGTGAGGAAGGTTTTGGTTTGGGAGGCGGGGAGGAAGAGGGAGAGCCAGGGTTTGGGGGAGTTCCAGTAGCCGAGGTTTTTGATGTTGTCGGCGAAGGCGTCGGCTCGGTAGGTGTATTCGCGGTAGGTGGTGTCGGTGATGGTGGTTTCGGTGGGGAGGGGGTTGAGGCCGGTGAGGAGGGGGGTGGGGTCGGGGGGTGTGGTGCTGTTGTAGTGGGCGACGGCTTCGATTTTGTAGCGGGGGGGTTGGTTGTTGGGTTGGATGAGGATTTCGCCGACTTGGGAGGGGAAGCGGCCGTCGTTGAGGAGGGTTTGTTGGTCGGTGAGGTAGGTGGTGAGGTCGTTGTAGTAGAGGGTGAAGACGCGGGCGTTTTGGGGGGCGGGGATGAGTTTGAGGGTGGCGCGGGTGATGATGCCGACTTGGCCGGCGCCGGCGAGGGCGGTGTGGAAGAGTTCGGTGTTTTTGGTGGGGGTGGCGGTGAGGATGCGGCCGGTGCCGGTGACGATGTCGATGGATTCGACGGTGTCGGCTTGGAGGCCGTATTTGTGGACGGTGGATCCGATGCCGCCGATGCTGATGGTGCCGCCGATGGAGAGGTGGAGGTAGTCGGTGAGGCAGGGGGGTGTTAGGCCTTGGGCGAGGGTGGCGTCGGTGAGTTGGGCCCAGGTGACGCCGGCGTCGACGGTGGCGTTGGTGGGGGTGATGGTGTGGATGCGGTTGAGGGAGCGGGCGTTGATGGCGATGCCGCCTGCGACGCCGGCTTGGCCGTAGTTGGAGTGTGATTCGAGTTCGCCGTTGTTGCCGCTTTGGCCGTTCATGGCGACTTTGAGGTTGTTGCGGCGGGCGAAGTTGATGATGGTGGCGATGTCCTGGGCGCAGGCGGGGTTGAGGACGGCGTAGGGGGTGGTGGTGGTGAGGCGTCCGAAGTCCTGGGCGAAGGCGGTGCGGGTGGTGGGGTTGGTGGTGAGGGTGCCTTGGATGGGGGGGATGGGGGTGACGCGGTTGGTGGTGGGGTCGTCGGTGGTGGCCCAGGCGCGGGTGGCGGTGTTGTAGCCGATGACGGTGGCGGCGGCGCCGGTGAGCAGGGCTCGCCTGGACAGGGGTGGGCGGTTCATGGGTGTGGGTGTCTCCTGACGGGTTGTGTGGGC
>NZ_JBIWNL010000019.1:2274-164308 GCF_044767225.1 Kitasatospora sp. NPDC101447
GTAAGCCGATGACGGTGGCGGCGGCGCCGGTGAGCAGGGCTCGCCTGGACAGGGGTGGGCGGTTCATGGGTGTGGGTGTCTCCTGACGGGTTGTGTGGGTCGGTTCCGGGCGGGGTGTGCTCTGTTGTGGCCGGTGGTGGTGCGTGCCCGGTGGTGTGGTGGTGGTCAAAGGGTGGTGCTGCCCGGGCGGGGCCTGCGGTTCCCGGCTGGTGTTGAAGTCCGGGTTGGTGCGGGCCGTTGTCACCGGTGCCATGTGGTGCGGTGGTGGTCAATAGGGGTGCTGTCCGGGGAGGGCTGCGGCGTCCGGTCTGGTGTTGAAGTGCCGGGCTGGTGTGGGCTGTTGTAAGCGGTGCCTTGTGGTGGTCAAGGGGTGATGCTTTGTGGGTGCTGCCTGCGGTGCTGGTGGGCTGGGTTGTCCTCGGCTGTCGGTGCTGGTGCCGGCGGTCGGTGGTGGTGTGTGCCCGGTGGTGTGGTGGTGGTCAATAGGGGTGGTGCTCGGGTAGGGCGTGCGGTTCCCGGCTGGTGTTGAAGTCCGGGTTGGTGCGGGCCGTTGTCACCGGTGCCTGGTGGTGTGGTGGCTGCTGGTGGTCAATAGGGGGTGCTGCCCCGGGTGGGGCTCGCGGTTTCCCGGTCCCGGTGTTGAAATGCAGCTCCGGTGTGGGCCGTTGTGGCCGGTGCCTGGTGGTGTGGTGGCTGCTGGTGGTCAATAGGGGGTGCTGCCCCGGGTGGGGCCCGCGGTTTCCCGGCCTGGTGTTGAAGTGTGGCTCTGGTGCGGGCTGTTGCGGCCAGTGGTGAGTGGTGGTGCCCCGGTGGCCGTTGTAGCCGGTGCCTGGTGGTGTGGTGGTGGTCAAAGGGTGGTGCTGCCCGGGTGGGGCCTGGGGCTCCCGGTCTGGTGTTGACGTTCCGGGTTGGTGCGGGCGTTGTAGCGGGTGAAGGATGGTGCTGTGTGGGTGTTGCCTGCGGTGCTGGTGGGTTGGGTTGTCCTCGGCTGTCGGTGCTGGTGCCGGCGGTCGGTGGTGGTGTGTGCCCGGTGGTGTGGTGGTGGTCAATAGGGGTGGTGCTCGGGTAGGGCGTGCGGTTCCCGGCTGGTGTTGAAGTGCCGGGTTGGTGCGGGCCGTTGTCACCGGTGCCTGGTGGTGCGGTGGCTGCTGGTGGTCAATAGGGGGTGCTGCCCCGGGTGGGGCTCGCGGTTTCCCGGTCCCGGTGTCGAAATGCCGCTCCGGTGCGGGCCGTTGTGGCCGGTGCCTGGTGGTGCGGTGGTGGTCAAAGGGTGGTGCTGCCCCGGGTGGGGCCTGGGGCTCCCGGTCTGGTGTTGACGTTCCGGGTTGGTGCGGGCGTTGTAGCGGGTGAAGGATGGTGCTGTGTGGGTGTTGCCTGCGGTGCTGGTGGGCTGGGTTGTCCTCGGCTGTCGGTGCTGGTGCCGGCGGCCGGTGGTGGTGTGTGCCCGGTGGTGTGGTGGTGGTCAATAGGGGTGCTGCCCGGGTGGGGCTTGAGGCCTTCCGTATGGGTGCTGAAGTGCCGGTCTGGTGTGGGCTGCTGTGGTCGGCGCCTGGTGCTGGGGTGGGTGGTGCCCCGGTGGGGTGCTGGGTGGTGCGGTGTTGGTCAGTAGGGGGCTGTCCGGGTGGGGCCTGGGGCTCTCGGTTTGGTGTTGAGGTTCCGGGTTGGTGCGGGCGTTGTAGCGGGTGCCTGGTGCTGTGGCGGTCAAGAGGGGTGTTGCTCGGGGATGGCCTGCGGCCTTCCGCCTGGGCGTTGAAGTGCCGCTCTGGTGTGGGCTGTTGTGGTCGGCGCCTGGTGGTGGTCGTGGGTGGTGTCCCGGGTCGTGCTGGGGTGGGTGGTGTTGGTGGGTTGTGTGTGGTTGTGCGGGGGTGTGGGGGTGGCCCGCGGTCCCCGGTGTGGTGGGGGCGGGCGTGGTTGGGGGTGTTCGGCCGGGGTGGTGGCGGGTGGTGGGTCCGGCCGGCGGGTGAACGGGTGTGAAGTTGTGTGGTCTGGTCTGTGGTTGGTGTTCGGGTGGTGCGGTGGGTCGGGTTGACCGGTGGTGGTGTGGGGTGTCCGGTCTTCGGTTGTCCGGGCGGGGGCTGGGCTGGGTAGATGTGCCGGGGTGCCGGGGTGCCGGGGTGCCGGGGTGCCGGGGTGGTGCGGTGGCCGGGTGTCTGGCGGGTTCGTGGTCCTGGCCGGGTTGGTCGTCTGGCGTGGTGCTGGCTGGTGGCCTGGTGGCCGGGTTGTGCGGGTGGTTGTGGTGCTTGGTGTGCGTTGTCCGGCGGGTGGCCGGGGCTTTGTGGTCCCGGTCAGGTTCTGTTGCTGGGTGCCGGTGCCGGTGCCGGTGCCGGTGCCCGGTGGGTGGTGCCCGGTGGGTGGTGCCTGGCTTTGTTCCCGTGTCCGGCAGTGGGTCTGTGGTCCTGGGGGTGTTCGGCTGGGCTGAGGTGGTGCTGGATGCCGGGCATGTAGGCCTGGTGGTGCGGGGCTGTTGGTCGGGTGCGTGGGCCTGGTGGTGCGGGGCTGTCGGTCGTTTGTGGTGCTTGGTGTTCTGTGGGTGGTCGCGCGGGGCTGGGCTGTGGTGCGGGGTGCTCTGGTGCGCGGTGCGGGGGGTGCCCGGTGTGTGGTGCCTGGCTCTTGTTCCCGTGTCCGGCCGTGGGTTTGTGGTCCCGGGGGTGGGTTGTTCGGCGGGGCCGTGGTGGTGCCGGGGTGCCGGGGTGCCGGGGTGGGTGGTGTGGTGGCCGGTGTGTGGTTGCCCGTTCGGGTTGTCGTGCGGGGTGGCCCAGGGGCGGTGTTTCGCCTGTTCTGGCTTTGGCGGGTGCTGGTTTGGTGGGGTGGCCGGCCTGCCGCCCGGGTGGGTCGGGCGGCGGGCCGTGGTGGTGCCTGTTGTGGTGCGTGGTGGTGTTTGCCTCTTTTGTTGCTTGGTGTGGCTGTCCCCTGTACCCCGGTGGCTGCCCCCTGTACCCCGGTGGCTGCGGGTGTGCCCTTGTGGTGCCCCGTGTCCTGGCACTTTGTGTTCCGTGTCCTGTGCCCGGTGTTCTGGCGTTGGGTGGTGTGTGGTGTCCCGGTGTGCTGATGTCCCCGGGTGTGGGTGCGGTGTGCCCCTGTGGTGCCCGCCAGTGTTCTGATGCCCGGTGATGTCCCGGGTCTTGGTACGGGGTGGTGCCCTGTATCCCGTGCCTTGGCGCCTGGTGTCCCGTGCGGCCCGTGTCTTGGGGCCGCGTGTGCCGTGCGGCGCCGGGTGTTGGTGGCGGGTGGTGCCTTGTGTCCCGTGTCCCGTGTCTTGGCATCTCGTGTGCCGTGCGGCGCCGGGTGGTGCTTTGTGTCCCGTGTTCTGGTGCCCGGTGTTCTGTTGTCCGGTGCTGTCCGCGGGTGTTGGTGCCGGCTGTCCGGTGCCTGGTGTGGCGTGGCCGGGCGGTCTGGCCGGGGCTGGCCGGGCGGGGCTGGGGTGTCCGGGGCGGGGTGTGGCCGGGCGGGCGTGGCCGGGTGGTCTGGCCTGGCCTGGTTGGGGCTGGGGTGTCCGGGGCGGGGTGTGGCCGGGCTGGCCTGGCTGGCTGGCGGGGCGGGCCGGCGGGCGGGGGGCTGGGGCCCTGGGGTTAGGGGTTGGTGTGGTTGGTGTGGGTGGTGGTCTGGTAGTTGCTGATGTCGAGGTGGCGGGTCTGTTTCCGGAATCGCCAGGTGTAGGTCGGCCAGATCGAGGGGTTGTTCCCGCGGGTGTCGGTGTACCAGCTGGTGCAGCCGCCGTTGTTCCAGACGGTGTTCTTCAGGCGTGTCTGGACGTTGTGGTTGTACGCGTTCTGGGCGTCTTCGTGGACGTCGATGCTGGTGATGTGGTGGGTGTCGAGGGTTTTCAGGGCGTCGAGGATGTAGGTGATCTGGGCTTCGATCATGACGGTCTGGGAGGAGTGGCCGAGGGTGGTGTTGGGTCCCAGGATCATGAAGAGGTTGGGGAAGCCGTGGATGGTGGTGCCGCGGTGGGCGGTCATGCCGTGGGTGTTCCACGTGTCGGCGAGGGTGGTGTTGTCGCGGCCGTGGATGCGGTGGGCGATGGGGCGGTTGGTGGCGGTGAAGCCGGTGGCGAGGATGATGGTGTCGATGTCGCGTCGGGTGCCGTCGGCGGTGGTGATGTGGGTGGGGCCGATACGGGTGATGGTGTCGGAGACGATGTCGACGTTGGGTTGCTGGATGGCGGGGTACCAGGTGTTGGAGAACAGGAGGCGTTTGCAGCCGACGGTGTAGTCGGGGGTCAGGCGCTGGCGCAGGGCGGGGTCTTTGACGCTCTTCTTGAGGTGGCCGGCGGCCATGTTCTTCATGCCGGTGGTGCGGGAGGGGCTGGACATGAAGAACGCGACGATTTCACGGCCGTGTTGGTTGAAGGCGCGGCGGAAGCGCTGGTAGCCGGGCAGGTGGCGCAGCATCCAGGTGTGGCGGGTGGTGTTGGGCTTGTCGGGTTTGGCGGCGACCCAGGGGGGTGTGCGCTGGTAGAGGTCGAGGCGGGCGACCTGGGGCTGGATCTTGGGGACGAACTGGATGGCGGAGGCGCCGGTGCCGATGACGGCGATGTTGCGGCCGGTGAGGTCGTGGTCGTGGTTCCACTGGGAGGAGTGGAAGACGGTGCCGGTGAAGGTGTCGAGGCCGGGCAGGTCGGGGGTGGCGGGGTTGGAGAGGTAGCCGGTGCCGGTGACGAGGATGCGGGCGGTGTAGCGGCCGTGGGTGGTGCGCAGGTTCCAGTGCTGGTGGGTGTCGTCCCAGCGGGCGTCGAGGAGTTCGTGGCCGTAGCGCAGGTGGGGGTCGACGCCGTAGCGGGTGGCGCAGGCTGTGAGGTAGGCGTGGACTTCGGCCTGGGTGGCGAAGGTGGATTTCCACTCGGGGTTGCGGGCGAAGGAGAAGGAGTAGAGGTGGGCCTGGACGTCGCAGGCGCAGCCGGGGTAGGTGTTGTCGCGCCAGGTGCCGCCGAGGTCGTCGGCGCGTTCGAAGACGAGGAAGTCGTCTTCTCCGCGGCGTAGGAGGCCGATGGCGGTGCCGAGGCCGGAGATGCCGGCGCCGATGACGGCGACTTTGAGGTGGCGCACGGCGAGGTCGCCGCTGTCCGCGGCGGCGGGCGCGGCGGCGGGTGTGGTGTCCGCGGTGGCGCCGGCGGTGGTGCCGGCGGCCGGGCCCTGGGCGGTGGTGGTGGTGGGGGTGGCCCCCGCCGCCGGGGCGGGGGCTGCGGCGGTGGTGCCGGTGGCCGCGGGGGTGGTGGTGCGGTCGGGGGCGGGGGTGGTGGTCATGGCGTCGGTGTCCCTTTGTCGCGGTTGGCTTGAGGGTGCCGTTCGGTGGCCCGGCAGAGGGGCGGGGTCAGGCGCGGCGGGTGAGGGTGACGCGGAAGTTGTTGAAGATGTGGTCTTCGAGGGTGTAGGCGAAGATGTCGAGGTAGCGCTCGAAGCGGGCGACGGTGGTCTCGTCGGTCATGGCGACGGCTTCGTCGCGGCGGGCGGCGAGGAGCTTGAGCCAGGCGCGGCAGGCGCGGGCGAAGGACTCGGGCTCGTTGCGGATCTCGGTGACCTCGAAGAGGCCGTCGAGGCCGGAGGCGAGTTCGGGCAGGCGCGGGATGTGGCAGCCCTCGAACTCCTCGCGCTGGAGGAACTTGAGGTCGTCCAGGAGCTGGCGGCGCAGCGGGGGGTTCTCGACGGTCATGGTGTGCAGGACGAAACGGGCGCCGGGCTTGAGGAGGGAGTGGATCTGCTTGAAGAAGACGCGGTAGCGCTGGGTGCGCTCCTTGGGGGTGAGGGAGGAGAGCACGAAGTGTTCGAGGGCGTTGATGCAGAACGCGGCGTCGTAGGCCTGCTCGCCGTCGGCGAGGCGGTGCTCCTCCCAGCTCTCGACGCGGGCTTCGATGGCGGGGTTGCCCAGGGCGTGGACGAAGTCGGCCTGGGTGCGGGAGAGGGTGACGCCGACGGCGCGCTGGACGCCGTGGACGGTGGTGAGGCGGTTGAGCATGGTGCCCCAGCCGCAGCCGACGTCCAGGACCTTGGCGCTGCCGGCGGCGCGGGCGAGGTCGGTGAAGGCGTCGAGCTTGCGTTCCTGGGCCTCGTCCAGGACGGCGACGAGGTCCTCGCCGTCCTCCCAGTAGCCGCCGGAGTACATCATGGTCGGGCCCAGGATGAGGCGGTACAGCTCGTTGGGGACCTCGTAGTGGTGGCGGATGGCCTCGACGTCGGGGTTGATGGAGCGGGCTTCGACGGTGGTCATGGGATGGGGCCCCTCGAATGTGGTTGGCGGGTTGGGGGGAACGGGGTGCGGGCGCCGGCACACGCGGGGTGTGCGGCGCGGGCACGGGGTGCGGGTGCGGGCGGCCGGCGCCGGGGCCGGCACCTGCGCGCTCCCGGACACCGGGCACGTACGGGACGGTGCGAGGTCGTACAGGGTGGTGCTGTGCCGTAACGGCTTTGCGGGCCGGCCCTGTTGGCGTGTGATGCCGGGGGCCGTGGACCGTGCGGGCCGTGCGGGCCGTGCGGGCCGTGCGGGTGGTGCGGGGTGGTGTGGGGTGGTGCTGTGCCGTAACGGCTTTGCGGGTCGGGCCTGTCGGCGTGTGACGCCGGAGGCCGTGGACCGTGCGGGCCGTACGGGCTGTGCGGGTCGTGCGGGGTGGTGCTGTGCCGTAACGGCTTTGCGGGTCGGGCCTGTCGGCGTGTGACGCCGCGGCCGTGGACCGTGCGGGCCGTGCGGGTGGTGCGGGGTGGTGCGGGGTGGTGCTGTGCCGTAACGGCTTTGCGGGTCGGGCCTGTCGGCGTGTGATGCCGGGGGCCGTGGACCGTGCGGGCTGTGCGGGGTGGTGCGGGGTGGTGCGGTGTCCGACTGGCCCTGTGGGTGCGGCCGGTCGGCGGGTGGCGCTGTGATGCCGTGACGCGGGTGGGCTGTGGTGCCGTGGGCCGTGTGGAACCGGCTTGTGGGCCTGGCCTGTGGTGCGGCCGGGGCCGGTTGCCGTTCCGGTGGCCGGTCTTGAGACCCGGTCAGGTCGGGTCCGGCCTGGCCTTGAGGGCCCGGCCCGGCCCGGTCTTGAGGCCCGGCCTGGTCTGGCCCGGTCGTGCGGCCCGGTCGGGTTCGGCCTGGTCTTGCGACCTGGCCCCGGTCTTGAGGCCCGGCCTGGTCCGGCCGGTTCGGCTTGGTTGGTCGGGGTGTGCCGGTGGGCGTGCGGGTGCGGTGTGTTGTGGGTCAGGTAAGCGTGTGTCTCGCAAGCGGTGCGCAAGGGCGGCGGGGTGTGGGGGGTTGCGGGGCGTTTGCGCGGGCGCGGGTTTCATGCGGTTTCGACAAGACACGCGGCCCCCACGGCCGGGTCGCTTTCCTTCTGCCTGTTCCTTGCGGGCCGGGGAGGGTGCTTGTCCGGGCCTTGTGCCGGCTCCCCGTGTGTTCGTCCCGCTTCCGGGCGGGGCGGGGCGGGGGGCCGGTGTGCCGGTCCCGTCCTGTGGGTGTTCCGTCTTCCTGGTTCCTGCCCCTTGTTCTCGTGGTTGCCGGTTTCCGGTTCGTCGTTGTCCGTCGTCGTCCTGTTCTCGTGGTGCCTGTGCCGGGCTCGCGGGTGTGCGGACGGGACGGTCGGACAACGGCCGGACAGCGGCCGGCGGCCGCGGGCGAAGGGGCCGGCGGGGGGGCGGGGCGCCGGCGGGGCGGGGTAGCCGGCCCGCAGGGTGCGGGCGGGTACCGCACCCCCCGGGCCTCCCGCACACAACGAGGGGCGGGCCGCGGGGTTGCGGTCCTCGGGTGTTGTCCCGGCCGGCGGTGCCTTCGGGTACCGGCGGGCCGGTCTGTGCGCTCCGTTCCCGACAAGGGGGCCGGTCGCGTGCACTTCGTTCCCCACATTCGACGCGTTGACAGCCGTCTGCCCTCCCCCCTGGTGTGCCGTGATACGGCCCCCGGGGGGGCGGGGCCGGCGAGGAGAGGAAACGATCACCAATGTCGCAGATCCCCACCATCGAGGACCTGGCCCAGCAGCTGCAGGCGGTGTCCGGTGCGCACGAGATCGACGCCGACGCGGCGTTGCAGCACATCGCGGACGTCGACTCGCTGGACCTGATGGAGTGGCTGTACGGCTTCCAGAACCAGTACCCGCACATCCCGGCGGACGAGTCGCTGTTCGCGGACATCGACGACACCACGACGCTGCGGGTGGTCCACGAGCGGATCCTGGCGCTCGTCCCGGCCGAGAGCAACTGAGGCCCCGGAGCGGGGAGAGAGGGGTCGGGTGATGAGCGGTTTCGACGTCACCGGCTGGGGGATGTTCGTGCCCGAGCGGGTGGTGACCAGTGCGGAGCTCGCGCAGCGTTTCGGTGTGGACGAGCACTGGATCGTCTCGCGGTGCGGGATCCGGGAGCGCCGTGCGGTGGGGCCCGGGCAGACCACGGCGTCGATGGCCGTGGAGGCCGGGCGCCGGGCGCTTGAGCGGGCGGGGCTGACGGGTGCGGACATCGCGCACCTGATCGTGGCGACGGCCACCCCGGAGCAGCCCTCGCCGGCGACGTCGGCGTTCGTCCACGACGAGCTGGGGATCGCGGGCAGCGCACACGACGTGAACTCCGAGTGCGCGGGGTTCGTGTACGCGCTGGTGACGGCGGCGGGCCTGATGCGCATGGACCCGCGCCCGATCCTGGTGATCGGCTCGGACACCCACACCCAGACCGCGAACCCGGCCGACCGGGACCTGTCGATCCTGGTCGGTGACGGGGCCGGCGCGGTGGTGCTGACCCCCGGGCCGGTGGACCGCATCCGGGCGTGGAACCTGGGCGCGGACGGCTCCTGCAAGAACAGCCTGAAGGTCCTGGCCGGCGGCTCGCGGATGCCCACCACCGCCGAGACGGTCGCCCAGGGCCTGCACTACGCGCAGATCAACGGCAACGAGATCTACCTCAACGCCGTGCGCTACACGGTGCGCACGATCCGCGAGACGCTGGAACAGGCGAAGATCACCGCGGCCGAGGTGGACCACGTCGTGCCGCACCAGGCGAACATCCGCATCATCAACTCGGTGCTGTCCCACACCGGGATCCCCACCGACAAGCTGGTGACGAACCTGGAACGCTACGGCAACACCGCCTCCGGGTCGATCCCGATCGCGCTGGCGGAGGCCCTGGACGCCGGGCGCATCGCGGACGGCGACACCGTCCTTTTGGCCGGGTTCGGCGCGGGCATGACGTGGGGTTCGGTCCTGATGACGTGGGGAGGCGTGCGATGAGCGGCAAGGACGCCTTCGGCGCGCGGCCCGTGTCGCCGGTGGCGCTGGTCACCGGCGCCTCGGGCGGCCTGGGCAGCGAGCTGGCGCTGGCCCTGGACGCGGCGGGCTGCCGCGTCGCGGTCCACTACAACTCCTCGCGCGACGGCGCCGAGAAGACCGCGGCGCAGCTGACCAACGCGCACGTCCTGGTCACCGGCGACGTGGCCGACTACGGCGCGGTCACCGCGATGTACGAGGAGATCTCGGCGGCGCTGGGCCCGGTGGACGTGCTCGTCAACAACGGCGCGATCCGCAAGGACTCGCTGATGGCGATGCAGGACCCGGCGCAGTGGCGCCAGGTCATCGACACCAACCTGGTCGGCTCCTTCCACACCGCCCGGGTGTGCGTGCCGGCGATGCTGCGCGCCCGGTGGGGGCGGATCGTCAACATCGTCTCCCCGTCGGCGCTGATCGCCACGGCCGGGCAGACCGCCTACTCCGCGTCCAAGGCGGGGCTGATCGGCCTGACCCGGACGCTGGCGGCGGAGTGCGGGCGCCGGGGGGTGACGGTCAACGCCCTGTCACCCGGCTTCATGATCACCGGGATGACGGACACCCTGCCCGAGCACGTCATCGCCGGCATGCGCGACAAGGTCCCGGTGCCGCGGTTCGTCACCCCGCGGGAGGTCGCCCGCTCGATCACCCTGTTCCTGGACCAGGACTGCATGACCGGGCAGGTCATCAGCATCGACTCCGGCGCCTCCATCACCTGATCACCTGAGCGGCACACCCGCCCCGCCCCGCCCGTGCGGTGCGGTCGTCGCCCCGTACGGCGCGGCGCCCGCACCACCGCACGGCGGGGCGCCGGGGCGGGCCGGTCCTCACCGCCCGGCCGTCCCCGCACCGCCCGCACCGCCCGCACTGCCCGCACCGTCCGATGTCCGTCCTCACCACCGTTTGCGGTCCCTGACCGTCTACCGCGGCCCGGCCGGGTCCCCCCGGTCACCGCGGCCGGCCGCAACCGCGGCCGGTACGGCAGCCGGTACGGTGCCACCCGCACCGCCCAGCCCCTGTCCCACCCCGCCCCTCCCGGTCCCCTCCGGCCCGGCCCCCCGGCCGGACGGGACCACCCCGGCGCCCCCGTTCCCCGGTTCCCACCCGGGCAACGGGGGCGCACCCGTTGCCCGCGGGACGCACCGCCGCCTGCGCGCCTGCCGACCCCGGGCCCCGCCCCTGCACAACCCCGGCGCCCCGGCGCCCGTTGCTCCGCCGCCCCGTTGCTCCGGTATCCAGGGCGGCGGGTGCACGGACGGCCGGCGGGAGCCCACCTGCCCGCCCCCGGCTCCCCGGCATCCCGGCGCCGGACGGCCGGCAGACGGCGCGTCGAGGGCTCCGGGACCCCGGCGCCCGGACACCCGGCCCCGGCACCACTGCGCCCCGAACCCCGTTGGCCCGACGCCCCGTTGCTCCGCTGTTCCGGCCGCCCGCCACCATGGGCACCGGGGTCTCCCCGGCGCCGGACGGTCGGCGGGCGGCCGCTCCTTCGCGTTGCTGGTTCCGGGGTTCCTGCTCCCTGGATGCCCAAGCCGGCCCCGGCGCCGCTTCGCCGTGAATCCCGGTGCCCCGGCGCCCCGTTGCCCCGGTGCCCCGTTGGTCCGGTACCCGCCCGGTAGCCCGGCGTCTCGACGTTGCTGCGCCCCGAATCCCGTTGGCCCGGAGTCCCGTTGCTCCGCTGTTCCGGCTGCCCGGCACTGTGGGTTCCGGGGTGTCCTGGCGCCGGGCGGTTGGTGCGCGACCGCCTCTTCGTCTCCCGGGCGTCCCGTCGTTCCCGGCGCCGGTCGGCCGGCGCTCGGCGGGGGCTGCTTCTTCGCCTTCCCGGCTTCGGGCTTCGGGCTCCGGGCCTGTGGTGCCGGTTGCGGGGCGGCCGGCACCCTGGTGCGCCCCGGCCCGGGTGTCTCTCGGCTGGTGCGGCGTTCCGGCCCCGGCCCGTTGTCCGGGTGCCCTGTTGTCCCGCGTTGACGAGGGTGGTCGGAAGTGGCCGGGGCTGCTGGTCGCTCCGGTTCATTCGATGCCCGGCGGAGCGGGGATGGCGGGGGCGGCATGCTGAGTGGTCATGGGTGTCCGGGCGACTGGACCGGGGACGGTCGGCTCGTCGGTTCGGCCTCGCCGCCCCGGGCGTGGAAGGACTCGACGCCGCGCCACGGCGACGGACCGCCGAGAGCGCGTACAAGGCGTTCCTGGGAGCCGTCGAGTGAGCGTCGGGCCGCGTTGACGAATCTCAAGTGTCCCTCGTGCAGGGCGGTGTGGAATGGACGGAGCTCTTCGAGATCCGTCGGCTGGCGACCGTGGAAGAGGATGGTGAAGTCCTCGATGACCTCGCAGAGCCGCTCGGCCTCCGCGGCGGCCTCGCGGCCGGCCACCAGGCTCAGCGACTGGATCGCCGCATTGAACGGCGCCCACTGGGCCGCAGGCCGGCGCTGTTCGAGGAACGCCTCACGGTGCTCCGTCTCGATGGCGCCGAACGCTTGCAGGAATCGCTCGTAGGCAGCGGTCCGACTCTCCTGGAGCCACTTCCGGTTCTGGCTGCGCCTTCCGACGACACCGCCCGCGACGACGCCCACGATGGTGGCGGTGACGCCGCCCGCGGTGGATATCAAGAGGTCCCATGGGACAGGCACGTCATGTCTCCCTCACGGTGGGCTGCCCCGGGCCGGGCGGCTTCGAACGGATGCCTGGGATTGTCCACCGATCCCGGTCCGGTCGTGCAGTGACTTTCGTGATGGGGGTGTCAGGCCGGGTTCGCCCGGTCGTCGCCTTGCTGTCGGACCCGCTCGACAGGGCTCTGTCCTGCTCGGCGGGTGACAGGTGTTCACACACGTGCCGCCATGCCATGCCACGCCATGCCATGGCGGCGGCCCGGCAGCCTGCAGGCCGCCGGGCCGGGGTGATGGGTGAGGTCGGCTGGAGTCGGTGGCGTCGGTGCGCGGGACCGGATCGGTCGCGGGGTTCTGCGCGGCGGGACGGTGTCGGCGAGGCGTCGGCGGCAGTGGTCCGGGAACGGCGCGAACGCCTGCGGGGCCCGGCGGTGCCGGTGCGGGGCGCGCTCGCCGCTCGGGGGGCGCGGATCGTCTTGCGGTCGTGCCCGGGATGCCGGGTGATCGCCGAGATCGGCCGGCCCTGGCGGCGCAGCGCGTGCACGTCGGGGTCTTCCTCCACGGTGAGGACCCGTGCCTGCGGCGGGGCCCGGCCGTTGCTCACGCGGGCTTGCCGCAGCCCACCCCGGCCGTCCGGACGCGCCGGACGGGTTCTTCCGGAGGGTGGGGGCCGGGTCCCGCGTGTGTGGCCCGAACTCCGGTGGCACCCGGGGGATTCGGGTAGCGCCGTCAGGGTGTCCCGGTGCTCCGGTGTCCCGGTGCTCCGGTGTTCCGGGCTTCGCGGTCGCGGCGGCGGTCGCGGTCGCGGGCGCGAGTGCGGTTGCGGCGGGTGCGGGACGGGTCAGGGGGTGGTGGTGTGGGGGAGGGTGGTGTCGAGCCAGTCGAAGACGCTCTGGTGGAGGCGGGCCATGGCGCCCATGTGGCAGTGTTCGCCGGCGCCTTCGGCTTCGGTGAGGGTCAGGAGGGTGTGGGGGCAGGTGAGGGCGGCCCGGACCTGCTGGGGCTGGCCTTGGAAGAACTGGTCGTTCTCGGCGTCCAGGACGAGGGTGGGGCAGGTGATGAGGGGGGCGTGGCCCTCCAGGGTGTAGGGGGCGGTGCGGCGCAGGTAGTCCGCGGGGCCGGTGGCGCCGAACGTCCACACGCCGTTGCGCAGGGCCCAGCGCAGCTGGGTGCTGTGTTCCATGAGCAGGCCCAGGACGGCGTCGGCGAGGTCGTCGTGGCCGCCGTGGACCAGGTCGCGCAGGAACGGCGGAAGGAAGCGGTCGTGGGCCTGGCCGTAGCTGTAGAGGCCGTCGTCCAGGACGAGGGCGGCCGGGCGGTGGTCGTGGGCGCCGGCGCGGGCGGCGAGGTAGCCGCCGAGGCTGTAGCCGAACAGGACCAGGCGCTCGGGGTCGACCTCGGGGCGGGTCAGGGCGTGGTCGATCACCGGGGTGGCCACCGCTTCCCAGTCGGGGCGGAAGACGAGGTGCTGTTCGCGCAGGGCGGCGCCCTGGCCGGGGCCGTCGTAGGCCAGGACGTGGTAGCCGCGGCGCACGGCGGCGGCGGCGAGGGCGAAGTAGGACTCTTCGAGGGTGGAGTCGAAGCCGCTGGTGAACACGATGGTGGGGCGGGGGGCGGCGCTGTCGTCGGCGAGGAAGAGGTACCCGGGCAGGGTGGTGTCCCGGTAGGGGATGCGCAGGGCCTGGACGGGGGTGTCCATCAGGGCGGCGGCCGCCGCGAAGCTCTCGCGCGAGAGCGCGGACAGGCGACGGGCCTCGGGGTCGTTCGCGGGGTCGTCGCGGCGGTAGAACTCGGCGGTGCGGTAGTAGTTGGAGGCGCGCAGCAGGCCCTCGCGGGCGCTGACGCGGTGGCCGGCGGCCAGGGAACGTTCGGCGGCGGCGTGGACGCGTTCGGCGGTGGCCGTCCATTCGCGCAGCCAGGCCGCCTCGTCGCCCTCGCCGATGCGCGAGGCGGTGGCCACCACCTCGCCCAGGTCGGCGCCGCCGTCGTTCGCGAACCCGGCCGCGCGCAAGGTCTCGAAGGAGAACGACTCGTCCTCGAAGAGGAACCGCATGGTGCACTCCCAACCAAAGCCGAGACGGAACCGTTCCGTCTCGACTTTGACGTTAGCCCTCTCCCAGTCGAGACGCAAGCGTTCCGTCCGGTGGTAGGTTCGGGCCATGCCCGCCACCCCCGCCCCCGCGGACCCCGGCCCCGCGTCCCTCCCCACGGACCCGGCCGCCGCGGACCCTGCCGCACCCGCGGACCCGGCCGCCGCCCCCGCCGCCCCGGCGGGGCCCGGGCGCCGTGCGCCCGGCGGGCCGGTCCTCCAGGACTCCGTCACCCGGGCCATCGCCGACGCGTTCTTCGAGGAACTCGCCGCCGTCGGCTACGCCCGCCTCTCCCTGGAGAACGTCGCCCGCCGCGCCGGCGCGGGCAAGGCCGCGATCTACCGCCGCTGGTCCTCCAAACTCGACATGACCCTCGCCCTGGTGCGCGCCGTCGCCGTCGACGACTCCGAGATCAAGGACACCGGCACCCTGCGCGGCGACGTCCTCGCCTTCCTCACCGACAATGCCCGCGCGCTGCGCCACCCGCTGCCCTCGCGGATCATCCCCGACCTGCTCGCCGAAGCCGGCCGCAACCCCGAACTCGCCCAGGTCCTGCTCACCGCCGTACGCGACACCCGCCGCGGCAACGCCTCCCGCCTGCTGGAACGGGCCGTCGAACGCGGTGAACTGCCCCCCGGCACCGACCTCGAACTCGCCCTCGACCTCCTCGCCGGCCCCCTGTACTGGCGCCTGGCCGTGGTCCACACCCCCACCGCCCCCGACTACCTGGAGCGCCTCACCGACAAGCTCCTCGCCGCCTTCGCAGCCTGACCCCGAGACGGGCCGCCCCGAGAGGGGCCGGGGTCGCGGCGGGCCCGGGGCCGTAAGGGGTGGCCGCCCCCGGGGGAGGGGAGGGGGCGGCGGTGCCCTCACCCGCGCGTCGGTGTGCCGGGGTGTCAGCGCGGCGCTGCGCCGCCGGTGCCCCGGAACGGCCCGGGTGGGCACCGGCCCGTTCGCGACGGACCGCCGGCAGCCCGCGGCGCCGCGGTGGCCGGGGGTCGGGGCCGTCCGGCAGGGCCCGGGAAACCCCGTGGCCGTCCCGCCGCCCGCCGTGACGACGACCCGGTGGGACACGTCCCCGACCCGCTGCTGCCCGTCGTCCTCGGCGTGACGACCTGCGTCCCCTTGCCCGGGCCGTGCGGGGCGCCCGCACCGGCCGCGAAGGCCTCCGGCTCCCGGAGGAGCACCGCGACGGCTGCATCGACGCGCTGCGGCCCGACCACGACCACGACCTCGACCACGACCTCGGCGGCGACGGCACCGTCACGCCGGTGGTCACGCTCATGGGAGCAGCCGCCTCGACCGGGCAGCCCTGTCGGTGCCGGAGCCGTCGTCAGGTCACCCGCCCGCCCGGGGCTGCCGCGTCCGCCCGGGGCTGCCGCGTCCGCCGGGGGCTGCCGCGTTCGGCGGGCGACCCCCCTGGCGGGAGCGGCCGCCTGCGCCTGCGCCTGCGCCGGCGGCACGCGGTGGGGCCGCGTTGCGGGGCCGGAACGGGCGCACCCCCGTCCCGGGGCGGGACGGGGGTGCGAGGTGCGCGCGGGAAGCGCGCGGGAAGGGCGCGGGGCGGCTCAGGCGAGGACGGCGAGCGCGGCCTCGTAGTTCGGCTCGTCCGCGATCTCGGCGACGAGTTCGGTGTGCAGGACGGTGTCGTTCTCGTCGAGGACGACGACGGCGCGGGCGGTCAGGCCCGTCAGCGGGCCGGAGTTGATGGCGACGCCGTAGCTGTCGTGGAAGTCGCGGCCGCGCAGGGTGGAGAGGGTCTTGACGTTGTCCAGGCCCTCGGCGCCGCAGAACCGGGCCTGCGCGAACGGCAGGTCGGCGGAGATGCACAGCACGACGGTGTTGGCCAGCGCGCCGGCCTGGGCGTTGAAGGTGCGCACCGACGTCGCGCAGGTGGGGGTGTCGATGCTGGGGAAGATGTTGAGGACCTTGCGGCTGCCGGCGAAGTCCTTCAGCGAGGCGTCCGCGAGGCCGGCACCGACCAGCGTGAACGCGGGGGCCTGGCTGCCGGCGGCGGGCAGCGCGCCGCCGACCTCGACCGGGTTCCCCTTCAGCGTGACCTGAGCCATGAAAAGCCTCCTACCAGCGGTGTGTCTACGGGTGTGCAACGGCGCCGATCCTACTGCCCGCCCCCGCCCCGCCCGCCGGCCGACCAGGGGCTGGACACCCGCCCCGCCCACCGCCCGGACACCCCGCCCGACCCGCCCGCCGGCCAGGGGCCGGACATGCCGCCCGCCTGCTGACTGACTGCCGGCCGGACTTCCCGCCCCTCACACCGGCCGGGCAGGGCTGGATATCCGGCCCGCCCCGACCCGCGGGCCGGCTGCCCGTCGAGCACCCCGTGCATCGGCCGCCCATCGGGCGGACGCCCTGGCCCGCCTGCCGGCCGCCCATCGAACGGACTCCCCGTCCCGACCCGCCGGCTGACCGGGGGCCGGACGCTGTGGCCCGTCCGCCGGGCGGCCGCCGGCCGGACGCTGTGCCCGACCCGCCGGCTGACCGGAGGCCCCGCTGCGCCCGCCGGCCGGTTGCCGGCCGGACATCCTGTTGGACCGTTCGGCCGGTCAGGGTGCCGACACCCGCGAGGCGCGTCGTACGTCGTACGTCGTACGTCGTACTTCGTGCTCCGCGTCGCAGGTTCGCCGCCCGGCCGTGAAGGGGCCGGCACGCCGGGCAGGGCCGCCCGACAGGCGGGGGCCGGACACCCCACCGCGTGAGCCGGCCCGGGGAGTCCCGCGGGACGCCGTCAGGGGCCGGACGGCGGGATCCGTGTCCGGCCGCGCCCCGCGGCGGCCCCGGGGATGTCCGTGTCCGGCCGCGGGCCGGGCGGGCGGCGCCGGGCGTCACCGAAGCGGCGCGGTCCCGGCCTGGGGGCCCGTCGGGCTGGACGGCCGGCCGTGAACCGTCCGCGATCTGCGGCCCCCCGGAGGCGGAAGACTCGGCTGCGGCCATGACGGCTCCCCTCGCGCCGGGAGAGCCCCCACGGGCTCTCCGTGCACGATGAGTGCCTGTCAGTGTGCGCAGCGCCACAATCACTCGTGCGGGTGAACCACCGGCGCGCCTGCACCCCGGCCCCCGTCCAGGCCCCTGCCTCCGCCCGCCCTCCGGTCCCCTGCCTCCGCCCGCCCTCCGGCCCTGCCCCGGCCCCGGCCCTGCCCGGTTCGTCCGCACCCCCGGGGCGCCCGTCGGGCAGGCAAGCCGCGGCTTGCCTATGGTGGGGTGGTGACGGACGACGCCCTGTGGAAGGCGCTGGCGGACCCCACCCGCCGCCTCATCCTCGACGAGCTCGCGCAGCGCGAGGGCCAGTCCCTGTTCGAGATCTGCGCACGGCTGGCCTCCCGCCACGCCCTGGGCATCTCCCGCCAGGCGGTCAGCCAGCACCTGGCCGTCCTGGAGGACGCCGGCCTCGTGCGCACCCGCCGCGAGGGCCGCTACAAGTTCCACGACCTGGACACCGGACCGCTGCGGCGCATCACCGCCCGGTGGCTCACGCCCCGCACACCCGAGGAGGCCCCGTGAGGATCAACCTGGCCAGCGTCTTCGTCGACGACCAGGACAAGGCCCTGCGCTTCTACACCGAAGTGCTCGGATTCGTGAAGAAGACCGAGGTCCCCCTCGGCGGCCACAGCTGGCTCACCGTCGTCTCCCCCGAACAGCCCGACGGCACCGAACTCGTCCTGGAACCCGACCAGCACCCCGCCGCCAAGGCCTACGTGGCCGCACTCGCCGCCGACGGCATCCCCGCGACCTCCTTCGCCGTCGACAACGTCCACGCCGAGTACGAGCGGCTGCGCGCCCTGGGCGTGCGCTTCACCCAGGCCCCGCTGGCCCTGGGCCCGGTGACCACCGCCGTCCTCGACGACACCTGCGGCAACCTCATCCAGATCGCCCAGTACCACTGACGACCCCCGCCCGCCGGCCCCGCCCGTCCACGCCGCCCGTGCCCACGCCTCCCGTGCCCGCCCGCGTCAGCGGCCCTGCCCGCCCGAGCCCGAGCCCGAGCCGGACCCGGAGTCGGTGCCGGTGCCGGTGCCGGGGATCCGGCAGCGCCCGTCGGGGCAGGGCGGGTGTGCCCGGCCCAGGGTCAGGACGCGCAGCAGCGTGGCCGTCCAGCACAGCGGGCAGCCGCGCAGCGCGTACAGGCCGGCCGGGGCCAGCAGCAGGCCCGCCGGTCCGAGGACGGGCCACAGGGCCACGGAGGCGGCCAGTGCGCCGAACCCGGCCGCGCCGCGCGCCAGGTGACGGGGCAGCGAGGGGACGCCGGCGCCCGCGCGGGCGCCGGTCTTCACCGTCCGGTTCACCGCGCCCGCCCGCCCGCCGCCACCGGCACCGCCGAGGCCGGCACCGCCGCGGCCACTGGGGCTGTCACCGGCGCGAGTACGGGCGCGGGTACCGGCGCGGGTACGGGTAGGGGCGCGGGTTCAGGTACGGGCGGGGGCGTGGTGGTCAGGGTGTGGCGCAGGGCGGCGCGGGCGCGGTGCAGACGGGACTTCATCGCGCTCTGCCCGATGCCGAGTTCCTCGGCGACGGCCCGACCGCTGCGGCCCTGCACGTCGCGCAGGACCAGCACGCGGCGCTGGTCGCCCGGCAGCGCGGCGATCGCCTGCGCGATCCGGTGCGCCTCCAGACGCCGCAGCGCCTCCTCCTCCGCCGAGGCCCACCCCGCCTGCCCGCCGCCCCCGTTCTGCCCGCCGCCCGCGCCGGCCCCGCCCTCCCGGCCGGCCCCGTCCTGCCCGCCGGCCGCGCCGGCCGTGTGCCCCGGCGGGTGGTCGCGCAGCACCGCGCGGGCACGGCGCAGGCACTCGTTGCGCACGATGCGGAACATCCACGACGCCAGCGCCGTGGAGGCCCGCAGCATGCCGATCCGCCGGTACAGCACGATCAGCGCCTCCTGCGCCGCGTCCTCGGCGTCCTCCCGGCCCGCGCACAGCGAGTGCGCGAAGCGCCGCACATGGGGGTGCGCGGCCGTCACCAGCGCGGCCAGCGCCTGGGCGTCACCGCCCTGCGCGGCGACGACCAGCCCCTCACCCGGCCACACACCACCCCCACCCCCGGCCGTCTCCCGGGCCGCCCCGCCGTCCACGCCCCGGGCCGCACCGCCGTCCACGCGCTCAGCCACGCCCGCCGCCCCGCCTGCGCCCGAACACGAACACGCAGGCGCACACCAGCACCGCGCCCACAGCCACACCCACACCGACGACCACAACGACCTCCCACACAGGCGCTCCCGCCCACCGGGCACCACACCCGGGGGCCCACACACGGACCCGGCAACGCACCGGGCCCGCCCATAAGAGGCACCCCGGCCCCGAAAGGATTCACAAGGATTCACCCCGCCTGTGAGAGCATCACCCGGTGAGCCGACTCACCGTCCTGGGAACCAGCGCCGCCCACCCCGAAGCCGGCCGGGCCGCCAGCGGCTTCCTCCTCGAACACGACGGCTACCGCCTCGCCCTCGACCTCGGCTACGCCACCTTCCCCCGCCTGCTCCGGCACACCGCCGCCACCGGCCTGGACGCCGTCGTCATCACCCACGAACACCCCGACCACTGCGCCGACCTCAGCGCCCTGTGCCGCGCCCGCTACTTCACCACCCCCCGCCCGCCCCGCCTGCCCCTGTACTGCACCCCCGGCGTCGTCACCCGCGTCCAGGCCATGGAACCCACCGAAGACCTCAACGACGTCTTCGACATCCACCCCCTGCCCACCGCCGCCACCGCCACCCACCTCCTGGGCCCGCTGCGCCTGGACACCGCGCCGCTGCCCCACCACGTCCCGCACGCGGGCGTGCGCCTGAGCGCCCCGGGCCTGACCCTCGCCTACAGCGGCGACGCGGGCCCCGGCCCGGCCCTGGCCGAACTCGCCGCCGGCGCCGACCTGTTCATCGCCGGCGCCACCACCTGCGGCTGCGACCCCGACGACCCGTACCTGCTCAGCGCCGCCCAGGCCGGGCAGTGGGCCGAACGCGCCGGCGCCGCCCGGCTCCTGCTCACCCACTTCTGGCCCGGCACCGACCGCGCCCAGGCGCTCGCCGAGGCCCGCCGCACCTTCACCGGCGACCTCACCGCCGCCGAGGAGGACCTCCAGCTGCACCTGTGAGCGGCCCGAGCGCCCCGGCCGGCCCCGGCCCGGCCGAAGGCGCCCACCGTACGGGCGGCCCGCCCGCGCTCCGGCCCCCGGGCCCGGGGGTGCGCGCCGGGCCACAGCGGCGGAGCGCAGCGCGTCTGCCGCTGCGGGGGTCCGGTGCACGGGAAGTCGGCCCCGCCGACTTCTCACGCCGGGGGGCGGCCGTCGGCATCACAGGTCTGGTCCGGCAGGACGGGAGCGATGCCTGCGGCGTGCGGTGAGGGGCGGCCGAGTGCCCGGGCTTCCGGTTCCGGGACACCGCACGCGAGCGCTGTCATGCCCGGCCGCTTCGGGGGTTCGGTGCATGGGAAGTCGGCTCTGCCGA
Source organism: Kitasatospora sp. NPDC101447 (assembly GCF_044767225.1). Taxonomy (NCBI): domain Bacteria; kingdom Bacillati; phylum Actinomycetota; class Actinomycetes; order Kitasatosporales; family Streptomycetaceae; genus Kitasatospora; species Kitasatospora sp. NPDC101447. The sequence goes on from NZ_JBIWNL010000019.1 coordinate 22,627, forward strand.
CTTCCCGTGCCGCAGGGGGGAGGGGTGCGGCCGGCCGCCGTCGCCTTGGTCCAGCTGGCCTGGGGCGCCGGGCCGTTGACGGCGTCGTGCCACAGCGGTGCGCGGGAAGTCGGCTCCGCCGACTTCCCATGCCGGAGGTGGAAGCAGAGCGCTTCCCTCACACGCCGCTGCCGGTGCCCGTGTTCGGTGCCCGGTCCTGCGGGCCGTGGTGGTGCGCTGCCCGTGGGCGTCCGCCTCGCGCCCACCGGGTCAGTCCCCGGTGACGCCCCAGAAGCACAGCCCCACCGCTCGGCCGCCGTCCTCGTGGACCGCGGTGCAGCAGCCCGAGCCGCGCCCGAACGGCGGGAACCACCCGTCCCCGGCCCGCGCCAGGGCCGACTCCACCGCCTCCCGCGAGGGCTGTGGCGTCCCGAACAGCTCCACCGCCTCCGCCTCCTCGACCACCCGCACCTCACCGACCCCCTCGGTGTCCGCCTCGCAGCGCACCACCCACCGGACGTCGAGCACCGAATGCGCGCCGCCCTCCTCCTCCAGCACCCCGCCCGCGTCCAGCTCGGCCAGCGACGCCACCCCCAGCTCCCGCCAGTACCCGGCGCCCCGCGCGAACACCTCCTCGCGCAGGGCCTCCAGCGCCCGCTGCTCCTGCGCCTGCCACGGCGTGACGTACGACCAGCTGCTCGCTCCCATGACGGGCGACCCTAACCGTTCCTACTGACTGTGCATGAGTTGCACGGCCGGACGCCCCGAACGGTCTTGGGTGTCCTGGTCTCCCGCGTTCGCTGCCACGGTCGGCGGCGCGCATCGTGTGCGCGGTCCGGGTAGGGGAGGGCGGGTTCCCTCACGCTCCCGGTCGCCGGTTCGGGCCTGGGCGGTCCGATGCCCACCGCGATCGCTCTGGTCGTGGTGGGGCGGTGCCGTCCGACGCCTGATCCGGTGTCCGAGGGCGCGTCGTCCGATCGCCACGGCCGCCGCCTGGTGACGGGTGACGGGGCGGTTCGGTGCGGTGAGGGGCTTTTGCCAGTGCTCGGCCCCCCACATCGAGGTGTAGGCGGGGTCCACGGCGATGACGCCGATGCCGCGCTCGGCGCTCATCGCGAGGAGCCGGGCGCGCAGCTTGCCGGTGGGGACGCCGGAGATCAGCTGCCGGAACCGCTTGCGGCGGCCGTGCTTCTCGCGGGTCCTGGAGTCGGTGAAGTCCAGATCCTCGATGACGACGGCCCGGCATCCGGTGTCCTTGGCCCAGTGGAGGAGGCGGATGAGGGCGTGCCGGATCTGGGCGTCCCGGTGAGTGGCGGTACCGGTGAGCCGGTAGTCGAAGGTGCGGGGCTTGCCGATCGGGTTGCCGTGGGTGTCCAGGCGCCAGGCGGCGAGGTGGTCGGCGTTCATGTCCACCCCGATCACTTCTCCCGAACGCAACGACTCCAGAGGGACGATGGGGAGGTCTTTGCGCTGCCAGCTCGCGTCGAGGTACCAGCGGCTGCGATCCACGTCCACGTGGATGCGGTAGGCCACCGCCCGGTTCGTCTCGATGCGGTCGCGCCACTCTGCGCCCCGGTGCGGGAACGAGGCCTTTGCGGTGAGGACGTACCGGCCGTGCTTGCCGTTGGCCAGGTGCGCCAGTGGCAGGGGCAGCTTGATGCTGACCTCGCCGTCCGGCGTGACACGGATCGTTTCATTGCCGAACCGCTTGCCGGACTCACCGTCGGCGGACAGGAACCAGCGCTCCGCGTCCCAGCGTTCCCGCCACTGATCCTCGGTCAGGTCTGCGGCGTCGAGGTTGTGACGGGTCTTGAGCAAGCGCCGGCCACCTCGGACGACGCAGACCGTTGCGGCCTCACGCTCGGCCTTGACACGCTCGAACTCGGCTTCAAGGTGCGCCAGGCGGCGGGACTTGACGAACCACTCACGCTTGGACCGGTATCCGCCCGGAGCGCGCTTGGTGCCCTTCTCGCCGATCGGTAGGGACAGGCGGTGGCGGATCGTTGCGATACCGGCCCGCAACGAGTCGAGGTGCTGCCACTGGGCGCGGCGGGACAGCCCCCACTGGTCATGTGTGGTCTTCGTGATCGAACCGGCCCAGCGCGCCGATGACTCCGGCGTCAGGTCACGCTTGCGGGCCGCCCACGTCTTGGAGGAGTGCTCCGGGCCGTCCCGGACACGCCGGGCCAGATCCCGGGACGCGAGCGAACCGAGGTGCTCGCCGACCAGCCGCAGGACCTTGCCGTCCTCGGCTGTCAGGCCCTTGAGCCGGTCGCGCACGCACACACCCGAAGCGGGATCGGCGACGAACGGGCGGGCGATGTCACGCAGGTCAGCCACGCTCGGCGGCCTCCAGCGCGGCCTTCGCCCGATCCGTCGCCGAGCGACGCCCGTACAAGCGGGCACAGAACGAGGTCAGTATCTCGACCGTGTCCCGCACCAGATCGTCTTCGACCTCACCCTCGTCCAGGACGACCAGGCGGCGGCCCGACGCGGCGAGCGGCTTCCACGAGTTCGACGTTCATCCGGCCGAGGCGGTCCTTGTGCTCGACAACGACCGTTGTCACAGCCGGATCGGCCAGCAGACGACGGGCCTTCGACCGGCCGCCGTCCATCCCGGAACCGATCTCCGATTCGACCCGGACGACACGGTGACCACCCTTGGCCGCCCATCCGGCGAGCCGGGCCGTCTGCCGCTCAAGGTCCGACTTCCGGTCATGTGAGGAGACCCGGGCATACAGGCCGACGCCGCCGGTCGGGTCGTCGGATGCGGTGTTGGCCCCGATGTTCACCAGGATCGTGCGCGGCCCCACCCGCTCGGCCGGAACCGGCACAGTGCCCTGACGGAACCAGCGGTAAGCGGTATGGGGACTGATCCCCTGCGCTCGCGCCCACTCCGTCAGATTCACGAACGCGATCATAAGCAACTGGATTACGCCCATGCGCACTTACGCACAGTCAGGCGTTTCAACAGTTCGCCACCCCTTCGGCACCGCCCGCCTGGGGACACGGCCCCCGGCCGGTCGCGGCCGAAGAACCGGCGCAGAGCCGGTGCGCGAGGACCGTGCCCGCTGTGTCCGCCGTGCCCGGCACCTGCCCGGACCAGGACACCCCTCCGGCGAGCGCAGCCCGCACCCGCCTCGCGCGCTGCGCCGGCGGCCCGCTGCCGTGCGGGGGTGTGTGCGGGCTGCAGCGGTGGGGTGCAGCGCGTCCGTCGCTTCGGGGGTTCGGTGCGCGGGAAGTCGGCTCCGCCGACTTTTCACGCGCGGGGGAGGGGGTGCGGCCGTCGGCATCACGGGCCTGGTCCGGTAGGACGGGAGCGATGCGTGCGGTGTGCGGCGAGGGGCGGCCGAGTACCGGGCTTCCGGTCCGGGACACCGCACGCGAGCGCTGTCACGCCCGGCCCGCCGCCGCAGGTGCGGGGCTGCAGCGGTGGGGTGTCCAGCGCGTCCGTCGCTTCGGGGGTCCGGTGCGTGGGAAGTCGGCCCCGCCGACTTCCCACGCACCGGCGGTGTGGCCGGCGGGCCCGGCACACGGTGGAGTCCACCGCCGCAGCCGACACGGCGGCACTGCCGCGAAGACCCGTTGCCACGCGCCGTCGACGGCCCCGGCACCGCCCGGGTGCCGGGGGCGTGTGGCGCTGCCCGCCGTGCCTTCGTGGGGCGGTGGGGTGTCAGGCGTAGTGGTCGAACAGGGCCTGCAGGTAGTCCTCCAGGCGGGCGGTCAGCAGGGCCGGGGTCAGGTCGGTGCGGCCCAGTTCGCGCCAGGGGACGGCGACCTTCTCGGCGTCGGGGGCGAAGGCGAGGGCGTCCAGCAGGCGCCAGTACAGGTGGTCGCTCCCCTCGGCGAGGGGGGTGCCGCCGGCCGCGCGGTAGCGGTCGGCGAAGGCCAGGCCGGCGGCCGGGCCGTGGAGCAGGGCCAGGGCGGTGGAGCAGTGGGCGACGTCCAGGTCGGCCGGGCCCCAGGAGGTCTCCACCCAGTCGACGACCCCGCTGACCGCGAGGGTGTCACCGGCGCCGGTGAACAGCACGTTGCCCGGGTGGAAGTCGCGGTGCAGGAAGCACCCCCGGAACGCGGGCGCCTCGCGGCCGATCGCCTCCACCGCCCGCGCCCACAGCCCGCGGCGCCCGGTGCCCTCGGGCACGCGCACCAGGTCGGGGGCCGTCCACGCCTGCCAGGTGCGCGGGCGCTGCCCGCGGGGCACCGGCAGGGCGTGGACGGCGGCGAGCTGGGCGGCCAGCAGGTCCGCGCGCCGCGGGGCGTCCGCGTCCTGGGCGACCCGCACGCTGCCGGGCAGGCGGGTCATCACCAGCGACGGGTGGTCGCACGCCCGGCCGTCCTCGTCGAGGGCGACCAGGCGCGCGGCCGGCACACCCGCGCCCTCCAGCAGGCGCAGCACGCCCGCCTCGCGGGCCAGCAGCGCCGGGGCGTGGCGGCGGTAGAACGGCGTGACGAAGGACCGCAGCACCAGCGCGTACGGCGCCCGGCCGCCCGGGCGTTCGACGTCCAGGCGGCGCATCCGGGAGGTCCACCCGCCCTTGAGCGGTGTCACCGCCGTGATCCGCTCGCCGGGTGCCAGCGCCTGCCCGGCCCAGCGCAGGGTCGCGGCCCAGCCCGGGCCGCCGTCGGTGTCTGCGCCGGTGCTGCCGTCGGTGCCGCCGTCGTTTTCGATCACGGGCCAGAGCCTACGCCCCGGCCCCGCAGCCCCCGGTCGCGGGCCGGGCAGCCCGCAGCCCCCGGGCGCCGGCGCGGACAAGCAGGAGTTGCAGCGGCCCAACTCCCGTGCAACCGGTGGAAGCTGACCGTTATTCCGATGGCCGTCGACGTTTGACAGGGCGGTGCCGGCACGGCTTGGGTGGGGGAGCGGACGCGACGCCGGCGCCGCACCGCAGGACCACCACGAGCAGGGGAGGGGCGCCATGCCCAGGACCGTCGTCTTCGAGACCACCGGCGGACCGGAGGTCCTGTCCGTGCGGGAGTGCCCGCTGCCCGAACCCGGGCCCGGCGAACTGCGCCTGCGCGTCGCCGCGATCGGCCTCAACCGCGCCGAGGCGCTCTTCCGTGCCGGCACCTACCTCGAACACCCCGCCCTGCCCGCCACCCTCGGCTACGAGGCCTCCGGCACCGTGGAGGCCCTCGGCGACGGCGTCACCGGCTTCGCCGTCGGCGACCAGGTCGACACCGTGCCCGCCTTCGACCTCAACGACTACGGCGTCCACGGCACCCACGTCCTCGTGCCCGCCCGCGCCGCCGTCCACCGCCCCCGCGGCCTCACCCCCCTCCAGGGCGCCGCCGTGTGGATGTCCTACCTCACCGCCTACGGCGCCCTCGCCGAGGACGGCCACCTGCGCCCCGGCGACCACGTCCTGCTCACCGCCGCCGCCTCCGGCGTCGGCCTCGCCGCGATCCGCACCGCCCGGCGCCTGGGCGCGATCCCCATCGCCACCACCCGCACCCGCGCCAAGGTCCCCCGCCTCCTGCAGGCCGGCGCCGCCGACGTCGTCGTCACCGGCGAACAGGACCTCCTCGCACGCGTCGGCGCCGCTACCGGCGGACACGGCGTGCGCACCGTCTTCGACCCCGTCGCCGGACCCGGCGTCCTCACCCTCGCCCGCACCCTCGCCCCCGGCGGGCGCCTGATCGTCTACGGCCGCCTCGACCCGCGCGACACCCCCCTGCCCGGCCAGGACACCTTCGCCCCCGTCACCAGCCGCTTCTACTCCATGCACGAGGTCACCCGCGACGACGAACGCCTGCGCCGCGCCCGCGCGTTCGTCACCGCGGGCCTGGCCGACGGCACCTTCACCCCCGCCGTCGACCGCGTCTTCGAAGGCCTCGACACCATCGCCGAGGCCCACCGCTACCTGGAAGCCGGCACCCAGACGGGCAAGATCGTCATCACCGTGGACGACAGCACGGACGACACCGCGCACGGCACGCCGGCGGACGACACCGCACACGGCACGCCGGCGGGCGGTGGCGCGGCGGGCTGACCCCGCCTCACCGCACGGCCGAACGCGCCCGGGCCCACGGCACGAACCGTGCCGCGGGCCCGGGAACGCGAACCGGTGCCGGCAGGGCCCGGTGCCGGGAGGGAGCGCTGTCAGGACGGCGCGGTGTCCAGCACCTCCGCGTCCGCGGCGGCCACCACCGCCGACAGCAGACCCGGGAAACGCCGCTCCAGCTCCTCGCTGCGCAGCGCGTTCATCTTGGTCGTGCCCACGTAGTACTGGCGCAGCAGCCCCGCCTCGCGCAGCACGCCGAAGTGGTGGCTGGAGGTCGAACGCCCGACCGGCAGGTCGAAGGAACCGCAACTCAAGTCCGCCCGGGAGTGCGCGAGCGTGCGTACCACCGACCTGCGGGCCGGATCAGCGAGCGCCTCCAGCACCTGCTGGACGCTCACGTCCTCCACACCAGGGTGCACGATCACCCGCGCCGCCACGCGTGCCCGTCCCACACCCACCACCCCTTCCCAACGCTCGACCCCCGTCCGTCCGATGGCCAAAGACCGCGCCGTGCGCGCGACTTCACGCCCCGACGCTACTACGGCAAGGCCGTCTGCCACGCCCACCGCAACACCTCCGCAACACGCCCCGGCGCAGGACGGGCAAGGCCGCACCCGCCCGCACACCCCGCCCGCACACCCCACCGGCCGGGCGCGCCCGGCGGCTCACCGCACCCGGGAGCGCCGCCCGGCCCCACCGCGCGCCCGCCGGCGCGCCGGGCAGGCCCCGCGCAGGAAGCACAGCCGCACCGGAGCCGGCCCGCGGCACCGACGGGGCTTCCGGGGCAGCGGAGGAAGGGACAGGGAAAAGCGGACAGAGCGTGGGGGAGAAGGGGGCAGGGGGCGCCGTACGCCGGTGTGCCGCGCGGGAAGTGGAGCCGCGTAGGCGGGGCGGACGGGGCAGCGGACAAGGGGCGGGGAGAAGCGGAGAGGGGGGGCGCGGGAGCAGACGGGCGGCGCCGCGCGGCCCCCGGCGTCCCGTGGCCGGGGCACGGGGAGAGGGGAGGGGAGCCGGCGGCCGGGCCGCAGGGCCGCGGGGCCGTCCGCCCCTCCCGGGGTGGGGGTGGGGGTCGGGGGCGGACGGCCCGCGGGTCAGGCGGCGCGCACCGGGGTGGGGGCCGGGCGCGGCAGGCGGATCAGCGCGAGGGGCTCGAAGATGCCCATCAGCACCGGGTCCACCGGGCGCACCGCCGCCGGGGCGGGCGGCGCCGGGGTCGGGGTGCGCAGCAGCGCGAGGTAGAGCTCCTGGGTCTCGGCGGCCGGGTCGATGCCCAGCTCCTCGGCCAGCACCTGGCGCAGCTGCTGGTAGCAGCGCAGCGCCTCGGCGCGGTTGCCGGAGGCGGCCAGCGCCTCCATGCGGCAGCGGTAGGCGCTCTCGCGGAACGGGGCGCGGCGCACCGCCTCGTCGGCCCAGCGCAGCGCGTGGTGCTCCTCGCCGAGCGCGGAGGCCGCCAGGCTCGCGGTCTCCAGCGCGCTGATCCGCAGCTCGTCCACGTGCTCGCGCACCCCCTGGGCCCACTCGCCCTCGTGGTCGGGCAGGAACGCCCCGCGCAGGTTCGCCAGCGCCCCGGCGGCCAGCTGCTGCGCCACCGCGTGGCTGCCCGCGGCCAGCGCCTCCCCGGCCTCGCCGACCGCGGACGCGGCGGCTTCCAGGTCCACGGCCGCGTCCGCCGGCAGGCGCAGCACGTAGCGCCCGCCCTGGGCGATCAGCGGGGTCGCGCCCGGGCCCTGGCCCGGGTCGGTGACGAAGGCCCGCACCCGGCTCACCACGCTGCGCAGCGCCGAGGCCCAGGTGTCGGGCAGCCCGTCGGGCCAGATGGTGTCGGCCAGTTGGTCGCGGCTGGTGCCGCCGGAGCGCTCCAGCACCAGGCGGGCGAACGCCACCTGGGCCTGGGCGCTGGACAGGTGCTGCGGGGCACCGTCCTCGTGCTCGATCGCGACCAGACCGGTGAGGCGGATCAGCATCGCCGCGCCCCCGATCTGCCGGACGGACTGTCTTCCCTGAAGCCGTTCAACGTAGCTCCAACCCCCTTGAGCCAAAGCGGAAGTGACGGCCCGTGCCGGGCCGTCGGCATGGGAAACCCGGAACAGAGCAAATAGCCGCCGACCAGCCGTTCGGTTTCGGCGGATTTTGACCATACATTCGCCGCGAGGCGCGGTGTCAACACCGGCCGCGAAAACATACCCGCCGGCCGGTCGATGCGTCGTGGACGCAAGGTTTCCGCACGTCAGAGCGGAACCGCAGGCCGGCGAAGCGCCTATTGCGGATGCCTTGCGCATCCTGCCGTAGAAATGTAGCCATCCTTGAGCACCCCGCGTGAACGCTTCGAGAAAGCCCGCCCGAAGTCGCCCCGGACCCCGAACACCCCGGCCCCGGCCGGAAAGCAACCGGAAGCAGCCGGAAACAAACCGGACCGAAACCGGAAGCGAACCCGGAAACCGGCAGGCCCGGAAACGGGAACCGGGAAACCGGGAAACCGGGAATCCGTGAAATCCGCGAAAGCCGTCCAGCCCCGCACCCCCCGCACCCCGCCAAGCCCCGCCGTCCAGCCCCGCACCCCGCCAAGCCCCACCACGCAGCCCCGCAAACCGCGACAGCCGCGACAGCCGTGAAGCCGTGAAGGAGAAACGCCCGTGAACGCCACCGGAGCATGGGACCGCCTGGAGCCGAAGCTCGCCGCAACGAACGCCCGGGTGGCCGCACTGGAGTCCGACCCCTCCCGGCGCAACAGCTTCGTCGCCTACACCATGGAACGCGACAGCGCCTACTGCGACCTCGACGGCGAGCGCCTGCTCATGATGTCCGGCTACAGCTACCTCGGCCTGGCCGGCGACGAGCGCGTGGTGGCCGCCGCCAAGGCCGCCGTCGACGTCTACGGCACCGGCAACCACGGCGTGCGCGCCCTGGCCGGCACCATCCCCCTGCACGAGGAACTCGAAGCCGAGGTCGCCCGCTTCGCCCGCCGCGAACGCGCCCTGGTCTTCGGCTCCGGCTACGCCGCCAACGTCGGCACCGTCGGCGCCCTCGTCGGCCAGGGCGACACCGTCCTGATCGACAAGTACGACCACGCCTCCATCGTCGACGGCTGCCGCCTCTCGGGTGCCACCGTCACCCGCTTCCGCCACAACGACGTCGAGCACCTGGAGCGCCGCCTCAAGGCCGCCTCCCCCACCGGCGTGCGCCTGGTCATCGTCGACAGCGTCTACTCCATGGACGGCGACATCGCCCCGCTGCCCGAACTGCGCGAGGTCTGCGACCGCTACGACGCCCTCCTCATGGTCGACGAGGCCCACGCCCTGGGCGTCATCGGCAAGACCGGCGGCGGCATCGAGGAGCACTTCGACCACAAGGTCCGCGTCGACGTCAAGCTCGGCACCCTCTCCAAGGCCATCCCCTCCATGGGCGGCTGGATCGCCGGCAGCCACGACCTCATCGGCCACCTGCGCTACGCCGCCCGCCCGTTCCTGTTCTCCGCCGCCCTCGGCCCCGCCCAGACCGGCGCCGCCCTGGAGTCCCTGCGCATCCTGCGCCGCGAACCCGAGCGCGTCACCCACACCCAGGTCCAGGCCCAGCGCCTGCGCGAGCGCCTGAACGCCGCCGGCATCTCCACCATGGACTCCACCACCGCCGTGCTGCCCGTCATCGCCGGCTCCGACGACGCCGCCTACGACTACGCCACCGCCTGCCGCAAGGCCGGCGTCATCGGCCTGCCCGTCGTCACCCCCGCCGTGCCCAACGACCTCGCCCGGCTGCGCATCGCCGTCACCGCCCGCCACACCGCCGCCGACATCGACTTCGCCGCCGACGCGTTCCTGACCGCCGCCGCCCAGACCGGTCTGATCTGAGCCCCCGCCACCACCCGGCCCGCAGAGGAGAGGACGCCATGGCCCCGCACACCCGCCCCCCGATCGCCGTCACCGGCCTCGGCGTGGTCAGCCCCGCCGGCCACACCGTCCAGGAGTTCTGGCACACCGTCGCCTCCGGACGCTCCACCGCCACCGCCCTGACCGACCCGGCCCTGGCCCGCCACCGGGTACGCCTGGGCTGCCGCGTGAGCGCCCTGCCCGCCGACGGGCCCGTGCCCGCCAAGGACGCCCGCCGCCTGGACCCCTTCGCCCACTACGGCACCCTGGCCGCCCTGGCCGCCCACGCCGACGCCGGAAGCCCCCGGCCCGAACCCGGGCGCAGCGCCATCGTCGTCGGCAACGCGGTCGGCGGGCGCACCACCAGCGACCGCGAGTCCGCCCTCTACACCGAGCACGGGCCGCTGCGCGTCTCGCCGCTGATGCCGCTGGTCACCATGCCCAACGCGGCCGCAGCCCAGATCGCCATGCGCCTGGCGTGGAGCGGCCCGGCGCTGACCATCGCCACCACCTGCGCCTCCAGCGCGGACGCGATCGGCCACGCCGCCCTGCTCCTGGAGACCCACCGCGCGGACGTCGTCATCGCCGGCGGCTGCGAGGCCACCCTCACCCCGGTCACCCTCGCCGCGTTCGGCAACCTCGGCGCGCACTCCCAGCGCAACGACGACCCCGCCCGCGCCTCACGGCCCTTCGACACCGAACGCGACGGCTTCGTGATGGGCGAAGGCGCCGGCTTCCTCGTCCTGGAACGCCTGGACGACGCCCGCGCCCGCGGCCGCACCCCCTACGCGCTGCTCGCCGGGTACGGCTCCAGCTCCGACGCCTACCACCTGTCCAACCCGCGTCCCGACGGCGCCGGCGCGGTCACCGCGATGCGCGCCGCCCTCGCCGACGCCGGCCTGAGCCCGGCCGACATCGCCCACGTCAACGCCCACGGCACCTCCACCGTGCACAACGACCGGGCCGAAGCCGCCGCCCTGCGCACCGTGTTCGGCCCGCACGCCGTGCCGGTCACCTCCACCAAGGGCGCCATCGGCCACCTGATCGGCGCCGCCGGGGCCGTCGAGCTGATCGCCGCCGTCCAGGCCATGAACACCCGCACCGTCCCTCCCACCGCCAACCACGAGAAGACCGAAGAGGGCCTGGACCTCGACGTCGTCCACACCGCACCCCGCCCCATCCGAAGCGGCGCGGCGCTGTCCAACTCGTTCGGCTTCGGCGGCCACAACTCGACCCTGGTGGTGACCCCGCTATGACCACGCCCGCCCCGGCCCCCGCGACCGCGACCACGCCGGCGACCACGCCCGCCCCCGCGCCCGCGACCACGCCCCCCGCGCCCGCGGCGCGCACCCGCCTGACCGTCACCGCCGGCGACCTGGCCGCCTACCGCGCCGCCGCCCGCACCGCCCTGCCCACCCCCGACGGCGCCGGCGCGGCGAGCCCCGCCCACCCCTTCGTCGCCGCCCACGCCCTGGCCCAGCACACCGTCACCGCCCTGACCGCCGGCGACGACGGCTTCACCGGCGTGGTCCACCTCGCCCAGGAGATCCGCACCCACACCCCCCTGGCCCCGGGCGAGGTGGACGTCAGCGTCGAACTCACCGCGGTACGCCGCGAAGCCCGCGGCACCCGCCTGGCCCTGACCACCCGCATCACCGACGCCGCCACCGCCACCCCCATCGCCGACCTCGACACCTCCGCCCTGCTGGTCGGCGCCACCCGCACCGAGGCCCGCGGCACCCTCACCCCCGCCGCCCACCCCGGCACCACCCCCGACGGCGAACCCCTCACCCTCACCCACACCCTCACCGCCGCCGACACCACCGCCTACGCCAACGCCTCCGGCGACCTCAACCCCATCCACCTCGACGACTCCGCCGCCCGGGCAGCCGGCTTCCCCGCCGCCATCGCCCACGGCATGCACCTCGTCGCCCTGGCCGCCGAGGAGATCACCGACCGCCACGCCGGCGGCGACCCCTCCCGCGTCACCGCCCTCGGCGCCCGCTTCGCCGCCCCCACCCTCCACGCCACCGAGCTGCGCCTGACGCTGCAGCCCTACGACGGCGCCACGGTGGTGCGCTTCACGATCGCCACCGACGCGGGCACCGCGGTCAAGGCCGGCTGGGCGCGGATCGCGCCGGCGGGGGAGTGACCCCGATGACCACCCACGCCACCGGCACAGCCACCACCGCCGCCGCCACCGGCACAGCCGCCGCCGGGGCCGCCACCGCGACCACCGCCGCCGACGGTGATGCCGCGACCGCCGCCGCCGAGGCCGCGCTGGCCCCGCTGCCGCTGCCCGACGCGTTCACCGCCCACGCCCGCACCCGGCCCCACGCCCCGGCCCTGCTGTGGCACGAGCGCACCGTCTCCTACGGCGAACTCGCCGCCCTCGCCGACGCCGAACGCGAGCGCCTGGCCGCCCTCGACCTGGCACCCGGGGAACCGGTGGGCCTGCTCGCCGTCAAGTCACCCGAGGCCGTCGCCCTGGTCCTGGCCTGCCTGATGGAGCGCCGCCCCTTCCTGCTGCCCTCCCCGCAGCTCGCCCCGGCGCTGCTGGCCGCCCTGTTCGCCCAGGCCGGCGCCCGCCGCCTGCTCACCCCCCGCGGCCAGGACACCCCCGCCCTGCCCGCCCTCGCCCACACCGCCCCGCGGCCCACCCTCGCCGCCGGCACCTCGTTCATGCTCACCACCTCCGGCTCCACCGACCTGCCCAAGATCGTCCCCCTCGCGCAGGGCGCCGTCGACCGCTTCACCGCCTGGGCCCACGACACCTTCGACCTCGGCCCCGGCCGCGTCGTCGCCAACTACGCCCCGCTGAACTTCGACCTCGCCCTGCTCGACGTGTGGGCCACCCTCGCCGCCGGCGGCACCTGCCTGCTCATCGACCCCGCCCACGCGCTCAACGCCCGCCACCTGCTCGCCGAGCTCACCCGCCACCGCCCGCACGTCATGCAGGCCGTCCCCCTGGCCTGGGCCCTGCTCCTGCAGGCCGCCGGCACCACCGCCCTGGACAGCGTCGAACACGCCGCGTTCACCGGCGACGCCATCGACGCCCGCACCCTCGCAGCCCTGCCCGCCCTGCTGCCCGCCGCCCGCCTCTACAACATCTACGGCTGCACCGAGACCAACGACAGCTTCCTGCACCACCTGGACCGCCTGGACGCCGCCGCCGCCCTGCCCGTGCCCATCGGCCGCCCGCTGCCCGGCGTGCGCACCCTCATCGCCACCCCCGACGGCACCCCCCTCGACGGCCCCGGCAGCGGCGAACTGTACGTCTCCACCCCCTTCCAGGCCGCCGGCTACCTCGACCGCTCCCGTGACACCGGCCGCTTCACCACCCAGCCCGAAGGCGCCGGGGCCGGACGGCGCTGGTTCCGCACCGGCGACCTCGTCACCCGCGACGAACACGGCCGCGTCCACCTCACCGGTCGCTCCGACTTCCAGGTCAAGGTCCGCGGCGTCGCCGTCAACACCGCCGAGATCGAACGCGTCCTGCTCACCCACCCCGAGGTCCTGGAAGCCGCCGTCGCCGCCGCGAGCGACCCGCTGACCGGCAAACGCCTGCACGCCGCCGTCCAGCGCACCCCCGGCTCCACCCTCAACACCCTCACCCTGCGCGAGCACCTGGCCCGCAACCTGCCGCGCGCCGCCGTCCCCGAGAAGCTCGCCATCCACGACGAGCCCCTGCCCAAGACGGCCACCGGCAAGATCGACCGCAAGGCCGTCCTGCCCACCCCCTGAACCACCCATCCCTTTCCCAATTCATCAACCACACAAGGGAGTTGCCACCATGAGCAACATCACCCAGATCAAGCGGTTCCTCATCGAGGAGTTCCTGCCCGACGTCACCCCCGAGCAGCTCGCCGACGACCACGACCTGCTCTCCGACGGCGTCATCGACAGCCTCGGCGTCCTCAAGCTCATCGCCTGGGTCGAGGACCACTTCTCCCTGCCCGTCGACGACACCGACCTCGACCCGAACAACTTCCGCTCGGTCGCCGCCATCGACGCCTTCATCACCGAACGCCGCGCCGCGGCCAGCGCCACGGTGGGCGGCTGATCCCATGCACCCGGCCCTCACCGCACTCCTCGCCGGCCGCCCGGTACCCCTGGAAGCCTGGCGCTCGTGGTGGGACCAGCTGGAGCAACGCACCCTGGGCCCGGCCCGCGACAGCGACCGGGCCCAGGCGGCGGCCCTGCTGGCCAGCCTCACCACCCGCCTGCCCGAGCCCGCGACCCTCGCCGCCCTCACCACCTCCCTCACCGAACGCGCCCCCGACCCCGGCCCCGCCCACCCGGCCAGCGTCAACATCGTCGGCACCGGCGGCGGACCCGCCACCTTCAACCTCTCCACCGCCGCCGCCCTGACCGCCGCCGCCATGGGCATCCCCGTCGTCAAAACCGGCTCCCGCGCCTACACCAGCGCCGCCGGCTCCGTCGACCTCCTCGAACGCCTGGGCATCACCCTCACCTCCGGCCACGCCGCCACCGCCGACCACCTCGCCCGCCACGGCATCGCCTTCGCCGGCCCCCACGTCTACCCGCCGGCCCTCACCCGCCTGGCCCGCATCCTCTACCCCCTCACCCTCAAACCCTTCGGCGCCTTCCTCAACACCCTCGGCCCGCTGCTCGCCACCGTCCCCGTCACCGCCCAGCTCACCGGCGCCTGCGCCGCCGCCCCGCTGGACGCCCTGCGCGCCCTCGCCGCCCGCACCGCCACCCGCACCGTGTGGCTGGCCCACAACAGCGCCGGCGCCGACGAGCTCCTGCCGTTCGCCGACAACACCCTCCACACCCCCGACGGCGCCATCCACCTGCCCGCCGGATCCGTCGCCCCCGACACCGGCACCCTCGCCGACCTCGCGCCGCACCCCGACGACCTCACCGGCCACTTCCTGCGCGCCCTCAGCGCCCAGGCCGGCGACACCGCCACCCACACCATCGCGCTCAACGCCGCCGCCCTCGCCCTCGCCAGCGGCCGCCACACCCGCTGGCACACCGCCTACACCACCGCCCTGGACGCCCTCGCCGACGGCGCCCCCCGCGCGCTCGCCGAACGCCTTGGCGCCCGCCCCCGGGAGGCAGCCGGTGTCTGAACCCCTCTTCCCCGACGGCGACCTGGGTCTCGCGGTCTTCCTCAACGCCGGCGACCCCGCCGGGCGCCTCGCCGACCTCGCCCACATGCTCGACGCCCACGGCACGGACGTCCTCGAACTCGCCGTCCCCTTCCCCAACTCGCCCACCGACGGCCCCGTCATCCGCCGCTCCGCCACCCGCGCCCTCGACGCCGGCACCACCCTGGACACCGTCCTCGCCGAACTCGCCGACCTCACCCCGAAACTCACCCGCCTCAAGGTCGTCCTGCTCGCCGACTGGAGCCACAGCCTGCGCCACCGCGACCCCGCCGCCACCGCCCGCGCCGTCACCCGCGCCGGAGCCGCCGCCCTCCTCGTCCACGCCCTGCCCCCACGCGTACGCCCCGCCTGGCAGCAGGCCCTGCACGACGAAGGCCTCCCGCAGGTCACCACCTGCTACCCCGCCTCCACCCCCGAGGTCCTCACCGCCGCCGCCCACGGCGCCGCCGGCGCCTACGTCTACCTCGTCGCCCACTACGGCCGCTCCGGCACCACCCCCGCCCACGGCCACCGCGCCCTCGCCGACACCGTCACCGCCCTGCGCACCGCCGCCCCCACCACCCCCGTCGCCGTCGGCTTCGGCGTCAAGACCCCCGCCGACCTCACGGCCGTCGCCGACAGCGGCGCCCACGCCGCCATCGTCGGCTCCGCCGCCGTCGCCCGCATCGAACACGCCCACACCGAAGGCCTCGACCCCGTCGAGGAGTTGCGCGCCTTCCTCACCGACCTCCGCCCCACCCGTCCCCCACAGCCGGACGCACCCGGCGGACGCACCACCGCCCACAGCACCACCAGCACCACCAGCACCGGCACCACCACCCTCACCCCCGCCAGCACCACCACCCGAGAGGAACAACCGGCATGCTGATCCGCGACATCGCCGACGTGAAGACCGTCGAGTGGGGCAACGGCCTGTCCCGCCGCTTCCTGGTGGCCAGCGACGGCCTCGGCTACAGCCTCACCGACACCATCGTCAACGCCGGCACCAAGTCCCGCCTGGAGTACCGCAACCACCTGGAAGCCTGCTACTGCATCGCCGGCTCCGGCGAGGTCATCGACATGGACGGCAACTCCCACCCCATCACCCCCGGCCGCCTGTACGCCCTCGACGAGCACGACGCCCACTACCTGGTCGCCAGCCCCCACGAGGACCTGCGCCTGGTCTGCGTCTTCTCCCCGGCCCTGCGCGGCGACGAGGTCCACCAGCTCGACGCCCACAACTCCTCCGCCTACTAACGGGCGCAGCTCCCGGGGAGCCCGGGGAGCCCGGCGCCCCCGGCGCGACACCTTCCGCCCGGCGGGCCGCAGCGCCCGCAGCGCCCCGGCCCCGAGCGCGAGACCTTCTGTTCAGACGAACGCCGGCGACCCGTGCGCCGGCCTGCCACCCCGGGCCCCCGAAAGGCGGGCCCGGGAGGAAGGCGGCAACACCGTGATCCGCTGGAACGCCGACCAGAAGGCCCTGCGCGAGGGCCTGGCCCGCTTCGGCGACGACCTGAGCGCCGGCCACATCGAAGGCGACGAACAGGCCGCCTTCTCCCACGACAAGTGGCGCCTGATCCAGAAGACCGGCATCCTCTCCCTGCCCTTCGACGAACAGTACGGCGGCCTGGGCCAGTCCCTGCTCACCACCATGTACGTCCTCGAAGGCCTCGGCCAGACCTGCCGCGACGGCGGCCTCAACTTCTCCGTCACCACCTCCATCGCCTCCACCGGCGTCCCCCTGCAGGCCTTCGGCTCACCCGCCCTCAAAGAGGCCTACCTGCCCCGCATCGCCTCCGGCGAGGCCATCGGCGCCCACGCCATCACCGAGTCCGACAGCGGCTCCGACGCCATGCAGATGCGCACCCGCGCCGTACGCGACGGCGACGACTTCGTCCTCACCGGCGCCAAGACCTTCGTCTCCAACGGCCCCGTCGCCGACGTCATCGTCGTCTACGCCCGCACCCACCCCCAGGGCGGCGCACTCGGCGTCACCGCCTTCCTCCTGGACGCCGACATGCCCGGCCTCAGCTGCGGCAGCCCCATCAAGAAGATGGGCCTGCGCACCTCCCCGCTGTCCGAACTCTTCCTCGACGGCGTCCGCGTCCCCAAGGACCGCGTACTGGGCCGCGTCGGCGGCGGCTTCATGGTCCTCGACCACGTCATGAAACGCGAGATCCTCTACTCCTTCATCGTCAACACCGGCGAGATGCAGCACCGCCTGGACCGCTGCCTGGACTACGCCAAGACCCGCATGTCCTTCGGCAAGCCCATCGGCTCCTACCAGTCCGTCGCCAACAAGATCGTCGACACCAAGATCCGCCTGGAAACCGCCCGCAAGTGGCTCTACGACACCGCCCAGCGCCTCGAAGCCGGTGACAACGTCACCGTCGACATGGCCATCGCCAAACTCCTCACCAGCGAGTCCAACCTCGCCACCTCCCTCGCCGCCGTCCAGGTCTTCGGCGGCAACGGCTACATGTCCGAATACGGACTGGAGAAGGACGTGCGCAACGCCGTCGCCGGCACCATCTACTCCGGCAGCAACGAGATCCAGTACAACCGCATCGCCGCCATGCTGGGACTGGGCAAATGACCGCCCCCGCCCTCGCCCCCGCCCGCGCCCTGCGCCCCGGCCACCTCAAGGTCTGCGGCGCCCGCACCCGCGCCGACCTCGCCCTGCTCGCCGACACCGGCCCCACCCTCGTCGGCCTGTGGCACGGCGTCCCCGACGGCCCCGCCGACCTCGAACCCGAACGCCTCGCCGACCTCGCCGCCACCGCCATCCGCCTGGGCCTGGAACCCGTCCTCGTCACCTTCCTCGACGACGCCGACCAACTCGCCCGCCTCGCCCGCGCCACCGGCATCCGCTGGATCCAGCTCCACGCCTACCAGAACCCCGCCCTCGTCGCCGACCTGCGCGAGAAACTGCCCTACGCCGTCCTCGTCAAAGTCCTCCACCTCTCCCGCGGACGCTGCCTCGAACGCGCCTTCACCGGCGCCTTCGAACGCGCCGGATGCGACCTCTTCCTCCTGGACACCGTCACCGACGACGGCCGCGTCGGCTCCACCGGCCAGAGCCTGGACCCCGACCACGTCCACGCCCTGCTGCCCCGCCTCACCATCCCCTTCCTCCTCGCCGGCGGCCTCAACACCGCCAACCGCGACACCTACCGCACCGTCACCGACCACCCCCTGTACGCCGGCGCCGACATCGACACCGCCGCCCGCGACCGCACCGGCCGCCTCACCCGCGACGCCGTCACCGCCCTCACCCGCGCCTGGCACCCGCGCCTCCAGGAGGCCGCCGTATGACCTTCATCGACACCCTGCTGGCCGCCCGGCGCCCCCTCATCATGGAAGTCAAACTCCGCGACCCCCACGGCAACGACCTCCTGGGCGAACGCACCGTCACCGACCTCGTCACCCGCTACGAACAGGCCGGCGCCCCCTGCCTGTCCGTCGTCACCGGCCGCTGGTTCGGCGGCACCACCCGCCTGCTGCGCGAGGTCACCGCCACCACCACCCTGCCCGTCCTGCAGAAGGACTTCCTCACCCGCCCCGCCCAACTCGAAGCCGCCCACGCCATGGGCGCCTCCGCCGTCCTGCTCACCGCAGCCCTGCTCCCCGCCACCTCCCTCAACCGCCTGGTCACCTGCGCCCTCACCCTGGGCCTGACCCCCTTCGTCGAGATCACCGACGAACACGAACTCGACCACCTGCCCGACATCGACCGCTGCGTCGTCGCCGTCAACAACAAGGACATCCGCACCCGCGAACGCGACCCCGGCGACCTCCAACGCAGCCTGCGCCTGCTGCCCGCCGTCCGCGCCGCCGGCTGCCGCGCCCCCGTCTCCGCCTCCGCCATCACCGACCCCCACACCGCCGCCCGCCTCCTGGACGCCGGCTACGCCGCCCTCCTCGTCGGCACCGCCCTCATGCGCACCGACGACCTCGACACCTGGCTCACCACCCTCGACACCGCCCGCACCGGGGCCCTGGCATGAGAAACGACCCGCTGCGCACCCGCTCCCTGGTCCTGGACGCCGCCGGCATCCCGCTCTCCGCCCTGGTCGCCGAACCCGAACACGGCGAACCCAAGGCCGTCATCCTCGCCATCCACGGCCGCGGCATGCGCGCCGCCTACTTCGCCGGCCCCGCCCACCCCGACACCAGCCTGCTCACCCTGGCCGCCGACCTCGGCTACACCGTCCTCGCCATCGACCGCCCCGGCCACGGCGCCTCCGCCCACCGCCTGCCCGCCGGCCAGCTCATCGCCGACCAGGCCGCCACCCTCCACGCCGCCCTCACCGACTACGCCCGCGCCCACCCCACCGGCGCCGGCGTCCAGCTCCTCGCCCACTCCTTCGGCGGCAAGATCGCCCTCCACCTCGCCGCCCACTGGCCCCACCACCCGCGCCTGCCCCTGCTCGGCGCCGACATCAACGGCCTCGCCCAGCACTACGCCCCCGGCGCCTGGGACCGCCCCGACGACCTCGCCGGCGGCGGCCGCCTCAACTGGGGCCCCCTCGGCCTCTACCCGCCCGGCACCTTCCACGCCGCCCGCACCCTGCTCACCCCCGTCCCCGCCCTCGAATCCCGCGAACTCGCCGACTGGCCCGCCCGCTACGCCGCCCTCGCCGCCCGCGTCCGCGTGCCCGTGCGCCTGACCCTCGCCGAACACGAGCACTGGTGGCGCCTGGACACCGCCCACCGCACCGCCCTGACCGCCGCCTTCCCCCCGGGCCTGGCCCACCTGGTCACCGCCCACGGCGCCGGCCACAACCTCTCCCTGGGCCACGCCGCCCGCCCCTACCACCTGCGCGCCCTCGCCTTCACCGACGACTGCCGCACCGCCGCGCCCGCCACCACCACGGCCCCCGCACCCGCCCCGGCCACCACCCCGGCCGCCCCGGCCGCGCGGCCCGTCCTGGCCGCGGTCCGCTGACCGCAGCCCGCACACCACCTGGCGCAGGGTGGGAAGAAGGGCCCCGCCGCCCCCTCGGGCAGGGACGGCGGGGCCCCGCCCCACCCACGCCCCCCGGGCCGCCCCCCGCACCCCGCGGGCGCGGGCCGGCACGCCCCCTGACACCCTGGGATCATGACCCCCTCCGACGACCGGGAACAGGCCGCAGCGCTGCGCGACGCCGACGCGCCCTCCTGGGCCGTGCGCGCCGCCGCCGGGCGCCGCCTCGCGGCATCGGAGGGGATCGGCGAGGTGGCCCACGTCCTCCACCGCCTCCTCCTGGACGACCGGGACACCGCCGTCACCCAGGAAACGGCCCAGGCCCTCCTCGCCCGCGCGGACACCGCAGGCCTGCGCTGCGTGCTCCTGGCCGTCAGCCGCGCGGCCGAGACCTGGACCGCGGACGAACTCCACGCCGCCCTGAACGCCGACCCCCACTGGACGACGACCGAAGGCAGCGACGCACTCGTCGAGCGGCTGAACGAACTGACGGCGGACGACGACGCCGGCGTACGCGACCAAGCCCGCAGGATCCTCGCCGGACTGCGCCCGCGCGAGCAGTGGGCGCAGGAGACGGACGCCGCCGCCCCCTGACCGGGCGCCCCGCCGCCCCGGCCGGCCGGGAGCAGCGGGGCGCCGGGGGACGCGATGGAGCGCGGCCGGCCCCGGCCTCACGCCCCGATCTCGAACACCGGCGGCTGCAGGCCCGCCAGGCAGCCCGTGTCCGGGGCACCCGGCGTGTCGAAGAACGACCGGGTGATCGACTGCGCGCACGCCGAGTCGGCGAACACCACGTGGGCGACGTAGGGCACCGTCACCTCGGTCGAACGGCTCAGCGTCCGCGCGGCGTAGGGGCCGTTGCTCGGGGCGGTCTGGGAGTCGAACCCGCCGGACAGCACGAGCGAGGGGATCGCACTGCGCGTCACCTCCCGCACCGAGTCGGGCGCGGCCGGCACGTCCCAGGCCCGGCAGTCCTCGTGCAGCCAGGCCAGCCCCGGCGCGTTGACCAGCACCGACTCGGGGAACGACGGGAAGGCGCGCCGCCCCGCCTCGGTCACCTGCGCCTCGCTCTCGAACGGCGTCCACTCGCCGCAGAACACCCCGTAGGCCAGGCCGTGGGAGAGCCGCCCGATCGCCTGCGGGCCGAGCTTGCCGCCCGCCCACTGCTCGGCCACCCGCTGCGGATTCCCGTGCGCCAGCTCGTCGATCGAACGGGGCACGCCCGGCGCCAGATGGCTCGCGAAGGTCAGCCAGCTCACCAGCACCCCGCCGTCCAGGGTCACCGCCACCGGCTCCGCACGGCCCGGCACGCTGACCGTGGTCGTCACCGGGCGGGCCTCCAGCTCCCCGACCAGGTGCTCGAAGGTGCCCTTCAGGTCCGGATAGCGCTCGTTGCAGGCACTCTGCCGCGCGCACGCCTCGAAGATGCCGTCGAAGCCCTCCCGGGCGGCCTGCCAGGTCGCGGCGCCGCCGGCCAGGGACGGCGGCAGGATGCCGTCGATGCCGACCGAACGGATCCCCCGGGGGTGTTCGCGCATGTAGAGCAGCGCCAGGTCGGAGCCGTAGGAGATGCCGAAGACGTTCCACTCCTCCAGGCACAGCGCTTCGCGCAGGTCGGCGTAGTCGGCGGCGCTCTCGGTGCTGTCGTACGCGCCGAGGTCGCCGGTGCGGTCGGCCAGGTCGTCGCGGCAGACGCGGGTCTGCTCGACGTGCAGGTCCCGGGTGGACGGCGCGCCGTAGACCAGGTCGAGGGTGTCCGCGGTGAACCGGTCGATGTTCGGGCAGGTGAGGGCCGGGCGGGCCGAGTAGGTGCCGCGCTGGGACATGAAGATGACGTCCCGGTCGCGGTTGAGGCCGCCGTTCAGGGCCAGCTGGATCTCGGAGACGGCGTCGTCGCCGGGCCCGCCGGCCAGCCACACGATCGGGTCGGGTGCCGGCCGGCCGGTGGCGGCGGGCACGATCTCCACGCCCAGGGTGATGGTGCGCCCGTCGTGGCGGGAGCGGTTCTCGGGGACGGTGAGGGTGCCGCAGCGGGCGCCCTCGATGGGGGGCGCGGGGTCGGCGGTCCGCGGGCAGGGGCCCGGCTCGAAGCGGGCCCGGCCCGCGCTGTGGGCGACCGTGCCCAGCGGCATCCGCACCCCGGTCACGCCCGGCGGGCCGAGGGGCGCGGCGCGGGGCGCGGCGTGGGCGGGCAGCGCGCCGGGGCCGGCCAGCAGGCACACGGCGGCGCCCGCCGCGAGCGCGGCCCGCAGCCGCCGTACGGTGCGCCGGCGCCGGGGCACGGCGGCGGGCATCACGGGGCTTCCGTTCCGGGGGTGACGGTGACCGGGGGCTGCTGGCGAAGGGTGCTCGGACCGGTGTCCTGTTCCACGTCGTGTTCCCGTCTCTCACGCCCCCGGCCGCCCCGGTCGGGACGGCCCCGCGCGGCACCGCCCGCCACCGCAGGGTCCGGACGGGCAGCACCGGGGCCCAGCCTGTGTTCGCGTGCGCCCGGTCACCAGCCGTGGGCTCCACTCGGCGCACACCGGCCCACTCCTGCGGGGCCCGAGGGGGGAGGGAGAGGGGGCGGGGGGGCGGCGCCCCGGCGCCGACGGGGGCACCGCGCCCTTCGACGTCCGCGCTGCGCCGCGCAGGCCGCAGTGACCTCGCCCGCCGGCGATGTCACTGCGGCAGGGCCCCGCGGCGCCTCACGGGCCCGGGGCGGTGGTGCGGCGGCTGCCGGGTCAGGCCTTGCGGATGTTGTAGGCGACGCCGCTGCCGTAGCAGTTGTTGCTGGGGTAGTAGTTGCTGACGACCCAGCCGGCGGGCAGCGGGGAGAAGGAGCACACGACGGCGTAGGTCTCCGTGGTGATCTTGACGAGGGTGTAGCCGACGCCGGTGCCGGCGCAGTTGTTGGTGCTGTAGGAGCTGGTGACGACCCAGCCGGTGGGGATCGGGGTCATCGAGCACGTGCCGACGCGGGTGTCGTTGGCGGTGTTGTGGAGCGAGTAGCCGACGCCGGTGCCCGCGCAGTTGTTGCTGCTGTAGGAGCTGGTGATGACCCAGCCGGTGGGTATCGGGGTCATCGAGCAGGCGCTGGCGTTGGTGTCGTTGGCGACGTTGCGGAAGCCGTAGGCGACGCCGCTGCCCGCGCAGATGTTGCTGCTGTAGGAGCTGGTCACCACCCACCCGGCCGGCTTGGGGGAGAAGGAGCAGATGGCGAGGTTGGTCTGCCCGGCCGTGTCGGTGATCGTGTACGAGACGCCGGAGCCGGGACAGCCCCAGCTGCTGTACGAGCTGGTGACGACCCACCCGTCGGGGATGGGGGAGAAGGAGCAGATGGTCGTGGAGCCGGCGACCCGCTGCGGGGCCGCCTGGGCCTGCGCGGACGCGGCGGTCATCATGCCCAGGAGCAGCAGCACGACCGTCAGCAGGTGTGAGGTGTGGGTCCGTAGGGTCTTCATGGCAGGCCTCAGATCTTCTCGGTGACGCGCTACGACTGTTGTGCAGGCTGAGTGAACGATTGGCACACGGTTCGTTCACGTAGGCTGAGATGGTGTCAGAGATCGTCCGGCGGCGCCAGAGTGGAACCGGCAGTACCTCCGGGCCCCGTGCGCCCCTTTCGCCCCCACGCACCCGCGCGCCCCACCGGTCGTGAACGGAAGCCGTATGGGCCGCGTACGGGTTGCGTCAACGCAGGCCGGACGTGCACGGACCCCCGGTTAGCCTCTCGCCGAAACAGTGATCAACACACGGGGGTTGTTCCATGGCGGACTTCACGGTCAGCCCGCAGTTCGTTGCCCAGCTCTGCCGGGACCTCAAGGGCTGCGGCGACGAACTCGACCAGGGACTGCAGGCGTTGAAGGGCGCGGGCCGCGCCGGGCTGGGCTACGACTTCCTGGAGGACGCCGGCAGGCACTTCCAGGACACCTGGGACTACGGGCTCGGCAAGGTCCGCGAATCCGTCAAGGTGCTCGTCGAAGGACTGGAGAGGATCCAGCGGGAGTACGACGGCACCGAGCAGAGCATCGTCAAGGCCTTTACCCCGCAGGCCGCCTGATGGACGGTCAGCAGCCCGCCGCCTGGTCCGGCCTCGGCTTCGACCCCGCACCCGGCGACCAGGGCGCCGTCACCGCCCTGAGCGCCACCCTGCGCCGGGTCGCGGGCCACCTGGGCGGCATCCACACCACGCTCGCGCAGCTCTCCCGCCACGAGGGCCAGTGGACCGGCGCCGCCGCCGACGCGTTCGCCGAGAAGTTCGGCGAGCTCCCCGACTACCTCAAGGACGCCTCCGACTCGATCACCACCGCCTACGGCGCCCTCGACACCTGGTACAAGGCCCTGGCCGAACACCAGCCCAGAGCGGCGGAGTTGGAGCGCGCCGCGCTCGCCGCCCGGCAGCACAAGACGGAGGCCGAACAGGCCCGCGCCGCGGCCGCCGCCCACCCCGACCTCGAACTGGCCGGGCAGACCTTCCCCGACGACGCCTCCCTCGCCGACGCCACCGCCCGCTACGACGCGGCCAAGAAGCACCTGGACGAGGCCGCCGCCACCGTCCGCAGCGCGGGCGACGAACTGGGCCACCTGCAGAGCCAGGGCGCCACCCTGCACACCACCCACACCGGCGACGCGCGCAGGACCGCCGACGCCATCCGCAAGGCCGCCGACAGCAAGGCCCCGCCGGAACCCGGCTGGCTCGACAAGGTCGGCGACTGGTTCGGCAAGCACGGCGCCGACCTGCTGACGGTCGCCGCGGGCGTCGCCGGCGTCGCGGCGATCTTCTTCCCGCCCCTGGCCCTGGCCGCCGTCGCCCTGAGCCTCGCCGCGGCCGGCGCGCACGCCACGCAGTACGGCGCCAAGGGACTGTGGCCCCCGACCTGGGACAAGGTCGGCAACTACCTGACCCTGTCCGGGGACCTCCTGGGCGCCGTGCCGCTGCTCGGGGCGGCGGCCAAGGGAGGGGCCGCCGCGGTGAAGGCGGGCTTCGAGGCGGGCGCCGCCGCGGGCGCCAGGGCCGGGGCCGCCGCGGGCGCCAGGGCCGGGGCCTCGGAGGTGGCCTCCGGGGTCCGCGGGGTCACGTACCTCGACCCGCAGAACCCGCTGTTCCGGGTCGCGGTCGAGAAACCGGCCCTGAAACTCGGCGTCCCCCTGGAGCGCGCCCAGGACCTCTCCGACGGCGTCCAGGGCGCCACCTCGCTCGCCCTGGCCGTACCGACCGCCGCCACCCTGTTCACGGACACGCCCGGCGACGGCCTCAACAGCGCGGTGAACAACACCACCGGCGCCGCCAACGTCATGGGCGCCGCCGGCATGGCCTGGGGCGGCAGTGGGCCGGCCAAGGTCGCCGGCGGGGTCCTCGCGGTCGGCAACGCCTTCGGACTGTACGGATGGATGAGGGGCCATGGCCGCTGACACACCCCCGCTCCGGCTCGCCCCGCTCTGGCTCGCCCCGCCCGACGGCTTCACCGCCGTCGACCTCACCGAGGACCCGGGCGAGCGGATGGCACGCACCGCCGCCGCCCTGGACACCGTCTTCGCCGACGCCGGCCCCGAGCAGCGGCTCAGCCTCACCGTCGCCACCGAGAGCGCCCTGCAGAACCAGCTGCGCGAAGGCGCCGTCCACCTGTCCGCCCGCCTGGCACGGGCCTCGGACGGCGCCCCGGTCGTCGGCGTGTTCACCGTCTTCGTCCGCCCCGAGAACACCGGCCCCCCGGGCAGCTACCCGCAGCGCATCGCAGACCGGCTGGCCGCCACCTGGCCGCACGCCGACGTCGGCGTGCTCGAACTGCCCCCCGGACGTGCCGCGGTGGCCGTGCGCGACGTGCCGGTGACGGTGCCCGGCGCGCTCTACGGCGTGCCGCAGCCGGCCGCCACCACCGTGCGGCAGGTGGAGTTCCTGATCCCGCACCCGTGGAGCCCCCACGTCGTCGCGGCCGTCTTCACCACCGAGCAGGCCGAGTACTGGCAGGAATGGCTGCCGGCGATCGCCGGCGCGATCAGCTCCATCTCCTTCCACCCGCCGCGCGACGAGACACGCGACGACCTGCCGCCCGAGCAGTGGGACAACATCCGCAAGGCGTTCGGTTGACGACCGCCCGCCGCGGCCGGGCCGTGCGCGAGGGGCGCCGCCGCCGGCTCGGCCACGCGCTCGGCGTCATCGCCGTCTCGACCGGCATCATCCTCGGCGTCATCGCCGCGGACGTGTACGCCGGTACGCTCCCCGCCGTCCTCCTCGGGCTCCTCCACCCCGTGGCCGTCGGTGCCGCGCTCGCGGCGGGGCGCGACACCGACGGGAGGCGCGGGCTCGGGAAGGACGAGGGCACCCTGATCGCGGCCACGGCCGTCGCGGCCCTGTTCGCCTGCCTGGCCGGTACCGGCGCCTGGCACAACCTGGTGCTGCGCTCGGGCGAGGACGTGAGCGCCGTGGTGCTGCAGGAGAAGGTCGAGAGGACCGGCCGGGGCGTGGTGCGGTCCTACACCCTCCTCCCGAGGGACGGCGGGGCCGTTCCCGGCGGGGACCTCGTACCGGACTCGCAGCGCTTCAAGCCCGGGGACACCGTCACCGTCCGGGTGGACCCGGCCGGGCGGGTCGTGCCCGAACTTCCCGGCGAAGCCGACTCCCCGGCCCCGCTCCTGGGCTTCCTCGGCCTCAATGCGGCGATCGGTGTGGCCGTGCTGTGGACGGCCCGCAAGCCCCGGCCACCACACCCGCCCGGCCCGGCCCGCCGACACCTCACCGAGCGCGCCAGGCACGCCCGGGAGCGGCTGCGCGGAGTGACGGGGTGGCCGTTCGCCGCGGCCGCGGGGGCGCTCTCGGCGGCGTGGCTGGGCCTGTTGCAGGTCGCCCGGACCGACCCGACCCTGACGGTCATGGCCGCGGTGGCGTACTTCCTTGTGATGGGGGGCTTCTTCGGCATGTTCGACGACGACAAGGCCAGGAACGCCTACCGCGCCCGCGTAGTCCTGCTGACGGTGCTCGTCACCGCCGCCCTCGGAGCGCTCCTCCTGGCGACCACCTGACACCGGGCCGCCGGGGGCGAACGGAGTGGGAAGTCGGCGGGACCGACTTCCCACACTCCGGTGGAAGGCGCGACTACTGGCCGTCGAACTCGCCGGTGCGGACGGCGGTGACGAAGGACTGCCAGGCGGAGGAGGAGAAGGCGAGCGCCGGGCCGCTCGGGTCCTTGGAGTCACGGACAGGCATGAGGCCAGGGATGCCGTCTGCCACCTCGACGCACTGGCCGCCTTGGCCGCTGTGGGTGCTCTTGCGCCAGGTGGTGAGGTGAGCGGGGTCCATGGCGGTTCCCTCCAGGTCGGGTTGTGCGAACGGAGTGGGAAGTCGATTCGGTCGACTTCCCACTCCGTTGCGAAGTAGGCCTGTCAGGCGTCGAATTCGCCGGTGCGGACGGCGGTGACGAAGGACCGCCAGGCGGAGGAGGAGAAGACGAGGGCCGGGCCGGAGGGGTCCTTGGAGTCACGCACGGGCATGACGCCGGTGAAGCCGTCGGCGACCTCGATGCAGCCGTTTGACCCGCCGCTGTAGGTGCTCTTGCGCCAGGTAGTGAGGTGAGCGGGGTCCATGGCGGGTTCCTCCAGGTCGGGTTGTGCGAGCGGAGTGGGAAGTCGATGGGGACGACTTCCCACTCCGTTGTGAAGTAGGCCTGTCAGGCGTCGAATTCGCCGGTGCGGACGGCGGTGACGAAGGATTGCCAGGCGGCGGAGGAGAAATCGAGGCGGGGGCCGTCGGGGTCCTTGCTGTCCCGAACGCGGCCTGGGTGCGCGTCATCTACTTCGATGCAGGCGCCACCATCGTTGTTGCTGTGGCTGCTCTTACGCCAGCTCTCGTGATGGTTCGCTTGCACGACCGTACTCCTTTGAGATGTGCCTGATCATCGCCCGGGACTCCCTGGGTGACAGGGCCATGGCCCTGAGCAGATCGTATGACCTCCGGCGGGCGGCGACACCCTCGGAGTCTTCGATGAGTTCGCCGCTGCGAGCACCTTCCTCCCAAGCCACCATCGGACGGCCCGGCATCGAATAGAGAAAGAGCGATCCACCCATCTCGGCATGAACTCCTGCTGCGAACGGCAGGACCTGCACGGTGATGTGTGATCTGTGATCCGACGTGATGGCATCGAGTTGCTGCCTCATCACCGCGATGTCCCCGATGGGTCGGCGGAGGGTCGACTCGTCGAGGATGAACCAGCAATGCGGGGGAGCAGGCGAGACCAACCGCTTCTGACGGTCGAGGCGTGTTGACACCAGTGCATCGAGCTCGCGGGGGGTCGCATGCGGATGCCCCGCGAGCAGCGAGAACCGTGCGACCTCCGGGGTCTGTAGGAGTCCTGGAATGGTGGCTGCAGAGAACTCCTCGATGGCTTCTGCTTTGGCCTCGACCTCTGACCATTGGCGGTACTTGCCGGGAAACTTCTCGTTCTTGGCGAGCAGGTAGATGCGGCCGAAGCGGCCATCGGTCCCGAACGCGACATCGAGCTTGGCCGGAAGGT
This sequence comes from Kitasatospora sp. NPDC101447, assembly GCF_044767225.1. Taxonomy (NCBI): domain Bacteria; kingdom Bacillati; phylum Actinomycetota; class Actinomycetes; order Kitasatosporales; family Streptomycetaceae; genus Kitasatospora; species Kitasatospora sp. NPDC101447. Next base: position 51,043 of record NZ_JBIWNL010000019.1, read on the forward strand.
CTGGCGGGGGCATCGACTCGGCCCGCTCGATCCTGGCGAGATGGCCCTTCGAGAAGCAGCCGAGGATCTCAGTTAGTTGATCAAGCGACATGTTGTCGGCGAGTTGCCGGTGGTTGCGCATCTCCCAGCCGAACAGGTCACGGGCCGAGCGGCCCGGGTCCAGCTTGTTGGGCTTGAAGGCCATGGAGCCCCTCCAGTGTGTCCAACCTCGATGTGGCACACGTCCACGCTGGTCAGCCTAGCTGCGGTGCGCGACGCTTGAGGCACGGAAAGTGAAGTCGGTCGTGAATCGGCTCGTGTGACCGCAGATTCGCGTGGAAGGCGATCAGGCATGACCAAGGAATCACCTCAGCCCGCCAGACTCCATGGCTACGGGGTGCGGTTCGACCCCGACGTGCAGCGTTACCGGGTGCGTAACGAGATCACGGGGGAGTGGCTGCGCTGCGACGTGACCGGCGAGTTGGCCTCGTTCACGTTCTTCGGGGACGCCTACACCGCGTGGCGCCAGTTCGAGGTGCACCCGAGGCCGGGGGAGCGGTGATGGGATCGATGCTTTCCCGTGCCACCGCCGAGCAGCGCCGGCAGGCGGCCTCGCTCCTGGACGACCTCACGACCGTCCTCGCGCTCGGTGGGGTCACGTTGCCCTCGATCGAAGTGGACTGGGAGTACGGCCGGATCACCGGCAACTACCTGGTCGACCTCGGCTCGGCCCGCCCGCTCGATCTGCTGCGCCTGCTCGACCTGCTGCGCAAGGGGCTGCGATACGAGCGCCTGACGTATGACGACTGATCACCTCGCCCGCCTGCTGTGGTGGGCCTGCTTCGCCCTCCTTCTCTCCCGCACGCTTCGAAAGTGAACCGCCCGATGCGCGACCCCCGCCTTCTCGCCAAGCCGCCGGTGTGCCGGCTCGGCTGTCTCGTCCTCGTGCGCAACCGGCGCGGCGACGTCCTGCTCGTCGACCCGGACTACCTGGACGGCATGCTCCTGCCCGGCGGCTCCGCCAAACCCAACGAGCCCCCGCACCTGGCCGCCGCCCGTCACCTGCACGCCGAGACCGGCCTGCACCTGCGCCTGAACGACGTGGTCGCCGTCGACTTCACCCCCGCCGACCGCCACCTGGAACGCCTCAACCTCGTCTTCGACGGCGGCACCGTCCCCGACGACGTCTCCCTCACCGTCCCCGCGCAGCAGCGCAGCGGACTGCTCGGCGCCCGCTTCGTCCCCGTCCGCGAGCTGCCCGCGCGCATGGCTCCCGCCCAGGCCGCCCGCGTCACCGAAGCCCTCACCGGCCGCGCCCTGCCCGTCCTCCTCCACGGACAGCGACCCACCTGAAGCACCTGAAATACCTCTCACTGAGAGCTAAAATTGGGCCATGGCCGTCACGGAGCCCGCACCACCGTCCACGACGCCGGCCGACGAGTTCTCCGCCCTCCTCGTCGGCATCCAGCGCCTGGTCCGCCGCCGTCTGCGCAAGACGGCCGACCGGCCCCGGCTGCGCGGCGCGCAGGTCGAGCTGCTGCGCCTGGCCACGGAGAGCCCGGGCCTGCGGGTCTCGCAGGCCGCCGAGGAGCTGTGCCTGGCCGGGAACTCGGTGTCCACCCTCGTCAACCAGCTCGCCGCGCAGGGCCTGCTGCGCCGCGAGACCGACCCCGCCGACCGCCGTGCCGCCCTGCTGTTCGCCACCGACGCGGCCGTGGAGCGGATCGAGGCGTGGCGCCGGCGCCGCCGCGCGCTGATGGAGGACCTGGTCGCCGGCCTGCCCGCCGACCAGCAGCAGGCCCTGACCGCCGCCCTGCCCGCGCTGCGCTCCCTCGCCCGGGGCCTGCGCGACCTGCCCGAGGAGCCGTGATGAGCGAAGCGCAGGCCGTGGTGTGCGAGGGCCTGGAGTACACCTTCGGCGGCGGCCGTCGGGGCCGGGGCCGGGGGACGAGGGCCGTGGACGGCATCGACCTCACCGTGCGCACCGGCGAGGTGTTCGGCCTCCTCGGGCCGAACGGCGCGGGCAAGACCACCACGATCCGCGCGATCACCACCCTGCTGCCGGTGGGCGTCGGCATGGTGCGCGTCTTCGGGAACGACGCCGCCCGGCGCCCCATGCAGGTGCGCCGCCTGCTCGGCTACGTGCCCCAGCAGCTGTCCGCGGACTCCGGGCTGACCGGGCGCGAGAACGTCGCCCTGTTCGCCCGGGTCTTCGACGTGCCGCGCGCCGAGCGCGCCGAACGCGTCGCCCAGGCCCTGGCCGCGGTCGACCTCACCGACGCCGCCGACCGGATGGCCGCCACCTACTCCGGCGGCATGGTTCGCCGCCTCGAACTCGCCCAGGCCCTGGTCAGCGCCCCGCGCCTGCTGGTGATGGACGAACCGACCATCGGCCTGGACCCGATCGCCCGTACCGGCGTGTGGGAGCGGGTGGACGCCGTGCGCCGGGCCACCGGCATGACCGTCCTGGTCACCACCCACTACATGGACGAGGCCGACCGCCACTGCGACCGCATCGCCCTCATGGACCGCGGCCGCATCCGTGCGCTGGGCACCCCCGCCGAGCTCAAGGACCGCATCCGCGGGGCGGACCCGCACCGCGACGACCCGCACCACGGCGACCCCACCCACGACGGCTCCTCCCACGACGACCCCACCCTCGACGACGTGTTCCGCCACTACGCCGGCCGCGACCTGGCCGACGCCACGGAAGGAGACTTCGGCGATGTCCGCCGTACCCGCCGCACCGCAGGCCGCGTCGGCTGAACCCCCAGGACACGGCCCCGGACCCGGCCCCGCCGACGGGCCCGACCTGGGCCTGCTGCTGGTGCCCCCGCGCGCCCGCACCGGCTGGCGCCTGGTGCCCGCCCGCATCAGCGCGATGTGCGCGGTCGAGCTGCAGAAGCTGCGCCACGACCGCACCGAGCTCTACACCCGCGCGATCCAGCCCGCCCTGTGGCTGCTGATCTTCGGCCAGACCTTCACCCGCCTCAAGGCCATCCCCACCGGCGGCATCCCCTACCTCGACTACCTCGCACCCGGCATCATCGCCCAGTCCGCGATGTTCATCGCGATCTTCTACGGCATCATGATCATCTGGGAGCGGGACTCCGGCGTCCTCACCAAACTGCTGGTCACCCCCACCCCCCGCGCCGCCCTGGTGACCGGCAAGGCCTTCGCCGCCGGCGTCAAGGCCGTCCTGCAGGCCGCCGTCGTCGTCCTGATCGCCGCCCTCCTCGGCGTCGCCATGACCTGGAACCCGCTGCGCCTGCTCGGCGTGGTGGTGGCGGTGCTGCTCGGCTCGGCGTTCTTCTCCTGCCTGTCGATGGCCATCGCCGGGATCGTCCTGACCCGCGACCGCCTGATGGGCATCGGCCAGGCCATCACCATGCCGCTGTTCTTCGCCTCCAACGCCCTCTACCCGGTGGAGCTGATGCCGGGCTGGCTGCAGGCCGTCAGCAAGGCCAACCCGCTCAGCTACCAGGTCGACGCGCTGCGCGGCCTGCTCATCGGCACCCCCGCCCACCTGCCGCTGGACTTCGCCGTCCTCACCGCCGCCGCCCTGGCCGGCATCGCCGCCGCCTCCGCCCTCCTGGGCCGCCTGGCCCGCTGACACCCGGCGGGTACGTGCGGCCCGGCGTCCCTGAGGGTTCAACCGCCCCTTCCGCAGAGCCCGTTCCGCAGCGCCCGTTCCCCGGGAGGAACGCGGGCCGAACCGGGTCTAGCGTGGAGAACGGAGAGAACCCGCGCGGACACCGCGCGTCACGACCCGATGGTGCAGGAGGCCCGGCCATGACGGCACAGCACGACGGCGACGGCACCGACGTCACCGACTTCACCACGTTCACGCACTCCCTCGCCTCCGCCCGCTACGAGGACTTCGCGCGCAGCCCGGCGGCGGCCGCCACCAGCGCCGAGGACTTCGCCGCGATGACGGAGTACCTCGGGAACCTCTACCGGGGCATCGAGGTCACCCGCAGCTTCGCCGACGACAACGGGCAGGTCTTCGACTGCGTCCCCGTCGGCAGCCAGCCGGCCCTGCGGGGGAACTCCCCCCTGCCCCCCGAGGCCCCCGACCCCCCACCGGTGGCGCCCGGGCGCCACGGCAGCGCCCAGAGCGTGCCGGTGCGGCCGCAACTGCACTCCGAGCGGCTGGACCGGTACGGCCACCCGATGTCCTGTCCGCCCGGCACGATCGCCATGCGCCGCATCACCCTGGAGGAGATCGCGGGCCGGGGCGGCGTGCGCGACTTCCACCACAAGCACCCGCGGGGCGCGGGCCGGCGCGGTCCGGGTGCACCGGCGGCGGGGCTGCGCCAGCACACCACGGGCGTCCAGGAGGTCGCCAACCTCGGCGGCCACAGCTACGTCAACATCTGGGACCCGCAGGTGACGGGGGCGGCCTTCACGGTCTCCCAGCAGTGGTTCGGCACCGTCGACTCGACACCCGTGCAGACCGTCGAGTGCGGCTACCAGGTGTACCCGGGCAAGTACGGCACCGCCCAGCCCGTCCTCTTCATCTACTGGACGGCCGACGGCTACCAGAACACCGGCTGCTACAACCTCGAATGCACGGCGTTCGTCCAGACGAACAGCGCCTGGCTGCTGGGCGGCACGCTCGGGCAGGCGAGCGTCACGGGCGGCGTGCAGATCGAGCTGGAGGTGGCCTGGTACCTCGCGGGCGGGAACTGGTGGCTCTACCTGGGCGGCGTCCCGGTGGGCTACTACCCGGCCTCGCTGTTCGGCGGCGGGCCGCTCGCCACCGGCGCCGGGCGGATCATCTGCGGCGGCGAGGTCTACAACGTCGCGGGGTGGCCGCCGATGGGCAGCGGCGCGTTCGCCGCGGGCGGCTGGCAGTACGCCGCCTACCACCGCGACGTCCAGTACGTCGCGACCGACAACACCCCCCAGTTCGCGAAGCTGACCGCCTACCAGCCGGCGCCGGACTGCTACACCTCGCTCGTCAACAGCGGCCCCACCCCGTGGTACGAGTACGTCTTCTTCGGCGGCCCCGGCGGCAGCTCCTGCTCCTGAACCCCGCCGCCCACACGCGAGCGCGCGCAGCCGGGCATCGGCCGGCTCCGCGCGCCGGAACGTTCGCAGGCGATGAACCAGGCCGGGGCGCAGGCCCGTTGGGGCGAAAGGGGGGGACGTTCACGTCCCCGATCACCATCAGGGCCCCGCTACCGGAGGTTTCTTGCATGACGATCAACCGTAGGACCCTGCTCAGGGGCGCGGCACTCGCGGCCACCACCGGCGCCCTGGGCATCGCCGGCTCGGGCGTGGCCTCCGCCGCACCGGACCGCCTCGTCCACCGCCCCACCAACAAGTGGATGTCGCTGCTGGGCGACAACGTGAAGCTGTCGCAGCTGACGATCCCCGGGACCCACGAGACCTGCGCGCTCTACGACAGCGGCTCCTTCGGCTACGCCCAGTGCCAGGAGTGGCGCATCCCCCAGCAGCTCCAGGCGGGGGTGCGCTTCCTCGACATCCGGTGCCGGATCGCGGGCGACGTCTTCACCATCCACCACGACAAGGTCTACCAGAAGATCAACTTCGGCGACGTGCTGAACCTGTGCATCGACTTCCTGAAGTCGAACCCCGGCGAGACGATCATCATGCGGATCCGCAAGGAGTACACCGAGGGGCAGGACTACCGGTTCAGCGAGATCTTCAACTACTACATGGACGGCTATGACGGGAAGGGCAACTACCGGCCCTGGTTCTGGCTCCCCAAGACCGGCTCGCTCCCCACGGGACTGCCCTCGCTGGGCCAGGTCCGCGGCAAGATCATCCCCATCATGTCGGACTTCACCTGGGGCGACGGCCGCTACGACCCCCTGCGCTGGGGCGACGGCTCCCGGATCTGGCTGCAGGACTACTTCGGCGACAGCTCCAGCCAGAAGGTCCAGCGCGTCAAGTGGGGCCTGGACCAGGCGTTCTACGGCCAGGACGACAAGAGGCTCTACATCCACTTCGCCAGCGCCAGCGCCTTCCCCGAGGACCCGTACAAGATCGCCAAGGTCGTCAACCCCTCCATCCAGGAGTACCTGACGCCGCGCATCTCCCAGCGCGCGCACTACGGCGTGATCGCGATGGACTTCGTCGACGAGCGCAAGGACCTGCTGCAGATGATCGTCGACTGGAACTTCGGCCTCTGACCGCACGGCCCCCTCGAACCCGACGGCGCCGCCCACACGCGAGCGCGCGCGGAACCGGGCGTCGGCCGGCTCCGCGCGCGCAGCGCAGGCAAAGGGCGGGTCAGGAGGAGACGGCGCCCTGGTGGGCCCGCACACTGGACACCAGCTGGTCACGGATCCGCGCCGGCACCTCGGGCGCGAAACGCGCCAGGTAGTGGTTCAGATGGGTCTCGTCACCCGTCAGGAACGGCAGATCGAACACCAGCAGCTTGCGCACCGCCAGCAGCGGCACCGGCGCCCGCAACGGCCGGAACGTCCGGTTCCACAGACCCGGCTCCTCACACACCGGATGGAACTGCCCGATCATCAGGCCCTGCTCGACGAACTCGTCCTTCGCCTTGCGCTGCGCCTCGTCCAGCGCCGTCGAATCGCCGCGGTCCAGCGCGGGCAGCACCAACAGCACCGTCAGCAGCTCACGGTCCGACTCCTCCGTCAGCCCGGCCAGCAACTCGTCGTAACGGGCCCGCAGTTCACCCACCAGCGCCGGAAGATCCCCGTCCCCGTCACCGTCGGCGACCGCGATGTGGAACAGGCCCCGGCGCAGCGACGGCTGGGTGTACGGGCACACCGGGCCGCTGCGCCCCAGGTCGGGGTGGGCGGTGGTGAGGAAGCGGCGGGCCCAGTCGAGGACCTCCACGGCCTCGGGGTGCGCGGCGGCGTGGCCGGCGTCGATGTGCTCGGCGCTGAACAGGCGCAGGGCGCTCTCGGCGGCGGGTGCGGGCGCGGTCATCGGGGCCCCCGCCACACCGGGGCCAGGCGGGGTCCGCCGCCGGGCAGCGCGATGGCCTCGCCGAAGCGGGTGAAGCCGTGGGTCTCGCACAGGCGGGCGCCGCCGGTGGAGCTGGTCTCGGCGTAGGCGGCCTGTCCGGCGGCGTCGACCTCCGCGAGGACGGCCTCCAGCATCGCCTCGCCGGCACGGGCCGAGCGGGCGCCCGGGTGCACGCCGATGAACGCGAAGTAGTAGTGCGGGCGGTGACGCGGGTGGCGGCGCTGCTGCAGCCGGGTGATGGCGTCCAGACGGCGGGCGCACTCGCCGTGCCGTCCGGCGTCGATGGCCTCGGCCAGGGCGCGGGTGGCGGCGCCGTCGGCGTGCCCCGGCTCCTCCCACACCCCCGCGGGCAGGAACAGCAGCGCCCCCAGCAGCGTGCCGGCCTCGTCGGCGGCGACCACGACGCCCCGGTGGGCCAGGCACTGTTCGAGGTGGACACGGAAGAACGCGGGCATCACCCGGGCACGGTGCTCCGGGTCGGGGAAGGCCCACAGCATCAGCGCGTCGTCGGCGAAGGCCTCGGAGAGCAGGGCGGCCAGGGCGGGCGCCTCCTGCGGGCGGGCCCGGCGTACGGCGACGCCGGCGGCCGCGGTGGCGGCGGTGGTATCGGGGGCCCCGGCGGCGGGCCGCGGGGCGGTGCCCGTGGCCGCGGGCAGGGTGGTGACGGTGGTCAACGGGCACTCTCCTCGGGCGAGGTGACGGACGAGGGGGCAGGGCGTGCAGGCGGTACGACGGGCGTGGGGGCAGGCGGTACGACGGGCGTGGGGGCAGGCGGTACGACGGGCGTGGGGGCAGACGAGGGGAAAGAGGAGGACGAGGGGGCGGGGGCGGGCGCGGCCACCACGTCGGCGACCGCCTCGGCCGCCAGCTCCGCCACCCGCGCGTGCAACCGCGGCAGCCACGCCTGCGCCTCCGGCTTGATCAGCACACTGCGCAGCACCCGCGCCCCGTCCGCGTCCGCCACCACCCCCCGGTGACGGCGCGCGAAGTCGCCGGCGTCCACCCGCAGCACACTCAGGAACACCGGGTCCTGCTCATCGGCCATGCCCCGGCGCAGCACCCGGTCACTCGCGGCGTCCACCGCCGACAGCGCGGGCACCCCCACCGGGGTCGGGAAGTACGTCACGATGTCCAGCTGCGGCCGCTGGAACAGCGTCAACTCACCACTGGCCTCGATCAGATCGGCCCAGGCCAGCGCGGCCCGCCGCCCCGCCACCAGACCGGCACCCAGCCCGTCCACACTCAGCGGCAGCAACTGCAGCGTCAGCCACAGCGCCGCCGCCGAGGCACCCGCCCGCGAACACTCCAGGCTGATCTCACCCAGGTGCAGCTCGGCATCGGTGAAGTAGGTGTACGGCGAGTCATGGGCGAAGTGCCGGCCGATCGCCGGGTCCGCGAACAGCACCGCACCGCACCCGTACGGCTGCAGGCCGTGCTTGTGCGGGTCCACCGTCACCGAGTCGCACCCGGCGATCGCCCGCCACGGCGCCACATCGACGCCCAGGTCCGCCGCCACCGCGTCGTCCGCGGCCAGCAGCGCGAAGAACCCGCCGTACGCGGCGTCCACGTGCACCCGCGCCCCGTACCGGCGCGCCAGCGCCAGCACCTCGTGCACCGGGTCCACCGCACCCGCCCCGGTGGTCCCGCACGTGACGACCACCGTGCCCACCCGCCCGGTGCGCAGCACCTCCTCCAGCGCCCCCGGATCCATCCGCCCCTCGGCGTCACACGCCACCGCATGACCCGCCACACCCAGCACGTGGCACATCCGGCTGTGCGTGTAGTGCGCCTGCGCGCTGTACGCCACCCCCTTGCCGGGATGGCTCTGCCGCGCCACGTACAGCGCCTCCAGATTGGCGATCGTCCCGCTGCTGGTCAGATGACCCACGTGCGCGGGCAGCCCGAACATCGCGGCCAGCTGCGCCACGCACTCGCGCTCCATGTCGTTGGTCGCCGGCCCGCCCTCGTAGGCGTGGTTGTTCGGGTTGAAACGCATCGCCGTCAGATAGCCCACCACCGCCGCCGGGTGCGGCGGCTTGACCATCTGCCCGGCGTAACGCGGATGGAAGAACGGGTAGTTGTGCTCCAGACGCTTGGCGAAACGCTCGAACGCGGCGGCGAAGTCCGCCTCGTCCACCAGGTGCGAGGGGTGCGCGGTGAAAGCACCGAACCGCTCGCCCCACCGCTCGGCCACCTCGGCCGCCCTCGGCAGCCAGTACCGCAGGTCCACGCTTGGGCCCTTCCCTTCGAGTCCTCTGCGAGCCCACCGGGCCCGGGGCTGCCTCGTGCCGCGAGCCTTCCTCGACCGCACCCCGAGCCACCGTGAAGGCGCCGCGCAACGCGCCCGCAACACCCGCAGCTCACCGCCGCCCGACCCCCCACCGCCCCCACCCGCCCCCGCCCGCACCACCCCCGCCCGCCCCCCGCCCGCCCGCACCGGCCCAAGCCGGACCCAAGCGGCACCCAAGGCGGCGCTGCTGCAATCACCCCCGGACAAGGCCGCCCCGCACCCGCAGGGCAGGCGGGGGAGCACGCGGGAGGAACACGCGATGGTGAGCAGACGCAGGATGATCGGCGCCGCCCTGGCGACCGGAGGAGGGGTCCTGCTCATGCGCACCACGCTGCGCCCGGCCGCCTCCGCCGACGCGGCCTCCGCCGCCTCCGTCCAGGACGCGGCCGCCCACACCCACCCGGCGGGCGACGCCCCCGACCCCGGGCCGGACGCCGGCCCCGGCCTGGTCGAGAAGTTCACCACCGCGCTGCCGGTGCCCCCGGTGCTCAGCCCGGTCTCCACCGACGGCGGCGCCGACACCTACTCCGTCACCATGCTCCGCTCCTACGCCCGCATCCTGCCCGGGCACCGCACCGAGGTCCTCACCTACAACGGCGCCTTCCCCGGCCCCGTCATCCGCGCCCGCTCCGGGCGTCCGGTGATCGTGCGCCAGACCAACCTGCTCAACGACGCCGTCTCCGTCCACCTGCACGGCTCCCGGGTGCCCGTCGCCAGCGACGGCGGCCCGATGAACCTGCTGGACTCCGGCGCCAGCCGCACCTACACCTACCCCAACGACCAGCCCCACGCGAGCCTGTGGTTCCACGACCACGCCCACCACATGGAGTCCGAGCACGTCTACCGGGGCCTGGCCGGCACCTACCTGCTCACCGACGAGACCGAACGCGCCCTGCCGCTGCCCACCGGCCGCTACGACCTGCCCATCGCCCTGCGCGACGCGCGCTTCGACGCCTCCGGCAACCTCGTCTACCGCATGGACGACCCCTTCAACCGCACCACCATCCTCGCCAACGGCCGCCCCTGGCCCAAGGCCGAGGTCGCCGCCCGCCGCTACCGGCTGCGCCTGCTCAACTCCTCCAACCTGCGCTTCTTCTCCCTGCGCCTGGCCGACGGCGGCCCGATCACCCAGATCGGCTCCGACGGCGGCCTGCTGGAACGCCCCCACACCACCGACACGATCGACCTGTCGCCCGGCGAGCGCGCCGACGTCGTCATCGACTTCTCCCGCTACAAGGTCGGCTCCACCGTCGTCCTCACCAACTCCATGCCCCCCGGCCCCGCCGAACACGTCGGCCAGGTGATGCGCTTCGACATCGTGCGCTCCGCCGCCGACTCCAGCAGCGTGCCCGACACCCTGCGCACCCTGCCCGCGCCCGGCCCGGCGGTGCGCGAGCGCACCGTGGTGCTGAAGGTCGAGGAGGGCACCGGCGGCGCCGCGCCGCGCGGCACGATCGACGGCAAGGTGTACGACCCGGACCGCGTCGACGCGCAGATCGCCTTCGGCACCTCGGAGATCTGGACGGTCGTCAACGCCAACACCGACGTCCCGCACAACTTCCACCTGCACCTGGTGCAGTTCCGCGTGCTGGAGCGCAACGGCAAGGCGCCCGGCCCCGAGGAGTCCGGCCTCAAGGACACCGTGCGCCTGCTGCCCGGCGAGAGCGTGCGCCTGCACGCCACCTTCGACTCCTACCGCGGCCGCTACCCGTACCACTGCCACCTGCTGGACCACTCGGCGATGGGCATGATGGCGCAGATGGAGATCGGCTGACACCCGGGGCCGGCCGCGCGCGAACGGCGCACGGCCGGCCCCTTGTCCGTCAGACCGGGTGGACGCCCTTGTCCGTCAGGCCGTGTGGATGCCCTGGCCCGGGGCCAGGATCCCCGCCGGGTCGAACCGGAGCTTGGCCCGCACCACCCGCTCCCACAGCCCCCCGTAGTGACGCCGCCAGTCCGCCCCCGTCATCCCCGGCACCGCCCCGATCAGGTACCGCTTGCCGCCCAGCTCCACCGCCCGGTCGTACAGACGCCGGTTGCGCTCCAGCATCGCCGCCGTGTCCGCCCCCGGCCCCGGGAACGCCAGCAGGTCGAAGTGCCAGCCCACCGCACCCTGCGGCAGCACCGCCAGCGGCGCCTTCACCCGCTCGCGCAGGTACGGGTAGAACAGCAGCAGCCCCGCCCCCAGATCCGCCGGCCCCAGCAGCGCGGCCGCCTCCGCCATGAACACCCCCGCCGTCGAAGCCGGCAGGAACACGCTCAGCCACGGCTTCGGCAGCCCCCAGAACCCCGCCGCCCGCAGGTACCCCGCGAACGCGTCCACCCGGAACGCGTACTCGCGCCAGCTCTGCTCCACCACCGACACCCCGCCCGCCGCCGGCCGCAGCCCGGCGAGGAGAGCCTCGCGCTCTACTGCCTGCCCCGCGTCCGCGAACGCCACCAGCTCCGCCTTGTACCGCCACCGCGACCCGTCCGCGCTGCGCTCCACGTCGCCGACCTGCAGGTCGAAGCGGCCCTCGGCCATCACCTTCTCCTGGTCGGCCAGGTAGGCGTCCAGGTCGTCGTAGTACAGCGAGAAGACGTGGGCGCGCTCGCGCACCGGCACCAGCGCCAGCGTCGCCCGTACGATGATCCCCGCCTGCCCGCCGCCGGCCAGCACCGCCTCGAACAGCTCCCGGTTGCGCCCGGGCGAGGCCGTCAGCAGCTCACCGGTGCCGGTCACCACCTCCAGCTCCAGCACCCGGTCCGCCTGCAGGCCGAAGCGCTGCACACCGCCGCCGATCCCGCCCACGCTCAGCGTGCCGCCCACCGACAGGTGCAGGTAGTCCGTCAGGCACGGCGGCACCCAGCCCTGCGCCAGCCCCGCCTCGACGACCTGCGCCCACGTCGCCCCGGCCTCCACCACCGCGCGCCCCGGGCGCACCGACACCACCGCCGACAGGCCGCGCGCGTCGATCGCGATCCCGCCGCGCGCATTGGCCTGCCCGTAGCTGGAGTGCGACTCCAGCCCCGCCTCGCCGACCTGCGCCGCGTCCCCGCTCTGCCCGTTGACGGCCACCGGGATGCGGTGCCTGCTCGCGAACGCCACCACCTGCTGCACGTCGCGCACCGAGCCGGGCCGCAGCACCGCCCGCGGCGCCTGCGCGACCAGGTGCCCGAAGTCGCCGGAGAACCTTTCCAGGCCCGCGCCCTGCAGCGTCACCGACCCGTCCAGCGCGGGCAGTTCGGCGACGTCCGCCCCGGGCTCGGCGGCCCACGCCCGGGCGGAGGTGTCCCAGCCGACGACGACGGCACCGGCCGCGGCGGCCGCCCCGGCCAGGAGGGAACGGCGGGACAGTCCCGACCTGCTCATACTTCTCTCCGATCAATCGTCAAATAGGGATCGTTGTACCGCAACCATCCCGCGACCGCCTACTGTCCCGCCCGCCCCACCTGCTGCTCCGTCAGCCGAAGATCCGTCACCGCGTAGTCCCACATCCGCCGCTGGTACGCCGGCGCGTCGGCCGGGATGCGGGCCGCCGCCGCCCGGGCCTCCGCCAGCAGCGCCTCCCGCGCCTGCGGCAGGCCCGCCACCCGCGGCCCCTCGGCCGCCTCCCGCAGCACCAGCGCCAGCCGGTAGGCGTACACGTGCGGCGTCACCGCGAACAGCGTCCGGTACACCCACAGCCCCTCCTCGCCGTGCAGCACCCGCTCGTTGTGGCTCAGCAGCCGCACCCGCGCCCTCAGCGCCAGGTCCCCGTGCACGTTCGTCCCGCTCATGTCCTGCGTCCCCCTTCGTCGCTCTGCTCCGCACCACCGCCCCCCGGGCACGGCGGCAGCACGCACCGGGCCGCCCGCAACGGGGGCGCCGGCACGTCAGGCCGTGGAAGGGGGTGGGATGTTGCACGAGTCTGCGGCCCGCGCCCACCGCGCCGCAAGGGCGAACAAGGGTGTGCTGAGTCCTACCGGAACCTTGCCTGACCTGGCAGGATGGGGGTCGACAACCTCCCGGCGCCGGTCTTCGGGCCGGTCTCCCGGCCGGTCTTCGGGCCGGCGGCGCGGGGGACGGAAAACCCTTTGCGGCCCGGCACGGTGCTGCGGCACAGTGGGGACGTACCGCGCCGGACGGCGCCGGACACCACCGCGCAGCGAAAGGGGAGTTCGCCATGACCGCCGCACCGGCCCGTGGCCGCGGTTATCACCGCCCCCCGTACGCCCGCCGCGCCGCCGCCCGCCCGTAGCCGGGCCTGCCCGGTGGCCCGGGCGGCTGCCGTTCTCCTCCTTCCTCCTTCCGTGTCGTGCACGGGTGTCGACGCCTCCTGAGGGCGAGCTGGGCACCGGCGAGCCCACGGGCCTGTAAAGCCCCCGCTTCGGCTGTGGCGGTTCGAATCCGCCCTCGCCCACCCCTGTCGCGACCGCCTGCCCGCCCGGGTCTAGCCTGGGCGCATGTTCGTACTGGAGCTGAGCTACACCGCCCCCATGGAGCAGATCGACGCCGCGCTGGCGCAGCACGTCCAATGGCTGAACGCGCACTACGCGGCCGGTACCTTCCTCGCCTCCGGGCGCAAGGTGCCGCGCGAGGGCGGGGTGATCCTGGCGGTGGGGGAGGACCGGGCCGTGATCGAGGCGCTGGTGGCCACCGACCCGTTCGTGCTCGCCGGGCTGTGCGCCTACCGGGTCACCGAGTTCCTCGCGACCACCACCGCGCCCGCCCTGGAGGGCTACCGCCAGCAGCTGCCGGGCTGAGCGGCAAGACTTCACCGGACCGCCGTGCCCCGGACCGCCCGCCGCGGTTCGGGGCACCGTCGTCTTCTGGCTACGATCGGTGAGCACGGGGCTAGGACTGTGAACGTGGAACCGGACGCAAGTCGGAACTGGCGGGAGAAGACGGATGGCACACGCACGGGCCGGGCAGCCGGCGCAGCCCGGTGACCTGGTGGACGTGGCGCGGCTGGTGACGGCCTACTACGCGCTGCACCCGGACCCGCAGGAGCCCGGGCAGCGGGTGGCGTTCGGGACCTCCGGGCACCGCGGCTCCTCGCTGGACGCGGCGTTCAACGAGGACCACATCGCCGCGACCACCCAGGCGATCTGCGAGTACCGCGCCGAACAGGGCGTGGCCGGGCCGCTGTTCCTCGGCGCCGACACCCACGCCCTCTCCGAGCCGGCGAAGGTCACCGCCCTGGAGGTCCTCGCCGCCAACGGCGTGCACGTGCTGATCGACGCCGCCGACGGCTACACCCCCACCCCGGCGGTCTCGCACGCGATCCTCGCCCACAACCGGCGCAGCCCCCGCGCGCTGGCCGACGGCATCGTGGTCACCCCCTCGCACAACCCGCCGCGCGACGGCGGCTTCAAGTACAACCCGCCCAGCGGCGGGCCGGCCGGGTCCGAGGCCACCGGCTGGATCCAGGACCGCGCCAACGAGCTGATCCGCGAGGGCCTGCGCGGCGTCAAGAAGGTCCCCTACGCCCGCGCCCTGGCCGCGGCCACCACCGCCCGCCACGACTACCTCACCGCCTACGTGGAGGACCTGCCCTCCGTCCTGGACCTGGACGCGGTGCGGGCGGCGGGCCTGCGCATCGGCGCGGACCCCCTCGGCGGGGCGTCGGTGGCCTACTGGGCGCGCATCGCCGACACGCACCGCCTGGACCTGACCGTCGTCAACCCGCTCACCGACCCGACCTGGCGCTTCATGACCCTGGACTGGGACGGGAAGATCCGCATGGACTGCTCCTCCCCGTCCGCGATGGCCTCCCTCATCACCCGCCGCGCCGAGTACGCCATCGCCACCGGCAACGACGCCGACGCCGACCGGCACGGCATCGTCACCCCCGACGGCGGCCTGATGAACCCCAACCACTACCTGGCGGTGGCCGTCGACTACCTCTACCGCCACCGCGCCGAGTGGCCCGCCGACGCGGGCGTCGGCAAGACCCTCGTCTCCTCCTCCATGCTCGACCGCGTCGCCGCCGACCTCGGCCGCACCCTGGTGGAGGTCCCGGTCGGCTTCAAGTGGTTCGTCGACGGCCTGCTGGAGGGCTCGATCGGCTTCGGCGGCGAGGAGAGCGCCGGCGCCTCCTTCCTGCGCCGCGACGGCGGGGTGTGGACCACCGACAAGGACGGCATCCTGCTCGCCCTCCTCGCCTCCGAGATCACCGCCGTCACCGGCACCACCCCCAGCGCCCGCTACGGCGAACTGACCGAGCGCCACGGCGCCCCCGCCTACGCCCGCGTCGACGCCCCCGCCGACCGCGAGCAGAAGGCCCGCCTGGCCCGGCTGTCCCCCGAACGCGTCGGCGCCGGCGAACTCGCCGGAGAGAAGATCACCGCCGTCCTCGCCAACGCCCCCGGCAACGGCGCCGCGATCGGCGGCATCAAGGTCTGCACCGACAACGCCTGGTTCGCCGCCCGCCCCTCGGGCACCGAGGACGTCTACAAGATCTACGCCGAGTCCTTCCACGGCCCCGACCACCTCGCCCGGGTCCAGGACGAGGCCCGCGCCCTGGTCGGCGAGGTCCTCGGGAACTGACGGCCCCTCCCGTACGGCCGCCCCCGGCACGGGGCGGCCGTGCCGGGGGCGGTGCGGGGGCGCTGCGTCCTACTTCTCCTCCGGCTCCCAGGCGCGGAGCAGGTCCAGCAGCCCCGCGTCGCCGTCGACGCGCAGGGACTCGGCCTTGATGCGGTCGTACAGGTAGAGGACCAGCTCACTGGCCGTGCCGTGGACGGAGGCACCGGCCGCGTCCTCGCCGGCCGTGGCAGCGGGCGCGGGGATGCCGGTGATGCGCGCGCCGTCGCCGTCGACCGTCAGGCGCCAGGAGAGGCCCTCGGCGGCGTGGAAGTCGAACGCCGTCGGCTTGTGCGGCCAGGCACTCGGCGTGGCGCAGACGGTGAACAGGAACTCCTCCACACCGTCGAGCGCCAACTCCACCGGCAGCGGCTGCGGGTCGCCCCCGGCGAGCTGGGCGTCGTACGTGTGCACCGCGCTCTCCTGGACCCGGTGCCGGGCGACACCGCCGGAGGTCTGCGGCGACTGCGACGCGGGCCACCACGTCCAGCAACCGCTCTCCGGTCCCGCCTCGCGCAGGGCGTCCAGCAGAAGCTGCGTCGACGCGTCCAGCCAGGCCAGCAGCGCCTCACGCTCCCGCGGCAGCTCCAGAGCGGCGCGCGCGGCGGCGGCCTCGGCCGGGGGAGCGTCGGCAGGCCCCGCGCCGACGATGGCGGCCCAGAAACGGTCCCCCCCACCCAGGTGCTTCACCAGATCGAACAGCGTCCACCCGGGGCAGGACGGCACCGGTGCGTCGAGACCGGGCGCGGCGGCGACCGTGGCACGGAAGGCGGTCGACCGTTCGTCGATCAGGCGCAGCAGCTCGGGGAACTCAAGATTCTTTTCCACGCCGGATGTCTTATCACCGCACTCCGATGATCGGACAGCGATTTATTCACCGTCGCCGCCGCCGGCCGGCCGGTTGCGGACGCCGTCCCCGCCTCCCGCCGCCCGGGTGGAAGCCGCGCAATGCTGCTGCGAGGACGCCGGGGTGACGGCACGCCAGGCTTCCTTCCTGCGCGGCCCTTCGGCCTCGTCGCGCGTGGTCGCCGCCGCCACCGCGCACGCCGCCACCGCCAGCACCGCCGCCGCCAGCGGGAACCACCGCCCGCCCAGCACCGCGACCGCCGCCGAACCCGCCGCACCCCCGGCCGCCGTCCCCAGGTACAGCGCACTGCTGTTCAACGAGATCAGCACCGGCGCGTTCCCCGGATCGATCGACGCCAGCCGGTGCGGCAGCGCCACCGACACCGCCCACCCCGCCAGCGGCACCACCGCCGCGTACACCAGCGCCCCCGGCATGCTGCGCCCCAGCCACGGCAGGGCCGCGAACGCGCACGCCGCCACGGCCGAGCCGGCCAGCAGCACCCGCCGCACCCCCGCCCGGTCCACCAGGCGCCCGCCCAGCCAGCTGCCGGCCACCGACATCACGCCGGTCGTCAGCAGGATCACGCTGAGGCGGTCCGCGTCGCCGCCGGTGGCCCCGGAGACGGCGGTGGCCAGGTAGATGTAGACGCTCTGGAAGGCGAGGAAGAACACCAGGGTGGTGCCCGCCGAGCCCAGCACCCGGCGCTTGCCCAGCGGCGCCAGCCGGGCCCGCAGGGTGGGGGCGGCGGCGGGTGCGGGCGGCAGGCCGCGCAGCAGCGCCGCCAGGCCCGCCAGTGCGGCCAGGCCGAGCGCGGTCACCAGCCACATGGTCAGCCGCCAGTCGGCGCGCCCCACCCAGGTGCCCAGCGGCACCCCGAGGGCGGTGGCCACCGTCATCCCGCCGAGGACGGTCGCCAGCGCCCGTCCGCGCCGCTCGGGGGCGACCAGGGTGGTGGCCACCGCGTTGGCGGTGGGCGTGTAGAGGGCGGCGCCAGCCGCCGCCAGCACCCGGGTGGCCAGCAGCAGGCCGTAGGTGGGGGCGAGCGCGCTGAGCGCGTTGGCCGCGCTGAACACCGCGAGCGCGGTCAGCAGCAGGCGCCGGCGCGGCCAGCGGGCGGTGAGCGTGGCCAGGACCGGGGCCAGCAGTGCGTAGCCGAGCGCGAAGACGGTGACCAGCTGGCCGGCGGCCGGCACCGACACCCCCAGGTCGGCGGAGACCGGGCCGAGGATGCCGGCGACGACCATCGAGTCGGTGCCCACGGCGAAGGTGCCGAGGGCGAGCAGGAGCAGACGTACGGGCACGGGCGGGCCCTCCGGGGCGGAATGGTTGGATGGGCGTGCAACAGTTTGACGCTCGCCAAACATTCGGGGATTGGTGGATGATTGTCAAACCATTCATTCCCCCGCCGTTCCCCGCACCCCGGAGGCCGAGCGCCATGAGCGCCACGAGAACCGCGAGAGCCACCAGCGCCGCGAGAGCCACCAGCGCCGAGCGCACCGAGAAGGCCGACGGTGCCGCGGGCGCCGCGGGTGCTGTGGGCGAGGGCGAGCGGCTGCCCCAGCCCGCCACCGCCGACATCGACCTCGTCACCGTCCTGCACGCCCTCGGCGACCCGGTCCGCCTCACCCTGCTGCTCAGCTACGCCGACGACGCCGAACACTCCTGCGACCCCCGCGGCCTGGGCCTGGAGCACTTGCACAAGTCGACGGTCTCCCACCACATGCGCGTGCTGCGCGAAGCCGGCATCACCACCACCCGCGTCGCCGGCCGCAACCGCTTCGTCCGCCTGCGCCGCGCCGACCTCGACACCCGCTTCCCCGGACTGCTCGACGCCCTCCTGGCAGCCGCCTCGACACACCCCGGGGAAGCAGGAGCCACCCCCTAGCGGGGGCCCGGGCCCGGTCCGGCGGCACACGTAGGGTCCGGGAGCGGAAACGGAAACGGAAACGGAAACGGAAGCGGAAGCGGAAGCGGGAAGGACGGATCGTGCCGATCAGGGGTGTGCTCTTCGACGTCGACGACACCTTGTTCGACTACTCGGGGTCGGAGGAGGCCGGCATCCTCGCCCGTCTGAGGGAGCTGGGCCTGGCGGAGCGCTTCTCCGGCCCCGCGGCGGCGGTGGCGCTGTGGCGGGACGTCACGCAGGAGCAGTACGCGCGTTTCCTCGCCGGGGAGCTGACCTTCGCGGGCCAGCAGCGCGAGCGCGTCCGGCAGTTCCTGGCCCGCCTCGGGGAGGAGGGCGCCGAGCGGCTGCCGGACGAGCAGGCCGCGGCCTGGTTCGCCGGGTACGCGTCCCACCGCGACGCCGCCCGGGCCGCGTTCCCGGACGCCGCGCCGGTGCTGGCCGCGCTCGCGCCCACCCACCGGCTGGGGATCGTCTCCAACTCCTCGCTGCGCCACCAGCGCGACAAGCTCCGGGCGGTCGGACTGCTGGGCCACTTCGGCGACGAGGTGCTGGTCTGCTCCGACGAGCACGGCGAGGCCAAGCCCGCCCCGGGGATCTTCCGGGCCGGGTGCGAGCGGCTGGGGCTGGAGCCGCACGAGGTCGCCTACGTGGGGGACCGGTACGACCTGGACGCGCTCGGCGCCCGCGACGCGGGCCTGCACGCCTTCTGGCTCGACCGCGCCGCCGCCGGCGCCCCGGTGGCGCCGGGCATCCGCGTCCTGCACTCCCTCGCGGCCCTGCCCGCCGCCCTGGGCGGGCACTGACCCGCCGGGCCCGGGAGCAGGAAGTCGGCCCGGCCGACTTCCTGCTCGCCTGCTTACCCGCTCGCCTGCTTGCCCGTTCGTTCCCCGGTCCGCCGGGGTGTCAGTCGGCGATCCCGAGCAGCTCGCGGCAGCCGTCCGTCAGCCCGGTGACGGCCACCGGGGTCTGCGCGTGGCGGGCCCAGTCCTCGCGCGACAGGCGCAGGCGCAGGGACTGCACCACCTGCCCGTCCAGCACGTCGCGCTCGATGCCGTCCTCGCGGTAGCCGAGCTTGCGGGACACCGCGAGGGAGGACAGGTTGTCCGTGAACGACAGCGACGTCGCGAACTGCCCGCCCAGCTCGGCGAAGAGCAGGTGGAGCATCGCGGCGCGCATCTCGGTGCCGAAGCCCCGTCCCTGGTGCTCCAGGCCGATCCAGGAACCGGAGACGACCTCGCGCCGGATCCCGAACTCCTTGGCCCGCACGTCCTGGACGCCCACCGGGCGCCCCTCGTGGAAGGCGACCAGGTTCAGCGCCCACTCCTGCGGCGTCCACCGGCCCAGACGCCGCCAGTGCATCTGCGCGACGTGCCGGGCGCGTTCGGCGGGCGGCAGCTCGCCCCAGGGGAACAGGAACGGGCGGGCGTCCGGCGGGTGGATGCCACGGGCGGCGAGATCGGCCACCTCCGCCAGTTCGTCCTCGGTGGGCAGCCGCAGCTCCAGGCGGGGCGAGATCACGCGCAGCCCGATCAGGGGCCAATGGTCGATGAGCATCGGAACAGTCTGCCCGGCCGCCCCCTGCGTCCGCACCGGAGTTTCCCGCGCCCTCACCACACCACCCCCCGCGGTGACCTGCCGTCATGCCCGCGCGTGCACACGCCGGTACGGTCCGGGGCCGGGCTGGGCCGGGGCCCGGGGTCGGGGGGCTACTCCTCGAACCAGACGACCAGGCGGACGTGGTCGTCGCCGTGGACCTCGGCGAGGGTGCGCATGACGCTCCACACCGGCCGCCAGCCGCCGTCGGCGGGCACGGCGTCGCGGCGCCGGTCGCGTTCGGCGCGGAAGACGGTGGTGCCGACGTCCCAGGTCGTGCCCTCGGCCCACAGGTCGCCGATGCGGTCGGGGTCGACGCTGCGGGTGTCGATGCCGCTGGCCCGGGCGAAGCCGCGGCTCCAGTCGTCGCGGTGCCGGAGCGTCAGGGTGCCGTCCGGGTCGCGGCGGTAGCGGGCGATGGTGGTCGCCCGGGGCAGCGCCGGCTCGTCCCAGTCGACGGCCAGCACCTCGTCCCAGGCGAGCCAGGTGGCGCCGAACGCCGCCTCGCCCCACGAGGCGTGCCCGGCGCGGGTGCGCTGCGACACGTCGCCGGGCAGCCCCCGCCCGGCGCCGACCGGCCGCCAGCGCCCGCCGGGGTCGCGGACGCCGAAGAGGCAGGCGAAGGCCGGGTAGTCCCGGGTCATGCCGAGCAGGGAGAGCTCGACGGCGCCGTGCCAGGCCTTCGCACCGCTGTCGTCCCACGTGCGGCATTCCACGAATCCCCGGATGTCCGTCCCCATGGGGGCTGATTGTGCCCGGCGCCGGCCGGCGCGCCCGCAGCGGGCCCTGCCCCGCGGCCGCCTCGCCGTGGCACCCGCAGCGCCCCGGGCGCCCCGGTCCCTCACCGGCCGCCGCGGGCGCAGCCGGCGGAGGTGGCCTCGCGCGCGGCGGCGGCGACGGCGCGGAAGTCCTTCTTCAGGATCGCGCCGTGACTGCTCGCCACCTTCGCGCTGATCTCGATGTGCGGGTTGCGGGCGGCCACCGCCGTCAGGCTCGCACGGATGCGCTCCTGCTCGTCGCCGCGGCTGCCCAGCGACGACCCCGAGGCGACCACGTACCGCGTGGGCACGGCGACGGCGTCCAGCACGGGGGCCAGCGCGCGCTCACGGGCGACCCGGCCCAGCTCGATGTTGCACTGCGCCATCTCCTCGCCGTTCATCCGCGGGGTCAGGCCGGTGGGCCGCAGCAGCGGCAGGAACCGGCCCCACCGGCGGAACTGTTCGCGGATGCGCTGCTCCATGGCGTCGTCGAGCCAGTCGTGCGGCTGCGCGCCGTCGACCAGGACCGCGCCCAGGGCGCGCCGCGGGTTGCGGCTCGCCCAGTGCGCGGCGACGAACGCCCCGTAGGACCAGCCGATCACCAGGGCCCGGTCCACGCCCCGGGCGGCGAGGACGGCGTCGACGTCGCGCACGCACGCTTCGAAGGAGTAGTCGGCGGAGCGCCCGGACGTGCGGCCGCGGGCGCGCTCGTCGAAGGTGATGTGCCGGTAGCCGTCGCCGAGTTCGGCGATGACCCGCTTCCAGTAGCCCTGGGTGGCGAACTGGCCGTTGCAGTAGAGGACGGGGGTTCCGCTACCGCCGGTGTCGGTGACGGCGAGGGTGGTGTCGTCGACGGGGACCGTGCCGCTCCAGGCGGACGGGCGGGCGGTCGTCTCGGTGCTCATGGGGTGCCTTCCTGCGGGCCGTCGGGGGATGGGATGGGGACGGGGGAGGGGGTCAGAGGCTGCGGGCGGTGATGTCGCCCTGGGCGGTGGTGGCGCGGATGTCGAGGGTGGTGGTGCCGTCGTTGCGCAGGGCGTTGGTGATGCGGCCGTGGCCGGTGGCGGCGTCCAGGGCGGCGGAGGCGCCGGGGGCGGTGTCGACGGTGATGTCGCCGAGCTGGGTGCTGAGTGCGAGGGTGCCGCGGTGGGCTTCGGCGATGCGGATGTCGCCGCGGGCGGTGCTGATCTCGGCGGGGCCGGTGAGGCGGCCGATCTCGACGTCGCCGTCGACGGCGGTGAGGCGCACGCTCGCGGCCTCGTCGATCTCGATCCGGCGGTGGGCGCCGTCGAAGGCGAGGTCGCCGAGGCGGCCGGTGGTGTGCAGCGCGCAGGCCTCGGTCCTGGCCTCGACGCGGGAGCCGGCCGGCAGGTGGACGGTGACCTCGACGCCGCCGGCGCCGAGCAGCGGGTTGTCGGCCGGGGCGCTGCGGACCGTCAGCACGCCGTCGGCGTAGGAGACGGCGGTGCGCTCGGCGGTGCGGGCGTCGCGGTTCCTGGCGGGGTCGGCGGGGCGGACCTCGACGGTGGTGTCGGCGCGGTCGGCGGCGACCAGCCGTACGAGCCCGGCGGGGACGTCCAGGACGGCGGTGATCGCGGCGGGGGTGTCGAAGGTCTGCATCGTGGTCTCCGGTGTTCGGTCGCGGTGTGCGCGGTGTCCGGCCGGGATGTCCGGTCGGTGTTTCTGACATCGGAAACGCTACGTTGCTTTCCGGGAAGCGACAATGATGTCGTTGCATCAGAATGCCATCGTTGCAGGTGAAGTGCGGGAAAGTGTTGCAACGGTTCTGTCGGTAACGCAACGACATGAGACTTGTTCATTGCAATGGGTGAGAAGTGAACGCTATGGTGGGGATCAAGGACCACCACGAGGCACCACCGAGGAGACCGCGATGCCGGGAGGCCGACTCACCCAGCACGAACGCCAGCAGATCGCGCTGGGACTGGCCGACAGCCTCCCCTACGCCGAGATCGCCCGACGCCTGGAGCGCCCGACCTCGACCGTCACACGCGAGGTGATGCGCAACGGCGGCCCCACCGCCTACCGCGCCGACCTGGCCCACCGCGCCACCGAACGCCGCGCCCACCGGCGCAAGCCCGCCGCCTCCCACGGCCCGGACGCCGCCGCCCGCCCGCAGGGCCGCGACGCCGAGGCCCTGGCCGACTACGAGGAGACGCTCACCACCGTCCTCATGGGCTCGGGCCTGTCCCGGATGACGGCCCGCGTCCTGACCTGCCTGTTCACCACCGACGCGGGCAGCCTCACCGCCTCCGAACTCGCCCGGCGCCTGCAGGTCAGCCCGGCCTCCATCTCCAAGGCCATCGCCTTCCTGGAGAGCCAGAGCCTGGTGCGCCGCGAACGCGACGAACGCCGCCGCGACCGCTACATCGTCGACGACGAACTCTTCTACCAGGCGACCGTCGCCAGCGCCCGCGCCAACGACCAGCTCGTCGCCACCGCCCGCCAGGGCGCCGCGATCCTGGGCGCCGACACCCCCGCCGCCCACCGCCTGGAGAACGTCGCCCGCTTCCTCGACTTCATCAGCGAGAGCATCATCCGCGCCGCCGAACAGGCCCGCGCCGTCCTGCACACCAGGCCCGCCCCCGTTCCCGGCGCCGGGGGCGATCCGGCCCCGGGCGATGCCGCCCGTCAGGGCGCCGCCGCCGCCAAGGGCCAGGGCGCCGCCGCGAGGTGATCACCCGTCGGGCCGCTCCCGGAAGCCGTCCAGGAGCCGGTGCGCGTACGCGTCCCGCGCACCGAGCTCCCGCACCACCCGACGGGCCTGCGCCGCCCGGCCCGTCCCGCCCAGCAGCCGCACGAGCCGGTACAGGGCGCCGCCGTCCCCGGCCGCCGCGCGCTCGCGCAGCTGCGCCGCCATCCCGCGCTCGCACAGCGCCCGGGCGAGCCTGCGGCGCGCATGGACGTCCCCGCCGGCCCCGCTGGCCCGGTCGGCCCGGTCGGCCCGGTCGGCCCGGTCGGCCCGGTCGGCCCCGTCGGCCCGGTCGGCCCGGTCGGCCCGGTCGGCCCCGTCGGCGAGGCCGGCGAGTTCGGCGAGGCGCCCGGCGCGGGCCAGCGGGTCCAGGTGCCACAGGTGGTGGGCGTGGGCGAGGTGGTCGGGGGAGAAGCAGACGGCCCGCGCGGCCACCAGGGTGATCGCCGTCTCCCAGTCCTCCCGCTGCTCCGCCTCCAGGGCCCGCGCGTAACAGTCGTCGGGCGGGGCGCTCACGTGGCCGGCGGCAGGTGGCGGGCCGCCGCGAGCCGGGCCACGTCGCGCAGCCGGGCGAAGTAGGCGGCGCAGTACGCCTCGTCGATCAGGGGCACGACCCGGGAGAGGTCGGCGATGCACTGCCACAGGACGGCGATGCCGTCGTCGTCGAGTCCGCCGTTCAGCTCCCGGTGGACGAGCCCGGCGACGTACACGTCCAGGAGGACCAGGTCCGCGCCGTCGACGTCCACCCCGCGGAAGCTCGCCGGGAACGGGGCCCGGGTGTACTCCTGCCACTGGCGGGCGAGGTGCTCCAGGTGCCCGCCCGGGCCGGGCCCCGCCGGCGCGGGCGCCACCGGGCGCAGCGCCAGGGCGACGGCGTCGAACACGGCGCGCAGCAGGACGACGGCCCGCGGCGGGTAGAGGGCGGCGCTGCTCGCCTCGCCCCGGGCGATCCGCTCGCGCAGCCGGACGGCGTGCTCCAGCTCGCCGTCCGGGTCCGCCGGGAGGAGCCCCGCCTCCCCGGCCCGCCGGACGAGCTCGCGCAGCGGGGCGGTGGCGCAGGTGCTGTCGTCGGCGCCGGCGCTGTCGTGGCCGCCGTGGTGGCCGGTCCGCTCGGCGAGGACCTGCTCCAGGGCCAGCAGGGCGTGCGCGACGGCGACGGTGGCGAACTCGTACCGGAAGTAGGAGTGCCGGACGAGCTCGCGGGAGGTGTCCAGTGCGCTCGTCACGGACATCGGCGCGCCCTCGGGCAGCACCAGGTCGGCGACCAGGGCGTGCATGGCGGCGTAGTCGGGCACGACGGTGTGCATGCGCAGGTCCGGTACGGCGGTGTCCACCCGGGCAGTCTCGCCGCCCGGAGCCCGCCCCTGCCACCGGTTTTGCCCGCGGGCCCAGCCGCACGCCGGGCCCGGCCGAACAGGGCGCAGCAGGAGCACCGGGCGCAGCCGTGCCCGGCGGCCGTACTACGACTGCCGGGGGCGCAGCAGGGGCAGCGGGCGCAGGTGCGGCCAGCGGGCGAGCATGGCCCGGCGGACGTCCGCCGCGAGCAGCCCGAAGGCGCGCAGCCCGCCACCACCGTCACCGCTGCCACCGCTGCCACCGCGACCGTCGCCGCCGGCCCCGTCGGCGGTCAGCCGGGCGACGACGTCGAGGCGGTGGGCGAGCCGCTGGCGGGCGGTGGCCGTGCCCCAGGTCCAGTCCTGCTCCACGGCCCTGGCCAGGTGGTCGACGGTGCCGCGTTCGGCCCGCTGGACCAGCGCGTCGCCCCGCAGCAGCCAGCCCGCGCACGCGTCGGTGAGGTCGTCCCCGGCCTCGGTGCCCGTCGCGGCGTGCCATGCGGCGCGGTAGGCGGCCTCCGCCTCGTCCAGCAGGGCGGCGGGCGGGGCGGTGGAGCACCAGCAGGTCGGGAACCCGATGCGCAGGTAGGCGAGTTCGACCAGGCCGCTGCCGAGCGAGGCCTGCTCGAAGTCGACGAACCGCACGCCGTCGCCGGTGTGCAGGTCGTTGCCGGGGCAGGGGTCGCCGTGCAGCAGCGCGTGGCCCGGTGCGGTGCGCAGACGCTCCGTCAGGGCGTCCATTTCGGCCCGTACGGCGGGCGCCGCCGGGACGCCGAGGGCGGTGGCCAGCGCGAGGAAGGAGTCGGTGTCGCCCGGGCCGGGGGCCGGCCAGGCGGGCAGCGCGCCGCCCGCGTCGGCGGGGCCGGTGGCGGCGTGCAGGCGGGCCAGGGCCGCGGCGTAGTCCACCACCCAGTCCTCGGCGGGCGGCCGGTGCTCCAGGTACTCCAGGACCAGGACCCGCCGGGCGGGGTCGGTGCCCAGCAGCCGCGGCACCACGGGCGGCTCCACCCGGGCGGCGAGGGCCAGCGCGGCCGCCTCGCGGGCGAAGCGCTCGTCGGCCTCCGGGGCGTCGACCAGCTGCTTGACCACCACCGGCGCGCCGGACAGCTCCGCCCGCCACACCCGCGACCGCGGGCTGCTCTCCAGCAGGCGGGCCTGGCGGGGCGTGCCGAGAGCGGCTCGCAGTTCCTCTCCGAACGGCAGTGTCGACTCCATGGCCCCATCCTGGCACAGGAGTGAACGGGGGTTCCCGTGAAGCGAGTTGGCGCCGGAGAGGCTTCGACTTCGGCTGCGTACGGTCAGGCCGGCTGCCACAGTTCGATGCGGTTGCCCTCCGGGTCGGTGACCCAGCCGAAGCGGCCGACGCCCGCCATGTCCTGCGTCTGCTCGGCGACCTGCGCCCCCTTGGCGCGCAGCTGCGCGAGCATCGCGTCCAGGTCGCGGACCCGGAAGTTGAGCATGACCTGCTGGGCGGGGGAGCCGAAGTAGTCGGTGTCGGCGTCGAACGGCGCGAACACCGTCGGCCCGCCCTCCTGGCGCCACAGCCCGTTCACGTCGGCGTCCAGCCCCAGGCAGTCGCGGTACCACGCGCCGAGCGCCGCCGGGTCGGCGGACCGCAGGAAGTACCCGCCGATTCCAAGCACACGTTCCATGCCGCCCCATCCTGCCAGCCGGCGGGCCGTACGGACGGGCGGGCGCGCCCGGGCCCGCATCTGGCGGTGTATCAGTCCCCTGATATAACGTAGAACCCTCACAGTCCGTGACCCGGGGGGAGCCAGGGAGGCGATCGCCATGACCGACCACAGCGCCGACCACAGCACCGACCCGGCGGGCGAAGCGGCCCCGGCGGCCCCGGCTCCGGCCGACCCCCACGACCGCCTCGGCCACGCCATCAAACGCGCCGAACAGGCCCTCATCGGCGAGAAGACCCGCGCACTGCGCACCGTGGACCTGACGGTGCCCCAGTACGTCACCCTGCTCCTCCTCCAGCAGTCCACCGGCATGTCCGGCGCCCAGCTCGCCCGCGGGTGCATGGTCACCCCGCAGACCATGACCACGGTCCTGGCCAACCTGGAGACCAAGGGCCTGATCACCCGTGAGACCTCCAGCGTCCACCAGAAGGTCCTGGTGGCCAGGCTCACCCGCTCCGGCCACGCCCTGACCAGGAAGGCCGACGCCCTGGCCCGCGGCGTCGAACAGCGCCTCACCGACGCCCTCGACCCGGCCGAACAGGCCCAGCTGCGCAACCTCCTGGACCGCTCCACCGCCGCCCTGCGCGGCACCGACGGAGGCGCCGACCGCGGCACCGACCGCGGCACCGACCGCGGCACCGACCGAGCGTCCACCCGCCACCACCCGTCCGCCACCGCCCACCCGAGGAAGCCCCGATGACCGACCGCCCCGCCCCCTTCGGCCCCGCAACCGCCCCGGGCACCGTCCTGGTGCTGGTCGACCTCCAGCAGTGGATCGTCGACCGCCCCTCCGCCCCGCTGGCCGGCGCCGACGTCGTGCGCAGCGCCGCCCGCCTGAAGGCCGCCTTCGAGGACGCCGGCCGGCCCGTCGTCCTGGTCCGCTACGCCCGCCTCGACGGCAGTGACGGCGGCCCGGACTCCGTGTTCAACCGCTTCGCGCCCGAGGTCGCCGCCGGCCCCGGCAACGAGGTCGTCACCAAGTACGGCATCGACGCCTTCGAGGGCACCGACCTCGCCGAGCGCCTGCGCCGCCTCGGCGCCACCCGCCTCGTCGTCGCGGGCATCACCACCGAGTACGGCGTCGGCGAGACCGTGCGCACCGCCCTCACCCTCGGCCACCCCGTCGCCGTCCCCGAGGACGCCGTCACCGCGCTCGCCGCCCCCGCCCACACCGCCGCCCTCCACGCGCTGCGCGGCCTGGGCGCCACCGTCACCACCACCGACACCCTCCTGGCCACCGCCCGCAACTGACGGGGCGTCGCGTCGCAGGGCCGCGGAAAACCCGTCGCGCGTGCATCCGGCGCCTTGGTGGGATGACGGGCATGAACTCCCACCGGCCCCCCGCACCCGCCCCCACCCCCGTCGTCCCCGCCCCCGCCGCCGCACCCGCCCCCGTGTCCCTCTCCGTCCCCGTCCACGTCCGTGACCTGACGCCCGCCGACCTGCCGGCCTGCACCTGGTCGGGATCCGCGACCCACCTGCGCCAGGTCGCACGGGAGTTGGAACGGGCGGCGGCCGGCGAGGTGGACTACCTCGCCGTGTGCACCGGCACCGGCCTGCCCGTGGCGATCGGCGGCGTCGACTACCGCAGCGCCCCCGGCGCGGGCACGCTGTGGCAGCTCGCCGTGCTCCCGGCCCTGCAGTCCCACGGGCTCGGCTCGCTGCTCGTGCGCTGCGCCGAGGACCGCATCCGCGCCCGGGGCCTCGGGCGGGCCGAACTCGGCGTGGAGGACGACAACCCGCGGGCCCGCGCCCTGTACGAGCGGCTCGGCTACACGGCCTTCGACCGGCGGCCCGACGCCTGGGACGAGGAGGCGCCCGACGGCTCGGTCCGCCGCCGCGAGACCATGTGCACGATCATGCGCAAGGACCTGGCGTAGCGGACACCGGCCCGGCCCCGGGCCCGCCGGTTCAAGGCCCGCCGGTTCAGGGCCGTGTCACCGTCACCTGCACGGTGTCCTGCCCGGGGTCGGCGGTGAGCTGGAGCAGCCGGGCGCCGGGCACGGACACGACGGTGGCGCCCCGGCTCTCCACCCGGTAGCCGTCGGGGTAGAGGGACTGCGGCAGGAACACCTCGGTGCGGGCGCCGGCGGCGAACGGCGCGCTGGAGTCGGCGCGGCGGGTGCTGTAGCCGAGGGTGAACGTCCCGGTGGTGGCGTCGTACCGCCACTGCTGCGGGGTGCCGGCGACCGCCTGCGGATACGGCCGGACGATCGCCGGGTCCATCAGGTTCGGGCCGGTCGGCGGTTCCTGGGGGTGCCCCGGCGTCTGGTCCTGCGCCAGGGACCAGAACATCCAGGACGCCGTGTTCTCGTCGAACCGGTCGGTGAGGCGGGTCAGCCTCGCCGCGTCCGTCGTCGCGCCGAACTCGGTCACCACCCCGACGGCGCCGTCGGCGGCGGCGCGCTCCAGCCCGTTGGTCACACAGGTGTCGACCGGGCCGAAGCAGTAGTCGTGGAAGCTCAGCCCCGCGTCCGGGTCGCCGGTCGGGTTCGGCACGAAGTCCGGCGTGCCGAAGTCGTTGGTCAGGGAAGGCTCGTAGAACAGGAGGTGGCGGCGGTCGACCCCGCGGATCGCCGTCATGGCCTTCGCCTCGAACGGCGCCAGCACACCGCGCTCGAACGCGGGGCAGCCGTCCGGGAAGCACGTCGGGTAGTCCCAGCCGGGCCACGGCTCGTTGATCAGGTCGTAGCCCAGCACGGACGGCTGGTCCGCGAAGCGCTGCGCGACGTGTGCCCACATCGCCGCGTAGTGCTCCTGCACCCCGACGCCGTCGGGCGCGGCGTGGTCGTGCCAGAAGTTCGCCCACGCCTGGTTCTGTGCGGGGCTCGTGAAGTACACCTGCGGGAAGCCGGGATTCGGCTGCACCGGGTAGCCGTCGGCGAACGTCGCCCAGTCGGGGAACCCGTTCCAGCTCGCGCCCACCGACTCGTCGAACGCGTCCTGGTGGGAGTCGACGAGGCTGAGGATGCCGTACCGGGCCAGCAGCTGCTGGGTCCGGCGGATCTGCTCGACGTAGGCGTCGTCGTACACGCCGGGCTGCGGTTCGACCGCGCTCCACGCGAAGCCCAGCCGCACCGCGTTGAAGCCGTTCTCCGCCAGGAACCGCGCGTCCTGCTCGCCGAAACCGCCGGCCGCGGGGAAGTACGGCGGCTTCTTGTCGACCAGGTTCACGCCGTGGACGGTCACCACCCGGCCCTGGTCGTCGGTGAGCCAGCGGCCCGCGTGCCCCAGCGCGCCGGCCTGCGCGGCCGGCTCCGTCCTTGCCGCTGTCGCGGCCGTCGCCGAGGCCGGTGCGGTCAGCCCCAGCACCAGCACGGCCGCCCCGAGACACCGCGCCGCCGAAGAAATGACAGTCATGGCACGAACCTTCCGACGGGAGAGCGCCCGCGGAAACGCCCGCGGCGCCGACGACGGGAACGGAGAAGCTGCGGAGGTCCGCCGCACAACGGGACCGTCAACGAACGGTCGACACGGCGGAACTGACGCGCAGATGCTATCCACCGCCGCCCGGAACGGCTCACGACACCCCGCCGGACCGCCCCCGCGCACGGCACCACCGCACGGACGGCCCCGGAGGCGGGGACGGGGGACAGGGCCGGGGACGGGAAGCACCGGTCATACCCGCGCGGGCATGGCCCCATAGCCGTATTGGTCTTGGAACACACCGGCCCGCCGGCCATAGCGTCGAGGGAGTTCGCACACGAGTCCACAGCGAAGGGAATCCACCATGCCCGCCGACCCGAACAGCAGCCGCAGGCACCTGACGGTCAACCGGCTCCTCGCCGCCGCGCTGGCCACCGCCGCGATCGCCGTCGCCGCAGGGGGAACCGCGGACGCCGACACCCCGCGCAGGAGCCACGTCGAGGTCCTCGAACTCAAGATCCACAACGAGCAGTACCAGGCCGTGGACCTCGCCCCCGCCGGGCCCAGCCTGGGCGACCTCGACGTCTACTCCGGCACCGCCCTCAAGGACGGCCGCAGCGTCGGCCGCGGCGGCGGATCGTGCCAGGTCATCCAGGCCGACGACACCGGCGTCACCGCGCAGTGCCTGCTCACCATGGAAGTCGAGGGCGGCTCCCTGACGATGCAGTCCCTCTGGACGAAGGGATCGACCGCCCCGCTCGACATGGCCGTCACCGGCGGCACCGGCACCTACGCCGGCGCCCGCGGCACCATCCGCTTCTGGGACATCGGCACACCCGACGAGAGGGCGCGGGCCGAGATCCAGCGCTGACCCGCGACCCGGCCCGCGAGGGGACCAGGCAGCGGGGCAGGCAGTGGATCACGCGACCGGCGAGAGCTGTTCACGCACCCAACCGGGATCGGGGTTGGTGTGCGCCCGGCCCGCCACGAAGACCGTCGGCACCGTCTCGTTGCCGTCGTTCACCGCCCGCACGGCCGCCGCCGCCTCGGGATCGCGCCGGATGTCGACCCAGTGCAGCCGGCCGGCACTGCGCCCCAGCCGCAACCGCAGCCGCAGGCAGTACGTGCACCCCGGCCGCCAGAAGACGACCGGCCGACCGTCGGCCGCACTGCGGCGCTGCGCCTCGGCGGCGCTGACCGACCGCGGGAAGACCAGCGGGGTGTTCACGGCGGCGAGCAGCAGGAACACCAGCAGCAGGGCCGCGGCCGTACCGATGTCCCCGTCGGCGGCCGGCCGCGCCGCAACGACCGCGCCGGACAGGACGATCAGGGCCGGCAGGATCCAAAGGCGTGTCATGGGTCCGCAGACTACCGATGACCCGCCCCGGGCAGGCTTGTGGCGGCTGAGGCTGCGGCGGCTGCCCGGCCACCGTGACGGGCTCCCCGCCCGCGACGGTGACGGACGCCCCGGCCTCCCCAGCTGCGAGGCGGGCGAGGACGAGGTGCCATGGAAGGGGGAAGCAGCGAAGGAGAAGCGCCATGACGAGGAGCGCCGTGACGAGGAGCGAGCACACCCGCCGCCCGGGGAAGCCGCAGCCCACGCCCCGCAGGGCCAGGCGGTTACCGCGCGGCGGGCGGCTCACGGCGCTGGCCGCCGCCCTGGCCGGCGCGGCCACGCTGCTGTGCGCCGCACCCTCGGGCGCCGCCACCACCGCGGTCCCGCACTACTCCCAGCAGCTGGCCAACGACTGCGAGGCGGCATCGCTGCGCATGGTGCTGGCCGCCCGTGGCGTCCAGGTCGGGGACCAGGCCATCCTCGCCCGGATCGGCGTCGACCGGGTCCACTACCAGTTCGGCGTCTCCGGTCCGCTCTCCGGCGATCCCTACCGCGCCTTCGTGGGCGACCCCAACGGCTCGGAGACGGCCGGCACCGGCTACGGCGTGTACTACCCGCCGGTCGCCCGGGCCGCGGGCTCCTACGGCCTGGCGGTCATGCAGGCGGGGCAGGGCATCAGCCCCTCCGAGCTGCGCGCGCAGGTGGCGGCGGGCCATCCGGCGATCGTCTGGGTCGACTACGGCTGGCGCGACGTCGCGGCCGGCTCCTACACCGCCTACGACGGCCGCCAGGTGCTCTACGCCGGGCCGTCCGAGCACACCGTGGTCGTCTCCGCGGTCCGTGACGGACAGTTCCTGGTCGAGGACCCGGCCCGCGGGGAGTCCTGGATCAGCGAGGGCGCCTTCGACGCCGGCTACGCCACGTACCAGGACATGGCGGTCATCGTCCGGTGACACCGCGCCGCCGCTCCACCCCGGGCGACCCCGGGCGACGGGACGCGAAGTCCGTGCGCCCGGAGGACCGGCCACCGCAGCGCACGACCCCCGGTCCCGGCCAGGCCCCCCGGCCCCGGGACCGGGGGTCGTGTCAGCGCTTGACGATCCGGTCGAGGACGGCGGCGACGGCGGACTTGACCGCGTCACGGTGGGCAAGCGGCTGCGCGGGCTGGTCGGGCGCGGGACGCACGCCCCGGTCGGCGAGGACGTAGAGCAGGCGCAGGGTGCGCAGGCAGTTGCTGAGGTGGGCGGGCACCGGGGTGCTGAGGCGGTCGGCGCCGAAGCGGTCGGCGATCGGCTCCAGCCAGTCGACGGCCTCGCGCTCGGTCAGGTCGGTGCGGGTGAGGACGCGGGCGACGGCCCGGGCCAGGCGGTCGTCCTCCAGCTGGTCGAAGACGTGGTCGGTGGGCGCCGTCAGCCGCGCGGCGGCCAGCTCCAGCATCCGCACCGGCGCCACCTCGCGGTGGCGGCCGAAGGAGGCCAGCAGGTCCGCGCCGTGGGCCACCGCGTGCAGCCAGCCGAGCACGTCGTCGTGGCCGCGCAGGTCGTGCTCCGCCGGGTACCAGCGCTCGAACGCGTCCACCCAGCCGGCCTTGAAGTCCCCGGCGGACACCAGCATGTCGAGGACCAGGGGCGCGAAGGTGCGGGCCTCGATCCGCGGGTCGGTGAAGCGGGCGGCCATCTCGTCCCCCAGCTCCAGCCGCCGGGAGGCCCCGATCACCCCGCGGGCTATCCACGTCGCGAGCACGGCGTAGGGCGCGCCGTCGCGCACCAGCGGATCGGGATCCGCCAGCGCGCGGGACAGCTCGTCGACGACGTCGTCCACGGGCGGTCCGGCGGGCACGGCACAGTCGGCGGCCTCGATGCTCTTCCAGTCGATCATGACGCGCAGGATAGGGCGCCGGCGATGCCGTACGCCTGCGAATAACGCCCGGGAGTCCGGCCCTTCCCGGGGAAAGGTGGCACGCCGTCAGGCCGCGGGCCGGGCGCTTGCGGCCGCAGTAGTTGACCTCCGGGTCAAATACTCACTACGGTGGCGGCATGGGCAGACCGAAGGGCTTCGAACCGGACGTGGCCGTCGCGCAGGCGATGGAGACGTTCTGGACCAAGGGCTACTCGGCCACCTCACCGGCCGACCTCGCCGAGGCGACCGGAGTGGCCAAGGGCAGCCTGTACCACGCCTTCGGTTCCAAACGGGAGCTGTTCGCCAGGGCGTTGGACCTCTACGGCCGGCTCGGCTCGGGACTGACCGAGGAGTTCCTCTCCCGGCCGGGCACCGCCAGGGAGCGCATCCACGCGTACTTCGTGCTGCTCGTGGACACGGACCTGGACGGGCCGGTACGGCGCGGATGCCTGGCCCAGAACACGGTCGAGGAGCTCGGCGGGCAGGACGAGGAGGCCGCCCGCGCGGTGCACCGCATCGAGGAGCGCATGATCGCCCTGTTCACCGCCCGCATCGAGCAGGGGCAGCGGGACGGCGACGTCGACCGGAGCGTCGACGCCGGGGCGCAGGCCCTGCTGCTGCAGACCACCCTCGCCGGGCTGCGGGTCATGACCCGGACCTTCGAGCGGCCGGTGCTGCACCGGATCATCGACACGGCCCTGGCCGGCCTCTGAGGCGCTGCGCCGCCGCGGGCGGCGCCTTTTCGCGCCCTGATTTTAGACCTTCAGTTCAAGAACCTGTCATTCCTACAGTGGGGGAGAGCATGGACCTCGGTATCAGCGGGAAGACCGCCCTGATCACCGGCGCGAGTCGCGGCATCGGCCTCGCGATCGCCCGGAACCTGGCCGCGGAGGGCGTCCGGGTGGTGGGTGCCGCCCGGACCGTCACGCCCGAGCTGGAGGAGGTCGCCGTGGCGGCCCTGTCCGTCGACCTGAGCACCCGCGACGGGGCGCGGTCGGTCGTCGACCGGGCGCTGGCCGCGGTCGGCGGGATCGACCTCCTCGTCAACAACGTCGGCGCGGGCGACCCGGAGAACCTGTCCCTGAACGGGTTCGCGGACAGCGACGACGAACAGTGGCAGCGGATCTTCGACCTCAACCTGTTCAGCGCGATGTGGACCACCAAGGCCGCCCTGCCGAGCATCCTGGAACGCCGCGGCGCGATCGTGAACATCTCCTCGATCAACGCCCGCATGCCCGCCGGCGCGCCGGTCGGCTACGCGGAGGCCAAGGCCGCCCTGACCCAGTTCGGCAAGCGGCTCAGCGAGGAACTGGCCCCGCGCGGGGTCCGCGTGAACACCGTCTCCCCGGGCCCCACGACCAGCCCGCAGTGGACCGACCCGGACCGTCTCGGCGGCAAGGTGGCCGCCGCCGCCGGCGTCGACCACGACGCCCTGCTCGCAGGCCTGCCCGGGCAGTTCGGCATCGCCTCGGGACGCCTCACCGCGCCCGAGGAGGTCGCGGACCTGGTCGCCTTCCTGCTGTCCGAGCGCGCCGCCAACATCCACGGCGCCGACCACGTCATCGACGGCGGCACCATCAAGACCGCCTGACACCCCCCGGCCGCGGGAGCCGCCCGAGAGGTCCCGTGCGTAGGAAGTCGGCCCCGCCGACTTCCTACGCGGGGGCCGGGCTGGTGCGGATGTCGCTTCCCCGGGACCAGAGTTCCTCGACGTGGTCGGCGAAACGGTCGAACATGCCGTGCTCCTCGCCGCGCCGCAGATGCATCAGCGGCGAGTCGTGGCCGACGGTGCGGGCGAGGTGAGGTGTGACGAGGGCGTGCTCGTCGAAGCGGAAGACGGAGAGGCCGACGTGGTTCGGGCCGTCCTCAGGGGCACTGAACCGGGCCTCGACCCCCGGGACACCGGCGAGCTTGGCCAGGTTCTCCAGCGTGACCCGGATCCGGGTGGACACCGTGAGGGTCACGTCCTCGATCTGCTCACGCTGGCGCGTGGTGTCGGAGTCGGGATCCCCGAGCAGGAAGCGCACCCGGCAGCCACTCTCGGCCTTGTGCCGCAGGGTCTGCAGCAGGGCGGGCTGCTCCAGCCAGACGAAGTAGTTGGTGTACCCGGCGAGGAAGATCTCGGACCGCGCCTCGGCGATCAGCTGCGTCCACACCGAGCGGGGGCAGGCCGATCGGTACGGGTAGACGGCGAACACCTCCCGGTCGTGCCCGGTCTTCACGTTCGCCCGGACGCTGTTGGGCCAGATCACCCGTTCATCAACCCCTAAAGCCGCGCAGACATCGAAGCGGTTCCGCTGATGCGGCACGAGCGACGCATCAGAGAGCCAGCGTTCCACTGTTTTAGGTGTAACACCGACCCGGGCCGCCAGCTGGCGGGGAGACATACGAGCTGCCGTCATACCTTGTTGAAGCGCAGTGTTCAAGGGGAATCCTGAGACGTTTGGGCTTTCTCGGACAGTAGCGCCGAGACGTGGCAGCTGTCCTGGAGATGGAACATCCATGGACCATTTGGGTGCCGATGATTTCCGCGTAGGCCACGCGAAATGGAGTCGTGCTCATGGAAGCAGAAGCGATCGGTGAATCCGCCGGCACGTCGGAGGAGGGCGCCGAGGTCTCATCCCGGCTGCACGGGTACGGGGTGCGGTTCGACCCCGACGCGCAGCGCTACCGGGTCCGTAACGAGATCACGGGGGAGTGGCTGCGTAGCGACGTGAGCGGCGAGTTGGCCTCGTTCACGTTCTTCGGGGACGCCTACACCGCGTGGCGCCAGTTCGAGGTGCACCCGAGGCCGGGGGAGGCGCCGCGATGACCTCCGCGCTCTCTCGCGTGACGGCCGAGCAGCGCCGGCAGGCGGCCTGCGTCGTGGAGGACCTCGTCTCCGTGCTCGCGCTGGGTGGGGTCACGTTGCCGTCGATCGCGGTGGACTGGGAGTACGGGCGGATCACCGGGAACTACCTGGTCGACCTCGGGTCGGCCCGCCCGCTCGATCTGCTGCGCATCCTGGACCTGCTGCGCAAGGGGCTGCGTTACGAGCGCCTGACGTATGACGACTGATCACCTCGCCCGCCTCCTGTGGTGGGCCTGCTTCGCCCTCCTTCTGTCCCGCACGCTTCGAAAGTGAACCGTCCGATGCGCGACCCCCGTCTTCTCGCCAAGCCGCCGGTGTGCCGGCTCGGCTGCCTCGTCCTCGTGCGCAACCGGCGCGGCGAGGTCCTGCTCGTCGACCCGGACTACCTGGACGGCATGATCCTGCCCGGCGGCTCCGCCAAGCCCAACGAGCCCCCGCACCTGGCCGCCGCCCGGCACCTGCACGCCGAGACCGGCCTGCACCTGCGCCTGAACGACGTCCTCGCGGTCGACTTCACCCCCGCCGACCGGCACCTGGAACGCCTCAACCTCGTCTTCGACGGCGGCACCGTCCCCGACGACGTCCCCCTCACCGTCCCCGCGCAGCAGCGCAGCGGACTGCTCGGCGCCCGCTTCGTGCCCGTGCGCGACCTGCCCGCGCGCATGGCTCCCGCCCAGGCCGCCCGCGTCACCGAAGCCCTCGCCGGCCGCGCCCTGCCCGTCCTCCTCCACGGACAGCGACCCACCTGACTCAGGGCGCCGGCACCAGCCGCCCCCGCGCCCGAGCCGGCGGTCCGCCGCACTGGCCAACCGGGCGGCGCTCACTGCGGCTTGGGGGCGGTCACGGCCGCAACCGGCCGGGTGCGGGCTCGTTGTCCCGGGCGGGTCGAACGGCCCGGCCGGCGGCAGCAGGCCGTCCGGCCCCCGAGCGAGAGGACCTTTCATGACCGACACCGACACCCAGGCCGGTGCCGCCGTGCGCAGCGGCAGCCTGGACTCCGCCGTGGACCGGGTCGCCGACTTCTACGGTGCCTACATCGACGCCGTCTCCGACGGCACCGACGGCCTGGGCGACCAGCTGCGCGCCCACTACCTCACCGAGGACCTGCGCCGGCGGCTGGCGGCCTGGGAGGAAGCCAACCACGCCGACGGGGTGCTGCGCGCCCAGGACGTGCCGACCCGCTGGGAGGTGCGCTACCACGACTCCGGCGCCGGGCACCTGTTCACCACCGTCACCCTGACCTGGGGCACCGGTCCGGACGCTGGGCACACCCGGCTGGCGGTGCAGAGCGACCTGAGCACCAAGCTGATCTCGGACATCGAGGAAGGCTGAGGCCCCGCGCGTGAGCGCCCCCGCCCCGCGCGGAGTCGCCGTCCGGGGGGTGTTCCCTTCCGGCCGGTCCCGTGCACAGGAAGTCGGCGGGGCCGACTTCCTGTGCGGGGTGGGGCGGGGCAGGGTCGGGGTCAGGTGCCGAGGGTGTGGCCGGTGGTGGCGTCCACGTGGTCGGGGATCTCGTCGTGGCGGTCGCCGACGGTCGGGGTGCCGGTCGGTTCGAACATGAGGATCGCGGCGCCGTCCGGGGCGGACGGCCTGTGCTCCGTGCCGCGCGGGACGGTGAAGACCGACCCGCGCGGCAGGACGACGGTGCGCTCGCCGCCGGGTTCGCGCAGGGAGATGCGCAGTTCGCCGTCGAGGACGAGGAAGAACTCGTCGGTGTCGTCGTGGGCGTGCCAGACGTGGTCGCCGTGGACCTTGGCGATGCGGACGTCGTAGTCGTTGACGCGGGTGACGATGCGGGGGCTCCACAGCGCGTCGAAGGAGGCCAGGGCCTCGTCCAGGGGGATGGGCAGGCTGTTCATGGGGCCCATCCTGCGGGTACCGGCCGTCCGGCGGGAGTGCTAGGAATCGCACATGTCGAAAGAATCCTCGCAGCCGGCCGGCACGGCGGGCGTGCACCGGGTGGTCGTGATCGTGGACGAGAACTCCAACCCCTTCGAGCTCGGGTGCGCGACCGAGGTGTTCGGTCTGCGCAGGCCGGAGATCGGCCGCGACCTCTACGACTTCCGGCTGTGCTCGCCCGGGCCCCGCACCCTGATGCGGGACGGGTTCTTCACGCTCACGGGCGTCGCCGACCTGGAGGCGGCCGATGACGCGGACACCCTGATCGTGCCCAACCGCCCCGACCCCGAGGTGCCCCGCCGCCGCGCGGTGCTGGACGCCGTCCGCCGGGCGCACGCGCGCGGCGCGCGGCTGATGGGCTTCTGCAGCGGGGCGTTCACCCTGGCCGAGGCCGGGGTCCTCGACGGGCGGCGGGCCACCGCGCACTGGCAGTGGGCGGATTCCTTCCGGGCCCGCTTCCCCTCCGTCCGCCTCGAAACGGACGTGCTGTTCGTGGACGACGGCGACATCCTCACTGCCGCGGGCAGCGCGGCCGCGCTCGACCTCGGGCTGCACGTGGTGCGGCGCGACCACGGCGCGGAGGTCGCCAACGCGGTGAGCCGGCGGCTGGTCTTCGCGGCCCACCGGGACGGCGGGCAGCGGCAGTTCGTGGAGCGGCCGATGCCCGACCTGCCGGACCAGTCGCTGGCGCCCGTGCTGGCCTGGGCACAGGAGAGGCTGGACGCGCCGCTCACGGTGGCCGACCTCGCCGGGCGGGCGGCGGTCAGCCCGGCGACGCTGCACCGCCGCTTCCGGGCGCAGCTGGGAACGACCCCGCTGGCGTGGCTGACGGGGGAGCGGCTCGCCCTGGCCTGCCGGCTGATCGAGCGGGGCGAGCGGCGCTTCGAGGTCGTCGCACGGCGCAGCGGGCTGGGCACCGCGGCCAACCTGCGGGCGCTGATGCGCCGCGAGACGGGCATCACGCCGTCGGCGTACCAGCGCCGGTTCGGGACGGGGGCGGGGTGAGGGCCGGTCACCACGCGCGCCCGGCCGGGGAGGCCGGGCCGGTGGCCGGGAACGGGGCCGGGGCGGCCGGGTAGGTCAGGCGAGGGCGGCGGCGAGGCGTTCGGGCAGGGTGGCGTACGGGCGGCAGTCGAGCACCGGCAGGGCGTGGGCGGCGGCCTGGGCGGCGAGCCAGGCGGAGTAGCGGGCGCTGACGGCGGCGCGTTCGGGCTGGGGGCCGTAGTCGGGCTCGCGGTCGGCGTAGTTGGCGGCGATGCGGGCCGGGTCGTCCTCGTGGAGGAAGACCGCCCGTACCCGCCGCCCCTGCCCGGCGGCCTCGGCGGCGGCGCGGACGGCGGCGGCCGGGGTCAGGTAGTCGCCCTCGACGACGGCGGGCACGTCGACGGTGAGGCGGTTGCGCACGACGCCGAGCAGGGCCGCCTCCAGGGCGCGGGCGGTGGCGATCTGCAGCTCCAGGACGCGCTCGGCGCCCCCGGCCGGGGCCGGGCCGGTGAAGTGGTGCAGCCCGGGGTGGGTGGCCGCCGTGGTGGCGGCCTGGAGGGCGGCGACGACGTCGTCGAACTCCACCGTGAACGCCCCGTGCCGGGCGGCCAGGCGGGCGGCGGCGCGGCTCTTGCCGACCCCGGAGGCCCCGCCGATCAGCAGGACGTCCCACGGGCTGTCGTCGGTGTGCATACGGCCACGGTAGGCGCCGGGGGCATGCACGAATCCGGCGGGGTGCGGGCGGCGGACCCCCGGGGCGGGTCCCCGGCGGCCGGGTCAGTCCTGGTCGCGGGTGGCGGCGCGGCGGACGGACCAGGGCAGCACGAACCACAGGCCCGTGAAGGTCAGCGCGATGACGCAGGCGATCGGGACGGCCACCGCAGTGCCGAGGACGACGTCGAGGACCAGCAGGACGGCGCCGGTCAGGGCGCTGGCGAGCAGCACCAGGCCGATCTGCGCGATGCGGGTGGAGACGGTGACGATCCGTGTCTTGGCGGGGTGGTGGTACAGGCCGCGGTGCAGGGCGACGGGGGTGGCGAGGACGGCCGCGGCGACGACGGTCAGCAGCAGGGTGGCGATGTAGATGTCCTGCTGGTCGTCGGTGAGTTCGGTGAAGCGCGGGGTGAAGGCGATGCCGAGGAGGAAGGCGAAGACGATCTGCACGCCGGTCTGCAGCACCCGCAGCTCCTGCAGCATCTCCACCAGGCGCCGGTCGGCCCGTACGGCGGGGTTCTCCCAGCCGGGCGGCATCGCGGGGGAGGGCTGCGGGGCGTCCGGGGGCGGCGGTGTGCTGGTCATGGGTCACATTGTCGCCGGGCGGCGGTGCGCGGCGGCGGAGCCGGCCGTACCGGCGTGCTTGCCCGGGCGCGGGGTGACGTGATCTGCTGGCGCCGGCATCGCGTGCCGGTGACGGACTGCGTCAGGCATGGAGGTGCACGACCGAAAGGGACCGCCCCCCGTGGCCTCCCCCTCCGACGGCCGCACGGCCGCCCTCAGCCTTCAACTCTCCCTCGCGCACCAGGACTTGCGCCGCCGTCTCGCCGCCGTCCGCGCCGGCCTCGGGCACCGCCGCCCGGACGGCGACGACACCCTCCTCACCCACTGCCTGGCCTTCTGCACCGCCCTGACCAACCACCACCAGGGCGAGGACGACGGCCTCTTCGCCCAACTCCTGCGCGAGCGGCCCGACGTGGCGCCGACCGTGGCCAAACTCGTCGAGGACCACGGGTTCATCTCCGCCATCCTCACCCGGGTGCGCGACCTCGCCGCACAGGCCGCCGCCCTGCCCGAGCCCGCGAGTGCCACCGACCCCGCCACCGCCCCCGCGAGTGCCGCCGCCCCCACCGGCGCCACCGCCCCCGCCGACCTGGAGGCCATCGGGCGCGAACTCGACGGACTGGCCGCCATCATGGACTCCCACTTCGGCTACGAGGAACGGGCCATCGGCGCCGCCCTCGACGCCGGGGTGCGCGACGACGGCTGGTCCGAGCCGGTCCTGCGCTTCGGGACACCGGCCCCGTAGAACCCGCCGTAAAACCCGTCGCCAAGGGCGAGCGGCCTTCCCTACACTCGCCACGCGGCCGCGCCCCGACGCGTGGCCCACCGAGCCGACGAACGAGACGAGAGAGGGGGGCGAGCGGCCGTGCCGAAGCAGTGCGCCGCCGCCCCCTCTCCCGCGTCGCGGTACGAGGTGATCCTGGTGTCCCCGTCCTTCCGGTGCCCGCTGCGCGGCCGGCACCGGAACGGTGCCGCCACCGTCTGAACCCGGCACAGCCAGGCACAGCCCGGCATGCCCCCGGACGGTCCCCGCCCTGCGGCCCCCGCGGCCCCTGCGGGACCACCCGGGTCCGACGGCCCGCCGGCACCGGCAATCGCGCGCCCACCCCGTACCGAAACGCCTCGAAAGGCAACCGGGCCATGCGCACCCACACCACCACCAGCACAGCCGCCGTCACCACCGCCACCGGCGTAGCCACCATCGCCGCCGTCCGCAACCTCGGCATCCTCGCCCACGTCGACGCCGGCAAGACCACCGTCACCGAGCGGATCCTCTACCTCACCGGCACCACCCACAAGCGCGGCGAGGTCCACGACGGCACCACCGTCACCGACTTCGACCCCCAGGAACGCGACCGCGGCATCACCATCTTCGCCGCCGCCGTCAGCTGCGCCTGGGCCGGCCACCGGATCAACCTCATCGACACCCCCGGCCACATCGACTTCGCCGACGAGGTCGAACGCTCGCTGCGCGTCCTGGACGGCGCGGTGGCGGTGTTCGACGCGGTCGCCGGCGTCGAGCCGCAGAGCGAGTCCGTCTGGCGCCAGGCCGAACGCCACGGCGTGCCGAGGATCGCCTTCGTCAACAAGCTCGACCGCGCCGGCGCCGACCTGGACACCGCCGTCGCCTCCATCCGCGAACGCCTGCACCCGCGCCCGCTCGCCGTCCAACTGCCCATCGGCACCGAGGAGTCCTTCACCGGCGTCGTCGACCTGCTGCGCCTGCGCGCCCTCACCTGGCACGACGACGGCACCCCGGCCGCCGAGACCCCGGTGCCCGCCGGCCTGGCCGCCGAGGCCGCCGCACGCCGCCGCGCCCTGGAGGAGGCCGTCGCCGAACTGAACCCCGAGGCCCTGGAGGAGTTCTGTGCCCACGGCACCGTCACCGCCGCGACCCTGGCCACCGCCCTGCGCGAACTCACCCGCACCGGCGAGGCCGTGGTCGTGCTGTGCGGCTCCGCCTACCGCAACCGCGGCATCGAACCCCTGCTGGACGCCGCCGTCGCCTACCTTCCCTCCCCGCTCGACGTCCCGCCCGTGCGGGCCGCCGACCACGGCGAGGACGGCACCCGACAGCAGCGCACCGCCGACCCCGGACAGCCCCTGACCGCCCTGGCGTTCAAGGTCGTCGCCGCCCCCACCGGCCGCCTGACCTACCTGCGCCTGTACGCCGGCACCCTGCACAAGGGGGCCACCGTGCTCGACACCACCACCGGCCGCACCGAACGCGTCGCCCGCATCCTGCGGGTGATGGCCGACCGCCACAGCGAGACCGACCACGCCCGCGCCGGCGACATCGTCGCCGTCATCGGCCCCAAGGCCGCCCGCGTCGGCGCCACCCTGTGCGACCCCGACCACCCCATCCGCCTGGAGGCACCCGTGAGCGCCGAACCGGTCGTCACCGTCGCCGTCGAGGCCCGCCGCGCCACCGACACCGACAAGCTCGCCGCCGCCCTGGCCCGCCTCGCCGAGGAGGACCCCTCGCTGCGCCTGGCCACCGACCCGGAGACCGGCCAGCGCACCCTGTCGGGCCTGGGCGAGCTGCACCTGGAGGTCGCGGTGGAGAAGGTGCGCCGCGACAGCGGCATCGAGGCGGTCACCGGGGCGCCGACGGTCGCGCTGCGCGAGGCCCTGGTCGAGGGCGTCGGCGGCTTCGTGTACCGGCACGCCAAACAGGACGGCGGCGCAGGCCAGTTCGCGCACCTCGTGCTCGACGTCCGCCCGCTCGCGGACGACGCCGACGGGGAGTTCGCGTTCGCCTCGGCCGTCACCGGCGGGCGGGTGCCGCGCGAGTACGTGCAGGCCGTGGAGGCGGGCTGCCGCGACGCCCTCGCCGAGGGCCCGCTCGGCGGCCACCCGGTCACCGGCGTAGCCGTCACCCTCACCGACGGAGCCACCCACCCCAAGGACTCCTCCGAGCTCGCCTTCCGCACCGCCGCCCGCCTCGCCCTGCGCGCGGCGCTGCGGGCCTCGCGGATGCGGCTGCTGGAGCCGGTCGCGGAGGTGACGGTCACTGTGCCCGAGGACGCGCTGGGCACCGTCCTCGGCGACCTCGCCGCCCGCCGCGGCCACGTCCGGGCCACCACGGCCGGACACGGCGGCACCGCCCGGGTGAGCGCACTGGTGCCGCTGGCCGAACTGTTCGGCTACGCGGGCCGCCTGCGCAGCCGCACCCAGGGCCGCGGCACCTTCACCAGCCGCCCGGCCGGCTACGCGCCCGCACCCGCGAGCGCCGGCTGAGCCCGCTGCCCGGCCCTCCCCGCCCCGGGGAGGGCCGGGCAGCGGGTCCGGGTGTGGGGCCGGCGCGGGTGCCGGCGCGCGTGCGGGGCGGGTGCGCGTGCGGCGGCGGGTGCGCGTGAGCGTCCGCTACAGCGCCCCGGCCTCGGCCGCCGCCCACGCCGACGGGTACAGCGGACGCCAGCCCAGCTCCCGGCGCGCCGCCGCCGTCGACACCTGCCCCTCCCACGGGTCGAACGGCGCCTGCGGCGAACCGCCCGGGTGCGTACGGCCGTTGAGCGCGTGCAGGTCCCAGGCCGTCAGCGGCGCGTCGTCGCCCACGTTGTAGGTGCG
Organism: Kitasatospora sp. NPDC101447; assembly: GCF_044767225.1. Lineage (NCBI taxonomy): Bacteria > Bacillati > Actinomycetota > Actinomycetes > Kitasatosporales > Streptomycetaceae > Kitasatospora > Kitasatospora sp. NPDC101447. The sequence goes on from NZ_JBIWNL010000019.1 coordinate 94,850, forward strand.
CCCCTCGATGCCCGGCACGGTCACCGCCCGCCACAGCGCCTGCGCCACGTCCGCGTGGTGCACCACCGCCAGGCGCTGGTGCGCGGGCCAGGACGCCGCCCACTGCAGCGACTGCGCCAGGTGCGGATCGCCCTCCCCGTACACGAACGCCAACCGCGCGACCACCAGCGGCAGTTCGTCCCCGAGCGCGCGCAGCCCGGCCTCCGCCTGCGCCTTGGACGCCGCGTACACCCCCCACGCCGGATCGGGCGCCAGGCGGTCGCCCTCCACCGCGGGGCGCCCCAGCCCCCGCCCGTACACCAGGTTCGTACTGGTGTGGACGAACCTGGCCACCCCCGCCTTCGCGGCCTCGCGCCCCAGCGCCACCGCCGCGTCCCGGTTGACCGCCCACGCCGCCTCGTCCGGCACCCCGCGCAGCGCCGCCGCCACGTTCAGTACCACGTCGGCCCCCGCCAACGCCCGTGCCCGGTCCGCCTCTTCGCACAGGTCGCCGGTCACCACCTGCACGCCGAGGCCCGCCAGGGCGGCCGCCTTCCGCTCGTCGCGCACCAGCACCCGCACCGAGGAGCCCTGCGCCCCGGCCCACCGCACCAGCCGCGGCACCAGCCGGCTGCCCACCGAACCGGTCGCGCCCGTCACCAGGATCGTCGTCATCGTCCGTCCCCTCCAGGGAAGTCACTGCCGTTCTTCGACACCCACCACCCTGCCCGCGCACCGTGTGGCGCGGCAGAGACCTCCCGAACCAGGGACCGGCGGTCCCTGGCTGGGCCCGCCGGCCGGCCGCCGGCGGGGATCGCCGACGGGCTCACGGGGCGGTGGCGTCCTCCGACAGCTCCCTGATCGCGTCGAGGCGGTGCTCCCACCGGGCGGCGAGGGCGTCCATCCACCGGGTCGTCCGCTTCAGCGGTCGCAGGTCGGCCTCGTAGCGGACCTCGCGTCCGGCCCGGTGGGCGCGGACCAGCCCGGCGCGGTCGAGGACGGCCAGGTGTTTGGCCACCGCCTGGCGGGTGACGGGGAGCCGTGCCGCCAGCGAGGTCGCGGTCGCGCCGCCCTCGCGGGCGAGGACGGCCAGCACGTCCCGGCGGATCGGGTCGGCCAGGGCCACCAGGACGTCCTCGGGGGCCGGTCCCTCCTCGGGGGCGGGTTCGTCCTCGGGGGTGCGGTTCATGCGGCGATCTGCTCGCAGTCCGCGCACAGCCGGTCGAGTTTGCCGGGCCAGTTCAGGCCGTTGGCGCGGTGCCGTTCGGCGGCCTCGCCGGCGGGCAGCCCGAGGCCGGTGAAGCCGCTTTCGACCATGGTCAGCCGGGTGCCCCCGGTGGTGGCGTCCTCGGCCAGGGTGAACTCGACCAGGGTGGCATTGATGTCGTCCGGCTCCTGGCCGGCGGCACCCTGGGACCACCGCCAGGAGAGGGTGCGCGGCGGTTCGACCGTCCGGAGGCGAGCGGGGATGGTGCCGTGGACACCGTGGTCGAAGAGCACGAGACCGCCGGGGCGCAGGTCGATCTCGACCGGCTGTCCGCTGCCGAACCAGCGGCCGAGGAAAGCGGGTTCCGTCAGAACGGACCAGACCCGCTCCCTGGGGGCGTTGATCACGATGGTGCGTTCGATCGTGTCGGGGATCATGGGCAACCTCACCTCGTCCGGATACGCAACCCAAAGGTTGCACATCGGAGGCTGACGCGCAACCTCCCGGTTGCACGTGGGCGTAGCACCGCAACCCCGGCCGTCAGCCGGGCGCTGCGGCCTCCTCGACGATCCGCAGGGCCTGCCCGCCGCTCAACTCACTCCCGTCGGGGCCCCGCCCGAAGGCGGCCGCCAGGACGGCGGGCAGGTCCGCCGCGGCGACGGCGTCGCGCAGCCGCGCGAGGACGCCGGGGAAGTCGGCGTCCTCGACGGCGCCCGCGTGTTCCCGGCGCAGGCGGTGGACCACCTCCACCAGCTCGGGCCGCAGCCGCATCCAGGCGCGGGAGGCGCGGATCTCCTCCTCGACCTGCTCCACGAACCAGCGCAGCACCTCGAACGGGACGTCCGGGCAGCGCTCCTGGGGATCGAAGCTCACCGTCGGCTCGCGGGCCGGGTCCTCGTCGGGGACGACCGCGACCGCCAGGGTGCGCTGCTCGCGGAGGAACTCCAGTTCCAGGTGCCAGGCGTCCTCGGCCACGGAGTACATCGCGACGACCGCGTAGTCGCGGCCGGGGTGGGTGGCCATCGACTCAGCCCTTTCCGTCGCCCGGTGAAGCGTCGGCCGGTGATGCGCCGCCCGGTGGAGCGCCGGCCGGTGGAGCGCCGGCAGGTCTTGCGCCGGCCGCCCGCGTGAGGTCCGGGCCCTCGTGCAGGTGGGCCCCGGCCGGGCCCGGGTGCCGGTCGTCGGCGATGGTCAACTCGTCGACGAGGGCGAACAGTCGGACGTCCCCGCCGGGGAACCGGAGGGTGAGGCCGGCCGCGAAGGCGACCCGGCCGTCGTCGTAGCCGATCTCCCGCACCGCGCGGACCGGCTGCCCGACGAACCCGGTCAGCGGGACGCCGGGCGGGTCATCGGTCACGCGGACGCTGCCGTACTGCGCCATCGCGTACGGCCCGTGCGGCCGCTCGGCCCGCAGTGACAGGCCGGTCGACGGCGTGTGGAACAGCACTGGGCCCAGGCCCTCCAGATGCAGCCACAGGTGCAGCAGCGACGGCTCGTCGTCGCCGTGGTGGTGGTGCCACGCCGCGGTCACCTTCAGCAGCCGTCTGCCGATCAGGTCGGCGCCGGACAGCTCCTCGATGTCGATCACCCGCCGATGCTCGCACGGCCCCACCGGCGGGGCGCCCGGGTTTCCCGGTGGGGGCGCGCGTCCGGCCGGGCTTCGGTCGGGCGGACGGTCAGGGGCCGGTCAGCGGGCGGACGGTTCCCGCAGGCTCGGGCGGGCGTCGCCGTAGGCGCCGGCCATGGGGGAGGAGCCGGTGGTGAGGAAGGCGTGGATCGCGGCCAGGTAGGCGGCGCGGTCCACGGTGCCGTCGCCGTCGGGGTCCAGGGCGTCGAACGCGGTGTCGGCTCCCTCGGTCGGGTTGCCGCTCGCCGTCCGCAGCCCGGTGAACTCCTCGCGGGTCAGGCGCCCGTCGCCGTCGCCGTCGGCGAGGTCGAACAGCGAGCCGAGGGCGGGCCGGCAGGTCTGCTCGAAGGTCTCGTGACCGGCCCAGTCGCGGTACTCCTCGAAGGTGACACCGCCGTCCCCGTCGCCGTCCATCCGCCCGAACACCTCCCGGTGGGCCGTCCGGGCCGCCGCGACCAGCGGGTCCTGCGGGCCGCGCCCGAAGGCCGCGGCGGCCCGGTCGACCCGGGCGAGGTACTCGCCGCGGGTGATCACACCGTCGCCGTCGGCGTCCAGCATCGCGAAGATGCGCCGCTTCGCCGCATCGGACATTCCATCACCAACCGTTCCTGACAGGGATGTTTGCGTCCGTCACGCTATCGGCGGGACGGGCGCGGGCGGGGGAGCCGCGCGCAGCCGGGGACCGGCGGTCCCTGGCAGCGGCCCGCCCCCGCGGGCCATGCTGGGGGCATGATCGACCGAACGGCGCTGGCCGACTTCCTCACCCGGGCCCGGGCCCGGCTCACCCCCGCCGACCTCGGGCTGCCGCCCGGCGCCCGGCGGCGCACGCCCGGACTGCGGCGCGAGGAGGTCGCGCAGGTGGCCGGGCTGTCGGTGGACTACTACGCGCGCCTGGAGCAGCGGCGCGGCCCGCAGCCCTCGCCGCAGCTGCTGGCGGCACTCGCGCGGGCGCTGCGGCTGAGCGAGGACGAGCGCGACCACCTGTTCCGCCTCGCCGGGCACGAGCCGCCGCGCCGGCACGGGCCGCTCGGACACGTACGCCCGGGGCTGCTGCTGATCCTGGACCGCCTGCACGACACCCCCGCCCAGGTCGTCACCGACCTCGGCGACGTCCTCGCCCAGAACCCGATGGCCGGCGCCGTCTTCGGCGACACCGCGGCCCTGGCGCCCGAGCGGCGCAACCTGCTGCTGCGCTGGTTCACCGAACCCCGCAGCCGGGAGCTGTTCCCGCCCGAGGACCACGAGGACCTGGCCCGCGCCCACGTCGCCGCCCTGCGCGCGGCCCGCTCCGCCCGCCCCGGGGACCGGCGCGCCGCCGAACTGCTGCAGCAACTCCTCGCCACCGGGGAGGAGTTCACCGCGCACTGGGAACGGCACGAGGTCGCCCGGCGGCGCACCGGCCGCAAGCGGGTGCGGCACCCGGTGGTGGGGGAGCTGGAGCTGGAGTGCGAGGTGCTGGCCGCCGGCGGCGAGGACCAGCTGCTGCTGGTGCACACCGCCGCACCCGGCAGCGAGTCCGCCTCCCGCCTGCAGCTGCTGCGCGTCGTCGGCGCACAGGCGCAGGCACAGGCGCAGGTGTGAGCGCAGGCGCACGCGTCAGCGCGGGTGCCGGCCTGAAGGCCCCCGGCTCCCCTCACCCCCGGGCCCCGGCGCGCCACGCCCGCGGCCGCTGCCCGTAGGCTGGGCGGGCCGCCGACGGCACAGACCGTCACCAGCAGGGCGGAACACGTACGGAACCGGGCAGGCAGGGCATGCAGTTCGACGACCAGGGCGACCTCGACACCTCGCAGGTGGACGACCGGCGCGGCATCCCGGGCGGGAAGATCGCCATCGGCGGCGGGGCCGTGGGCCTGATCGCCGTGCTGATCGCGGTCGTCCTCGGCGTCGACCCGAAACTGCTCGGTCTGTCCTCCGGCAGCGGCTCCGGCTCCGGTTCCTCCTCCTCGGGCGTGCGCACCGCCGGCGAGGCCCAGCAGGCCTGCAAGACCGGCGCGGACGCCAACAAGCGCCAGGACTGCCGGATCGTGGCGGTCACCAACAGCCTGCAGGAGTTCTGGCGCACCGAACTGCCGCGCCGCACCAACGTCCCGTACAAGAACGCCGAGACGGTGCTGTTCACCGACCGGGTCTCCACCGCCTGCGGGCCGGCGACCTCGGCCGTCGGCCCGTTCTACTGCCCCGGCGACAAGAAGGCCTACGTCGACCTCGGCTTCTTCAACGAGCTCTCCGCCCGCTTCGGCGCCAAGGGCGGCCCCTTCGCCGAGTCCTACGTCGTCGCCCACGAGTACGGCCACCACATCCAGACCCTCACGGGCACGATGCAGAAGGTCGGGAACGACCGCCAGGGCGCGAACAGCGCCTCGGTGCGCCTGGAACTGCAGGCCGACTGCTACGCCGGGGTGTGGGCCCACCACGCCACCACCACCCCGCAGCCCTCCACCGGACGCCCGCTGATCGCCTCCCTCACCGACCAGGACATCGCCCAGGGCCTGGACGCGGCCGCGGCCGTCGGCGACGACCGCATCCAGCAGCAGGCCACCGGGCGGATCAACCCGGAGGCCTGGACGCACGGCTCCTCCGAGCAGCGCAAGGCCTGGTTCACCACCGGCTACCGCAGCGGCGACCTCGCCCAGTGCGACACCTTCTCGGCGGCGAAGCTGTAGCAGCGGGCAGCGCCGAGGCCTCCGCTGCGCGCCCGCGCCGTCAGGCCGGCCCGTCCGCCGGGCCCGCCGCGCTGCCGCCCGCCCAGTCCCAGCCGGCGACGGCGTCGCGCAGCAGGCGGACGGCGGCGGGCAGGCGGGTGCCCGCGCCCCAGGCGAGGGTGAGGGTGCGGCGACAGTCGGGGGCGTCGACGGCGACCCAGGCCAGCGGCAGGCGGGTGGCGGTGCGGCGGCCGACGGCGGGCACCAGGCCGATGCCCAGGTCCGCGCTGATCAGTTCGGCGATGGCGCCGACCTCGTCGACCTCGCAGACGATCCTGGGCACCAGGCCGCGCCCGGCGAACAGCCGCTCCAGCAGGCGCCGTTGCCAGTGCCCGGGGCGGGCGGCGATGAACGGGTGGCCGGCGAGCTCGTCGATGCCGACCGCGGTGCGGGCGGCCAGCGGGTGGCCGGGGGCGACGGCCAGCCCGACCTCCCCGTCGAGCAGCGGGACGGTCTCCAGCCCGTCGGCGGCGATCGGCTGGGAGACGACGGCGAGGTCGACGTCCTGGGCCCGCAGCCGGCGGACGGCCTCCTCGGCGGACAGCTGGTGCAGCTCGATCTCCACCCCGGGGTGGGCCCGCTTGAACCCGGCCAGCGGCCCGCTGAAGGCCAGGAAGGTCTCCGAGGCCAGCCGGACCGTGCCGAAGCCCTGCCCGGCGGCCTCGGCCACCGCCCGCCGTCCGGCCGCCAGTTCGCCGAGCGAGCGCTCGACGTGGCCGCGGAAGATCCGCCCGGCCTCGTTGAGGCGCAGCCGCCCGCCCCGGTCGAACAGCGGGGTGCCCAGCTCGGCCTCCAGGCGGGCGATGCTGCGGCTCAACGACGGCTGGGCGACGCGCAGTTCCTCGGCCGCGCGGCTCAGGTGCTCCAGCCGCGCCACGACGAGGAACTGGCCGAGCGTGTGCAGGTCCACCGGCGTTCCGTCCCGTCCTGTCCCCGTGTCCGCGACGACGGCACACCGCCATCCCTGGTCCTGCAGGGTATCCGCGGCTTCGGACGGGCCGGCGGGCAGTGCACCGGCGTGGGTGCTGCCGGTGCGGGTGACGTGGGCACGGGCAGTGCCCGCCGCTCCCCCGTGCGGCGGGCACTGCCGGAACCGGAACCCCGGTGACGATCCGTGACGATGCGTCAGGGACGGTCGAGCGTGATCGAGTTGATCGGCCCCAGGTCGTAGTACACCCCGTTCTGCGCCGGGATGTCGTAGACGCAGTTCGTGCCGCCCGAACCGCGGCACAGGTGCGCGTGTGCCCCGCCGGTCTGGTTGTTCAGCACCCAGTGGTTGCCGAACTGGTTGCTCAGGTTGTGCGCGCCGTAGCTGTAGTAGACGTCGGTGGGGGAGACGGCCGGGTTCTGGTTCTGCGGGTAGATGCAGACCGCCCCGGACGGGCAGCCCGCCCAGGAGCCGTCCGCGGCGCCGGCACTGCCGGTGCCCATCGCGGTCAGGGCGGCGGTGGCGAGGCCGAGGGCGGCCAGGGCGTGGGTGATCCTGCGCATGGGGTGGTTCTCCCTTGGCTGGTACGGGGCCCGGCGATCGGCCGGACCGGTGCCCGTCAGCCTAGGAACGCGGCGCCCCGGGCGGTCCCTGACATCTGACAGGGGCGTGGCTGCTTGCCCCCTGCCGCCCTGCCGCCCCGCGCCCCCGGCCTCCCGGCCGGGGGACCCCCGGGGCCTCAGCCGGTGGCGACCCCCGGCGTCAGGCCCAGCCGCTCCGGACGGGCCGGCGGGCGCAGCTGATCGGGCGTCAGCTGATCGCGGCGGGCCTGCCAGGCGAGCAGCCGGACCCGGGCCTGCTGGTTGCGCTCCGCCGCCGCCCCGTCCGCGGCGGGAACGGCGTCCGCCTCGCGCAGCAGCACCCTGGCCGGACGTTCGTCGGCGCCGGGCAGGACGTCCAGGACGAGGAAACGCGCACCCGGCGGGAAGACCACCTCCGGGTCCCCGTCCTCGGCGATCACCGACGTCCGGCGGCCGGTGGCCGACCACACCAGGAACTCCGCCGACGTCCCCGGAAGGAGATCGGCCTCCGGAGTCCCGACCAGCGGTGCGGGCTCCGTCAGCAGCGCGTCCCGCACGTAGTGCCGCAGCACCTCCTCGTCCGCGTCGGCGCCCAGCAGCACGGGCCCCCGGTGGTTGGGCAGCCGGCGCAGCCCGGAACCCAGGCACGCCAGGTACGGGTCCAGCGCCCCGGCACCGCCGGGCCGGCGGGCCGCCGCCACCAACTCGGCCCGGGACGCGGGCAGTCCGGTGTCCGCGTGGTGGAGGTAGACCGCCGCGAGGTCGTCCTTCAGGTCGTCACGGGCCTGCGACCGCAGCGCCGGCAACCGCAGGGCGACCTGCTCGGCCCGGCTGGCGTAGCGGTGGAAGTGCGGGCCCAGCAGGGCCCGGAACGCCGCCCGCTCCGCGGCGGTGGACGGCCGGCCGGCGGGGAACGCGCCGTCCGGCGCGACGAGCCGGGACACGGCGGTGCCTTCGGTGTCGCCGGCGTCGGTGCCGCCGTTGCCGGTGCCGCCGGCCGGCCCGGCCGTGGGGTCCACGGAGACGGGGACGGGTTCGGGTTCGGGGACGGGTTCGGGGACGGGTTCGGGGACGGCGGGTTCCACGGCGGCGGGCCCGGCGCCCGGACCGACGGGTGCCGGTTCGGGCTCCGGTTCCGGGTCGGGTTCGGTGTCCGGTGCGTCGGGGAGCGGGGTACGGGCGGGGGCGGGTTCCCGGGTGCCGGTCGTGGTGTCGGGGCCGGCGGAGGTGGCCGCCCAGGTGGGCGGTTCCGGGAAGCCGGGGTCGGTGTCGGTGTCGGCGCCGTCCGGGTCGGCGGGTGGCGCCGACGGCCCGGGGTCGGGTTCGGTGTCCGGTGCGTCGGGGAGCGGGGTACGGGCGGGGGCGGGTTCCCGGGTGCCGGTCGTGGTGTCGGGGCCGGCGGAGGTGGCCGCCCAGGTGGGCGGTTCCGGGAAGCCGGGGTCGGTGTCGGGGTCGGTGTCGGCGCCGTCCGGGTCCGGGCCGGCGGGTGGCACCGACGGCCCGGGTTCGGGCTCGGTGTCCGGTGCGTCGGGGAGCGGAGCACGGCCGGGCACGGCCGGGCGGGCGGTCTCCGGCGCGGGGCCCGCGTTCAGGAGCAGCCCCGGTACCGCCGCGCCCGGGACGGTGAGCGCCGTCAGCAGGCCGTCCACGGCGGCCAGCACCTCCGCCGGCACCGTACGGTCGGTCACGCCCGCGATGAGCACCGGACGGGCCGGGTCGGGGTCGAGCAGCCGCGGGCCGTGGCCCAGCGGTGGGTCCTCCGGGCGCAGCCACAGGCCGGCCGGGACCGCCTCCAGGCACCAGCCCGCCACCGGCGCGCGGTAGAGCGCGGGGCCGCAGGACGTGGTGCCGTCGGGCAGGGGACGCCACGCCGAGGCGACGACCCGGCCGCGGCCGGGGGAAGCGGTCAGCTCGGTCAGCCACGGCTCCCAGCCGGGGATGCCGTCGGCGTCCAGGATCCGGGCGGAGCAGCCGTCCCCGGTGCGCATCGGCAGGCCGACGGCGGCCCGGACGTCGTGGCCCAGCTCGGCCGCGAGGGCGGCGGCCAGGGTGACCAGGGCCGTCGTGGGCGCCCAGGGCGCACTGACCAGCAGGTCGTCCGGGGCCGGGTGGACGCGGCGCAGCCGCTCGGCGACGCCGGCGGCCTCGGGCAGCGGCGCACCGGGGTGGCCGACCACCAGGACCAGGGTGCCCGGCGTCGCCGTGGTTCGGGCCGGCAGGCCGGGCCGAACGTCGGGGGCGGGCTCGTCGCGGAACCAGTAGCCGCGCGGCAGCACGGTCACCAGCGGGTCCCCGTCGAACGGGTCGCGGTCGCCGCCCGCCACGGGGGAGGGCGCGGGCGGTGGCGGTGTCCGGGGGGCTGTCGGGCCGGTCGTGACCGGTACGGCCGTGCCCGCCGCCGACGCGGGCAGGGCCGCCGGTGCCGGTGCCGGTGCCGGTGCCGGTGCGGGTGCGGCCGCGGCTGCGGGGGAGGGCAGGGCGACCGGCACCGCGCCCGCCGCGACCGGCACCGCCGCCGCCGCGCCCGCCATCGCCGCCGCCGTCTCCGGCAGCGGCCACACCGGCCCGAGCCGGCGGGTGCGCCCCGCCGGGGTGAACAGCCACCAGGAGGACGGCTCGCCGTCCTCGGCGCCGCCGCTCAGCAGGGTCCCGTCGGGCCGCAGGGTGACGACGCCGTCGGGCGCGACGATGCTGGTGGCGGCGAGTTCGGCGATCCGCTGGGCGGGCCGCCGTCCGTCGGCCTGGCCGGCGGCGAGGCCGGAGGCCGCGAGGACCAGGGTGGCGGCCCGGCGGGCGGCCGCGGTGCGGGCGAGTTCGTCCAGGCCGGCGAGCAGGACGGGCTGCGCGTCGGCGGCCGCCGCCAGCACCGTCACGGTGCCGACCACGGCCGGCAGCAGGGCCAGCGCGTCGGCGAGGTCGGCCGGCAGCACCGCCGTCGCCTCGGTCCCGTCCGCCGTCCCGCCGGCCGCGCCCTGCGCCGGGCCGGGCGCGATGACGAAGTGCGGGCCCGCCTCGTGCAGCACCGCGGGCGCGGGCGCGGGCGCCGGGACGTCGCGGTGACGGGCCAGCCAGCGCCGCACCGGCGCGCTCCCGGCGCTCACCGCTGCGCCCCGTCGGCGTCGTCGAGGACCGCGGTCTGCACCTGCACGGTGCGCCGCCGGGTGATGTGCAGGGCCCGTCCGGGCGGGAACGTGCGGGGTTTGGTGTTGCCGAACAGGAAGCCCTCGCTCGGCGGGCAGGACAGCAGCACCGCCGGGGTGTTGACCTCCTCCAGCTTGCGCAGCAGCTGGTCGGAGGAGGCCCGTCCGATGCCGTTGGCGCTGCGCGCCACGATCAGGTGCAGGCCCAGTTCGGCGCCCTGCGCGAGGTGGTCCAGCAGCGGTGCGAACGGGTGGGCGGCGATCCCGCCGGGGGAGCCGGCGACCAGCTCGTAGTCGTCGATCAGGATGAACAGCTCGGGGCCCTCCCACCAGTCCCGCAGCCGCAGCCGCTCGGGCGGGATGTCCGCGCCGGGCAGCCGGTTGCCCATCGCCCGTGCCGCGCCGTCGACGATCTGGCGCAGAACGTCCACGGCGACCGCGTGCCCGAGCCGGTACTCCTCCGGCACCGCGCCCTGCAGCACCCGGCGGTAGTCGACCAGCATGATGCGCGCCTCGTCGGGCCGGTAGGCGCCGGTGATGCCGGCCGCGACCAGCTTCAGCAGGTTCGTCTTGCCCGACTCGCTGTCACCGACGACCACCAGGTGCGGCGTGTCCTCGAAGTCGTGCCACAGGGTGTCCATCGACACGTCCTGCAGACCCAGCGGGACGCGCAGCCGGCCCTCGGGCGCGGGCAGCGCGGCGGCGGGCAGCTGCAGCGGCAGCATCCGGACCTCGGGCGCGCGCGGCCCCGTCCAGTGCTCGGCGACGGCGTCGACCAGGTCCGCGACCCCCTCGCCGAGGTCGTCGGTGGCGCCGTTGCCGTCCATCCGGGGCAGCGCGGTGAGGAAGTGCAGTTCGTCCACGGTCAGACCGCGGCCGGGGACCTTGGGCACCGTCCCCGCGACGCGCATGCCGATCGCGGAGTCGACCGGGTCGCCGAGGCGCAGTTCGAAGCGGGTGCCCAGCAGGTCGCGCAGCGCGCCGGTGACCTCGCCCCAGCGGGTGGTGCCGACGACCAGGTGGATGCCGTAGTTGAGGCCGCGCTGGGCGATCAGGGTCAGCACCGGAGCGAGGTCGGGGAACTCCTGGCGCACGGTGTTCCAGCCGTCGATCACCAGGAAGACGTCGCCGTGCGCCTCCTGCGGCAGCTCACCGGCCGCCAGCATCCGGCGGAACGCCGCGACGGAGTCGATGCCGAGTTCGGCGAAGCGCTGCTCGCGCCGCGCGAGGATCGCGTTGACCTCCGCGACCGTGCGCACCACCCGCTCGGGGTCGTGCCGCCCGGTGACCCCGCCCACGTGCGGCAGCCCGCGCAGCGAGGACAGCGTCCCGCCGCCGAAGTCCAGGCAGTAGAACTGTACTTCGCGCGGGGTGTGGGTGAGCGCCAGCGCCGTCATCAGGGCCCGCAGCAGGGTGGACTTGCCGCTCTGCGGGCCACCCGCGATCCCCACGTGCCCGCCCGCCCCCGACAGGTCGGCGGTGAGCAGGTCGCGCACCTGCTGGAAGGGCCGGTCGACGACACCGACCGGAACGCTCAGCGTGCCGCGGCCCGCCGCGCCCTCGGTGGTCAGCCCGTGCTCCGGGTGCGGCGCCAGCGGCGGCAGCAACTGGTCCAGGGTGGGCGGCACCCCCAGCGGCGGCAGCCACACCTGGTGCGCCGGCGGCCCCGCGTCCAGCAGCATCCCGGCCGCGATGGCCAGCAGGCTGCCGCTCTCCTGCTCCTCCTCCACCTCCGGCTCCTCCGGCACCAGGACGGGCTGACGCGGCGCCACGTACCCGGTGCCGTACGCGGCGACCTGCCCGGCCGCGGCCTGCCGGCGCACGGCCGCGGGCCGCGGCGCCCGGTAGGGCCCGGAGACGTACGCGGCCTTGAACCGGGTCAGGGTGGCGATGTCGCTGCGCAGGAACCCGTTGCCGGGCTGGGACGGCAGGTGGTACGCGTCCGGCACCCCCAGCACGCCCCGGCTCTCCATCGCCGAGAACGTCCGCAGCCCCACCCGGTACGACAGGTGCGACTCCAGCGCGTGCATCCGGCCCTCGTCCAGCCGCTGCGAGGCCAGCAGCAGGTGCACGCCCAGCGACCGGCCCAGCCGGCCGATCATGATGAACAGCTCCATGAAGTCCCGGTGCGCGGCCAGCAGTTCGGAGAACTCGTCGACCACCACGAACAGCGTCGGCAGCGGCTCCAGATCGGCCCCGCCCGCCCGCGCGGTCTCGTAGTCCAGCAGCGAACTGTAGTTGCCCGCCGCCCGCAGCAGCTCCTGACGGCGCACCAGCTCACCGTGCAGCGCGTCCCGCATCCGGTCCACCAGCGCCGCCTCGTCGGCCAGGTTGGTGATCACCGCCGAGGTGTGCGGCAGCCGGTCCAGCCCCAGGAACGTCGCACCGCCCTTGAAGTCGACCAGCACGAAGTTCAGCACCTCCGAGGAGTGCGTCAGCGCCAGCGCCAGCACCAGCGTGCGCAACAGCTCCGACTTGCCCGACCCGGTCGCCCCGATCAGCATCCCGTGCGGACCCATGCCGCCCTGCGCCGACTCCTTGATGTCCAGCTCCACCGGCGTGCCGTCCGCCGCGATCCCGAGCGGCACCCGCAGCCGGTCCGCGATCCCGCGCCGCGCCCAGCTCAGCGCCACGTCGTGCCGGTGCAGGTCCCGGATGCCCAGCAGCGACGCCAGATCGAAGTCACCCGCCAGCGGCTCCCCGGCCTCCACCTGGTCCCCGAGCCGGTACGGCGCCATCAGGGAGGCCAGCCGACGGGCCGCCGGCAGCGACAACGCGTCCGGCCGCCCCAGCTCCGTCACCTCGTCACGGTGGTTGCGGTCCGCGCCGACCATCGCCAGCCGGCCCTCCTCGATCCGCAGCCGCAACCGGTGCCGCAACGGCTTCCACTCCAACGCGTCACCCAGGTCCAGCAGCACCGCGTTGCGCCACCCCGCCAGCGCCGCCCGGCTGCCCGCACCCGCCTGCGGACCGTCCAGCACGATCACCGTGAACGGCTCGTCCCGGCCCGGCTGCGCCTCCGGCTCCCACGGCCCGCGCCCCGCGAACTCCGCCCCCAGCACCTGCTCCAGCTCCGCCAGCGACCCCGCCACCAGCCGCACCGGCCCCAACGCGTCGGTGTCCACCGGGTGCAGCGCGTGCGGCAGCCACTTCGCCCACTCCCACCGCTCCCGGTGCTCCGCGTCCGTCACCACCGCGATCCGCAGCTCGTCCGGCGCGTGGAACAGCGCCAGCTGCGCCAGCATCGCCCGCGCCAGCGCCCGCGCCGCCTCCCGGTCGTCACCGCGCACCAGCACCTGGGCGTACCCGCGCACGTACACCGCGATCGGCTGGTCCGCGACTGTGCCGTAGGCGTGGATGAACCGCCGCAGCGCGTGCGCGCACAACGGCTCCAGGTCCTCCACCGGCTTCGTCGACAGCGGCGCCAGCCGCACCGCCAGCCGCTGGTGCCCCACCCCGATCCGCACGTCACCGAAGTCCGGGTGCGCGCTGCGCCGCTCCCACAGCCGCGAGGTGCGCACCAGCGACGCCACCGTCGACGGAGCCGGGTGCCGCCAGGCCAGCGCCTCCTGCTGGCGCACGATGTGCCCGCGCACCTGCCGGCGCATCTGCGACAGGTACCGCAGGTAGTCCCGCCGCTCGGCCCGCAACTCCCGCTTGCGGTCGCTGGAACCGCGGATCAGCGAGGTCACCAGCATGCCCACCGCGGACAGGCCCATCATGCCCACCGCCACGTAGCCGAGCACCCCGCCGCCCTCACCGGGACGCAGGAACACGAACACCATCGACAGCGAACTCAACGCCATCGGCGCCATCGAGATCATGCTCGACATGCCGCTCTGCGACTCCGGCAGGACCGGCGGCTCCTGCAACTGGATCTCGCCGTCGGGCATCGCCGGACCAGGACGCCGAGGCGGACGGTCGACCAGCACCACACTCAACGCAACGGCTCCTCGCACCAGGGGGGACGGCCGCGAAGGCCCCGCGGTCCGGGGCGCCGTCCGCCCAGGACGACGGACGGCGCCCCGCCCCGGGTTCACCCGCCGTACGGAACCCGCCACCCGCCGGTGAACCCCGCGGCCCCCGCCGCCCGTGGCCCAGGGTGAAGGAGACCGCCCCCGCGGGGCGGACGGCCCAGGCCGTACGGACGTGAGGAGAGCCTTGAACGGGAGCGCCAACGGGACCGCAGTCGCCGGACTGTGCCGACTGAGGTTCCACGCACCCGAAGCGGTGTTCGACCTCGCGGTCCCCGCCGACGTGCCACTGGCCGACCTGCTGCCCGCCGTCCTCGCCCACGCCGGCGACGACCTGGAGGAACGGGGCACCGAACACGACGGCTGGATCCTCCAACGCCTCGGCGAACCGCCCCTGGACGAGGAACTCGGCGCCGACGCCCTCGGCCTGCACGACGGCGAGGACCTCCACCTGCGCCCGCGCCGCGACCCCCTGCCCGAGGTCCACTACGACGACCTCGCCGACGGCGTCGCCACCGGCATGCGCGAACGCCCCGACACCTGGCGCCCCGCCCTCACCCACCACGTCGCCCTCGCCCTGGCCGTCACCGCCCTCGCCGGCGGCCTCGCCCTCCTCCTCCTGCCCGGCCCGCCCCACCTGCGCGCCGGCGCCGCCGCCGTCACCGGCCTGTTCTTGCTCCTCGGCGCCCTCAGCGCCTCCCGCGCCGTCGGCGACGCCGGCGCCGGCACCGCCCTCGGCGCCACCGCCGTGCCCTACCTCGCCCTGGCCGGCGCCCTCCTCACCACCGGCACCGGACCCTCCGCCACCGGAGCCCGCCTGCTCGCCGGCGGCTGCACCGGCGCCGGAGCCGCCGTCCTCGCCATGGCCGCCGTCGGCTGCGCCGCCCCGCTCTTCCTCGGCCTGGTCCTGCTCGCCCTGCAGGTCACCACCGCCGGCGCCCTGCTGCTCGGCGGACTGACCGCCCCCGCCACCGCCGCTGTCCTCGCCGTCCTGCCCGTCGCCACCGCCTCCTTCCTGCCCGGCCTGTGCTTCCGCCTGTCCGGCCTGCGCCTGCCCGCCCTGCCCCGCAACGCCGAGGAACTCCAGGAAGGCATCGAAGCCGTCCCCGCGGCCTCCGTGCGCTCCCGCAGCGCCGTCGCCGACGGCTTCCTGACGGCCTTCCACCTCGCCCTCGCCCCCGTCCTCGCCCTCTGCCTGGTCACCCTCACCGGCCGCGACGGCTGGGCCCCCACCGCCCTGACCTGCGCCCTGGCGCTCCTGCTCCTGCTGCACGCCCGCGGCATCGGCAGCATCCCCCAGCGCCTGGCCGTCCTCGTCCCCGGCGTCCTGGGCCCCGCCCTGCTCACCGCCCACCTCGCCGCCGGCCGGTCCACCGCCGAGCGCACGGGCCTGCTCGCCGCCCTGGTCGCCACCGCCGCCGTCCTGGCCGCCGTCTCCTGGACCGTCCCCGGCCGGCGCCTGCTGCCCTACTGGGGCCGCGCCGCCGACCTCCTGCACACCCTCGCCGCCGTCAGCGTGCTCCCGCTCGCCCTCGCCGCCGCCGGCGCCTACCAGGGGCTGCGCGCCATCTCCGGCTGAAGCCCGCCGCCACCCGCACCCGCGCACCGCCCGCGCGAGCCGACCCGACGCCCCGCCCCGAGGAGAACCACGCCATGCAGTCGAAGCGCGACCAGGTGCAGGCCCACCTGTTCGTGATGGGCCGTCTCGCCACCGGCATGCTCCGCGGCGAACCCGACGCCCCCGACGCCCCCACCGGACGCACCTCCCGCGGCATCGTCACCGGCACCGTCATCGCCGTCCTCGCCTGCCTGATCGCCGCCGTCTACGGCGTCCTCGTCCCCGGCGGCGCCACCGGCTGGAAGAAACCCGGCACCCTCGTCCTGGTCAAGGAGAGCGGCGCCCGCTACCTCTACCTCGACGGCACCCTCCACCCCCTGCTCAACGAGACCACCGCCCGCCTCATCGCCGGCGACCAGCTCACCGTCGACCAGGTCAGCACCCACTCCCTCGCCGGCACCCCCCGCGGCACCCCCCTCGGCATCCTCGGCGCCCCCGACGGCCTGCCCGAACCCGGCCGCCTCACCACCGCCCCCTGGCTCGCCTGCGCCGCCCTGCGCCCCGGCCCCTCCGGCACCCGCACCCCCCACCTCGCCCTCGCCGTCGACCCCGCCGCCCGCGGCACCGCCCTCACCGACAACCAGGCCCTCCTGGTCACCGCCCCCGACGGCACCGCCCACCTGCTGTGGCACGGCCGCCGCCTGCGCCTGGACACCCGCAACGGCGCCCGCCAGGCCCTCGGCCAGAGCGCCGCCACCGCCCAGCCCGTCCCCCAGGCCTTCCTCAACGCCCTGCCCGCCGGCCCCGACCTCGCCGCCCCCGACCTCGACCAGCGCGGCACCCCCGGCCCCGACCTCGCCACCCGCCCCACCCGCGTCGGACAGCTCTTCACCGGCCCCAACGGCGACCCCTACCTCCTCACCGCCGCCGGACTCACCCCGCTCACCCCGATGGCCTTCGAACTGCTGCGCAACGACCTCCGCACCCAGCAGAGCGCCTACCAGGGCGCCGCGGTCACCCCCGCCGCCGTGGGCGCCGCCGACCTCGCCGCCCACAGCGCACCCCCCGCACCGGCCGCCAACGCCGCCACCGCCCTGCCCACCACCGTGCCCGAACTCCTGACCGCCCCCCAGGGCCGCGACGTCTGCGCCGAACTGCGCCCCGGCGACCCCGGGCCCATCACCGCCGTCACCCTCGTCGACGACACCGCCCTGCAGGGCTCCGCCCCCACCGTCCAGCCCGGCGTCGAGGCGCCCTGCGCCACCGCCGACACCATCGCGGTGCGCCCCGGCGGCGGCGCCCTGGTGCGCGCCCTGTCCACCGCCGGCACCGGCACCACCCTGTACCTGGTCACCGACACCGGGGTGAAGTACCCGCTGCCCTCACCGGCCGTCGCCAAGCAGCTCGGCTACGGCGAGGCCGCCCCGCCGGGCGTCCCCGAGGCGCTGCTGACCCTGCTGCCCACCGGCCCGAGCCTCGACCCGGCCGCCCTCACCGGCGCCCCCGCCGCCCCCGCGCCTGCCGCCCCCGCACCTGCCTGCCCGCGGTGAACCGGCCGCCGACACGGCGCCGTTGACCTGAAATGAACCCGGCATCCGCGCCGGGCCGACGGAGAGGAGCCCCCGATGGTGAACACCCTGCAGACAGAGGACACGGTCGTCCGCCAGACCCTGGCGACCCTGCAGAGCCACATCGACACCATGCTCAGGGCCTGCACGAACATCCAGGACATCAACACCGAGATCCACCAGCACTTCCAGGCCGCCTGCAGCGACGCCTACCAGCAGAAGATCAACGACTGGACGACGCGCTACCGGCAGCTCAACAGCGCCTACAGCACCTTCCACGAGAACTTCGCGGCCGGGCACAACACCATCAACACCGCCCACTCGGAGGCCCTGGCCACCGTCAACGGCGCCGGCCCCTCCAGCCTCAGCCTGGACATCAGCAACGGCCTGAACCCCAAGTAGCAGCCGGCCGCCCGGCACCGACCCGCACCACCGACCCGCACCACCGACCCGAGGGGAAACCGATGGCCGCGAACGACGGACACATCACGCTCAACCACGCCAACATCGACGAGGCCGCCGACGCGCTGGCCGCGGCCGGCGGCGCCATGCACGACGCCATGGAGAACCTCCGCACCGCGCTCCAGAGCGCCGAGGGCCAGCTCCAGGGCCAGCTCGCCACCGCCGCCCGGGACTTCCGGCTGATGCTCGACGCCCAGGAGTCGGAGATGACCAACGACATCTCCGCCGCCGCCGGCACCCTGAGGACCATGCACGGCCTGCTGCGCGACGCCGACAAGCGCGCCGCCGCGGGCGTCGGCTGATGGCGACGCCCGAGCCGCCGAACTACGAACACACGCTCAGTGTCGACAAGGACGACCTCCAGTACTTCGCGAACACGGAGATCGGCGGCCTGCTGGACGACCTGAACCAGAACCCCGGCTACAACGTGATGCAGCGCTACGCCGGGATGCTGAACGACACGGGCAACTCGCTGCTGGTGGGCAACAAGTACTTCTTCGCGGACTCGGTCGTCCTCGACTTCAAGAACCTGGCCACCGGCCTGGCCACCGACCTCGGCACCCTCAAGGCCCAGATGCGTCAGGCCCAGATCAAGATCCAGCTGACGCTGACGATCATGGACGAGGCCCACGAGAAAGCCATGACGGCGGCCGAGATGATGGAGGTCCTCACCAAGGTGTCGACCGCCACCGCGCCCAAGTCGGGTAGCTGAAAAAGTAGTTGACCGTACCGAGCATGTGGGGGCACTGATGGCCGTGAGCTGGGAGCAGGTGCTCACGTTCTTCGCGGGCCCGGACCAGAAGATCGTGGACCGGACCAAGGTCGCGGAGCTGCCCACGGGGGCCAAGTCCTGGATCAGGACGGACCAGGTCAAGAAGGGCGAGACCGGCGCCGACTTCTACTTCGGGGACAAGTCCGACGTCGGGAAGACGGACATGGCCAAGGAGGGCGAGAGCAAGCCCGACGTCTGGTGGGCGTGGAACTTCACCCGGAGCAGTGGCAGCCACAGCCACATCCTGGTCGGGATCCCGGTCAACTACACGGACTGGGGCAACGACACGGACAAGCCGCTGTCCCAGTTCATCCACCAGCACGAGGGGATCTTCAGCCCGCTGGCGTCCGGCGGCGGCAACGCCGCGATCGACCCCCGGAGCCTGCGGGCCGCAGCCCAGGGCCTGCGGGACGTGGGCACGTGGCTGGAGACCTGGTACCCGCGGGTGAACAAGTGGGTCGACCTGATCGACGGCCCGGACAGCAACTGGCAGGGCGACGCGGCCGGCGAGTTCAAGATGCTGCTCAAGCGGTACGCGCTGGAGATCGAGACCATCCGCCTCCAGCTGGACACGGTGAACCACCCGCACGACCTCGAAGCGGCGGCCGACCAGATCCCGCAGACGGTCACCGGCCTCTACACCGTCCACCAGCAGTGGTGGGACTCCGGGACCCTGTGGCCCTCCCACGCCATCTACCAGGCCCTGGAGGAGGCGCTGAGGGGCGTCACGCCGACGATCGACGCCTCCGGGAACGCGACGGCCATCCCCTCCAACACGCTCGGCGACGCCCTGCACGACTCCTTCTACGTCCTGCTGGAGCAGCGGGCGAAGGAGATCTGGCGCTCCAACGCCGCCGTGTACCTCGACGCGCGCAAGGGCGGGACCGGCGGCGGGACCGACCCGACGGACGCCCTGAACACCGCCTACAAGCAGCTGGTCACGGACTTCGGCCGCGGCTATGTCAACATCAGCCTGGACCTGCCCACCCAGGCGCCCCCCGGCCCGGGCACCGGCGACGGCACCGGCGGTGACGGCAAGGGCGGTGACGGCAAGGGCGGTGACGGCAAGGGCGGTGACGGCAACATCGACCTGGGCGGCGGCAGCGGCGGCGGGGGCGGCGGCTCCGGCAGCAAGTTCGACCTGGGCGGTGGCAGCGGCGGCGGTGCCGGCAAGGGAGGCGACGGCAAGGGCGGCGACTCCAAGACCCACCTGCCCCCGCCGCCCCCGGTCATCGGTCCCGGCGGGGGAGGCGGCAGCGGCATCGGCGACGGCGCCGGCACGCCCATCCTCGACAAGGACCACAAGCCCGTCCTGGGCGCCGACAAGAAGCCGGTGCTGCTGCCCCCCGGCGGCTACATCGGCAAGGACGGCCAGGTGTACGACGCCAACGGCCAGAAGGTGATCGGCAAGGACGGCAAGCCCGTCGTCGTCCCGCCGGGCTCGGACGTCCCGCCCGGCACGGGCGGCGGCATCTACGGGCAGAACGCCAAGGTGCCCAGGGGCTCCAGGGTCCGCGAGGACGGGACGGTGATCGGCCCCGACGACAAGGAGGTGCTGGACCGCGACGGCAACCCCGTGGTGCTGCCCAAGGGCGGCTCCATCGCCGGCGACGGCACCCTCCTGGACTCCACCGGCCGCCCGATCTCCGACATCTCCCAGCGCTACACCGACCGCCAGCACGCCATCGACGCGATGGTCGGCAGCGGCAGCGGCAGCGGCAGCGGCGGGGGCGGGACCGGCAGCGGCGGCGGCATCCGCCCGCCGTCCAGCGGCGACGACTGGAAGCTGGACCTCGGCTCCTCCTTCGGCGACTACGGCTCCGGCGGGGGCTCGGACTCCGGCTCCGGCGGCCCGGGCTCCTACGCCGGCCTCCTCGGCGGCGTCGGGGGAGTGGGCGGCTCCGGCGGCATCCCCTCCGGCGGCTCGCTGCCCAAGCTGGTCGGATCCGGCGGCGGGCTGAGCTCGCAGGCCATCGAGAACAGCGGCGGGCTGGCCCCGGGCGGCAGGACGGCGGCCGCCGCGGCCGCCGAGTCGGCCGCGGCGGAGAAGGCTGCGATGCAGAAGGCCTCCGCGCTGGCGGCCGAGGAGCAGGCCGCGATGCGCGGCCGGTCGGTGTCCACCAGCGGCGGCGGGATGCCGATGATGCCGCCGATGGGCGGCGGCATGGGCGGTGGCATGGGCGCGGGCCAGGGCGAGAAGGACCGTCAGCGCACCACCTGGCTGGCCGAGGACGAAGAGGTGTGGGGCACCGAGACCGGTGCGGTCAACGGTGTGATCGGCCGCTGAGCGGCGGGCACCACCGGCAGGCAGGGCGGCGTCCCGGCAGGGACGCCGCCCCGGGAAAGGACACGGAGAAGGCATGTCGTACTCGTTCGAGGACCAACTGGACCGGGCCCTGGCCTCGTTGGAGGAACAGAAGGAGAGGCTGGCCGAGTCGACGCGCAGGATGCAGGCGATGACCGCCGAGGCCAGGAGCAAGGACCGGATGGTCACCGCGAAGGTCGGCCCCCAGGGCGAGCTGCTCGCGCTGAGCTTCCACACCACCGCCTACCAGTCCATGGCGCCGGCCGAGCTGAGCACCGTGCTGAAGGACGTCCTCAACGAGGCCAAGGCCCGGATGGGCGAGCGGATCGCCGCCGAGATGCGCGGCTTCGAGGGCGTCGGCGAGACGCTGCGGATGAACTTCACCGGCGAACGCGGCGACGAGGACCCGTTCGGAACCGGCGGCGCCCTGGACCTGGACGCGCTGCTCGCCCCGCTCACCGCGATGCGCCCCGGCGCCGACCAGAGCGTCAAGTCCCGCAAGCAGGAAGAGTTCAATGGCTGACAGGCTGCGCAAGGAGTCGGGCCTCAAGCAGGCGTTCGCCAACTTCGACGACGTGGCCGCCCTGGTGGAGAAGATCAACACCGAGGTGGAGGACATCAACACGAAGAACGTCAAGGCCGGCGGCGGCGACGACATCGGCAAGCAGTACCACGAGAAGATCGACAAGCCCACCGCCGACCTCACCGGGCTGACCACGCAGATCCGCAACAAGCTGAAGGCGATGTCCGCCCACGGCCAGGGCACGGCCGACCTCTTCGACGCCGCCGACGACCACGGCCGCGGCCTGGTGTGAACCGCCTCCGCTAGGGATCGGCCCCGGCGCCGGTCCCGCGCGCCTGCCCGTCCGTTCGCCCGCTCCCGCCGGCCCCCGCACCCCCCGTACCACCAGCACCGCCCCGGAGGCCCTGCGCCATGTCCCACTCGTCCATCCACGTCTCCCCGGGCGTGGCGCAGTTCTTCCACATCATCAGCGGCATGCCCTGGCCCGAGTCCGACGAGGGGCTGCTGCGGGACGTCCGGGACGACTACCTCGCGCTGGCCCAGGACCTGCCGAAGCTGAGCGAGTACATCCTCGACGCGGTGCAGACCTGCGACAAGCGGATCGAGGGCGAGGCCGCCAAGGCCTTCAGGCGGGAGTGGAGTCAGTTCACCAGCCAGGACCCGAGCGACGACCCGCTCCGCAAGGCCGGTGAACTCTGCACCCAGCTGGCCGAGTTGGCCGGCAAGGTCGCCAACACCGTCGAGTACACCAAGTGGATGGCGATCGGTCAGCTCGTCCAGCTGATCATCGAGATCGCCTTCGCCATCGCCTGGTCCGTGTTCACCGGCGGCTTCTCCATGGTGCAGCTGGAGTGGCAGAAGATCCTGACGCGGCAGTTCCTCCTCCAGCTGCTGAAGAAGCTCGCGCTGCTGATCGCCATGCACACCTTCGGCGGCGTCGTCGGCGGCCTGATCCTGGACGCGATCATCCAGGGCATCCAGTTCGAGCACGGCGACCGGCACGAGTGGGACAAGGACCTCACCAAGCAGGCGGCGATCTTCGGCGCGCTCAGCGGCGCGATCGGCGGGCCGCTCAGCCTGATCGGCGAGGGCCTGGGCAAGCTGCTCGGCGGCCGTCTGGCCAAG
This sequence comes from Kitasatospora sp. NPDC101447, assembly GCF_044767225.1. Classification (NCBI taxonomy): domain Bacteria; kingdom Bacillati; phylum Actinomycetota; class Actinomycetes; order Kitasatosporales; family Streptomycetaceae; genus Kitasatospora; species Kitasatospora sp. NPDC101447. The sequence continues at coordinate 117,301 of NZ_JBIWNL010000019.1, forward strand.
CTGTTCGTGCAGAGCGCGCTCGACGACGTCATCAAGGGGCTGGCCGGGGGAACCCTCAAGGGAGCGGGCAAGGAACTCGGGGAGGACGCCGCGGCCGGAGCCCTCAAGGGGGCGGCCAAGGAACTGGCCGGCAGCGTGGCGGGCGGCGCCCTCAAGTCGGGCATCAAGGAGCTCGGGGACGGCGCCGTCAAGGCGGGCGCCAAGGAAGGGGCCAAGGCCGGCGGCGAGGGCCTCGGCCACCTGCTCGGCAACGAGGCGGCCGAGCGGTTCGCGAAGGGCATCTCCAACCTCCTGAAGGAGAACGCCCAGTACCTGACCAAGGGCTTCAAGGCCGGACGCAAGGTGGGCGCCGCGACCGGCGAGAAGTTCGTGCGACAGCTCGGCGAGCTCTTCGAGAAGGAACTCGGCGACGAACTGGGCAAGACGTTCGCCCGGGAGATGGGCGAGCACATCGGCAGGCAGTTCGCCGAGCACTCGCTCAAGACGGTGATGAAGGAGAGCAGCAAGGAAACGCTCAAGGAGACCCTGGAGAACCTCGCCAAGGACGGCGCCCGGGTCGCGCTCACGCCCGAACTCAAGCTGCTGGTCGAGAAGGTGCCCGAACTCGCCGGCGGCGTCAACAGGATGAACAAGATGTTCCACCTCGGCCACGTCCTGGGCAGCCAGCTGGAGTCGGGCATCAACCAGTACCTCACCGAGGGCATCTACAACACGATCTACAACGGCGAGTGGCAAGCCAGCGGGATGAGCTTCGTCGGCGGCTTCATGATGGGCGGGATGCGCCACATGATCATGGGCCTCGCCTCGCCGCTGACCCTGCGCTACGCGGACTTCGTCCGCGGCCTGGAGAGCTCCCGGATCACCGACGAGTCCGGCCCGAACTACCCCCTGACCCACCCGCTGACCATCCTGTCGGTGATCAGCAACATCGGCGGCCACTCGGCGCCCTTCCCGGTGCCCCGGCCCGGACACATCGACCAGATCGCCGGGACGCACCTGTCGGGCGGCGACGGCGCCCCGATCAAGTCGGGCGCCTCGCTGTCCGGCTCCACCCTCCTCGGATCCGGGAACCACCACCGGGAGGAGAACGGCGACGGCGTCCTCGCCGACCCGAAGGGCAAGACCAGCTTCAACTCCTCGGTCGACGGCGGATGGGACCCGAAGGCCCCCGCCCGGCCCGTCGAGACGCAGTCCCGAGGCGACGAGCGCACGACCGCCCCCACCCCGCCGAAGTCCACCACGACGCCCGGCGACCGGGAAGCCCCCGTCACCCCGCCCGTGCCCCGCAAGACGGGCGGCGGACCCGGGACCACCGAGTCCGGCACCACCGGCGCGGGCACACCCAAGGCCGGCAACCAGGGCAGCGGCAACCAGAGCAGCGGCAACCAGGGCGCCGGGAACCCGGTGAACGGCGGGAAACGCGGCACCACCGCGACGGCCTCCGCCGACGCCAACGGCCGCGACGGCGCCGTCAAACCCCAGCCCCAGCCGCAGCCCAAGCCCACGTTCGACCCGGCGCGCCGCACCACGGTCGTCGACGAGCACAACGAACCGCCCCTGCACCAGCCCCCGACCTCGACCGGCGGCGGCCCCGGGGGAGCGGGCCGGCACCCCGGCAGCACCGACACCAGCCCGCAGCCGCAGGAGAACACCGCCCACCGGAGCCCGGCCGCCGCGCCGCCGCCGCTGCGCACCAGCGCCGGCGGCCCCGGCGACGGCACCGCGCCTGCTGCGCCCGGTCACCCGGACCCGAACGGCCCGGCCCCGAAGACCCCGGCCGGTCCGGGCCCCGACCCGAAGACCCCGGACCCGAAGACCCCGGACCCGAAGAGCCCGGACCCGAAGAGCCCCGACCCGAACGGCCCGGACGCGAACCGCCCCGACCCGCAGGGCCCCGTGCCGCCCGCCACCCCGCCGCGCGACCCCGAGCCCGGCGGGCCCGCCGGCCCGCACACCCCCGACGGCCCCGCCACCTCCCACACGCCCTCCGGCCACCCCTACCACCGCGTCGACGCCCCCGAGCACGCCAAGGCACCCGCCGGCGACGAACGGCGCACCTCCTGGCACGACAAGCAGAAGGAGATCGCCGAGCGGCACGACACCGTGCTCGCCGAGGCCGAGGCCAAGGAAGCCCTGCACGGCGACATCGAGGACCGCCTGATCGACGTCCACGCCGACCTGCCCCGGGAACTGCGGACCCTCACCGGCCCCGGCACCGAGGCGTGGCGCCGCACCGCCGCCGACCTGCAGGCCGACATCGAGGCCCGCCCGCACGAGCGCCGGGAGATCCTCGACGACGCCGCCGGCCGCCTGGAACTGGCCGGCGCCCGCGAACTCGCCCTCAAGGTCGCCGTCGGCCGCTTCGAGCACCTGCTGACCGAACGCGGCCTCGACCCCGCCGCCACCGGCGGCGACCACCTGCACGCGGAGATCCGCCGCGAGGCCACCGAACGCTTCCGCTCCGACGCCGAACGCGACATCGCCCAGCTGTACGCCACCCGAGCCGACGTCACCCCCGAACGCAACGCCCTCGCCGCCCGCGCCCTGGAACGCCGGCTGCTCCGCGCCGCCGGGGACCTGGACGTCCGGCAGGCACGCGCCACGCAGACCGAACGGATCGAACGGGCGGTGGACGACGCCCACGCCGACTGGAAGCGGGACGACCTCACCGAGACGGACCGCGCCCTGCTGGACGCCGCCGGCGTGCCGAAGGACGCCCGGGTCTCGGAGGAGGCCCGCGACCAGATCGCCGAGGCCATGCGGGAGCGGATCGCCGAGTTCCACGGCCGCTACCAGGAGCGGACGGCCCAGCACGTCGACGGGACCGAGCCGGGTGCCCAGCGCCCCGGCGCTACCGAACCGCACGGCGGCCGCCGCGACGAGGACGCGTTCCTGGGGATCCAGGACGAGAACGGCGAGGACCTCGCCGCCCTCGACCCCGCCGTCCAGGGGAAGGAGCAGCTCGAAGCCGACTTCCGGGCCGGCTTCGAGAGCCACCGGAGCGGGCTGTCCCACGAGTTCACCGTCCAGGCGGTCCGCGAGACCGTCCTGAAGCGCTCCGTCGACGCGGTGGACGACGCGGCCGCGGCGTGGAAGACCAGCGCCCCCGACCAGTTCGGCCCCGAGACGCTGCGCGAACTCGGCCTGGCCGACGGCCCGTCCCCGCGCGCGGTGGCCGCCGCCCGCGCCGACCTCGCCCGCCGCGCCGACCGCCTCGTCGCCGAGCACACCGCCGCCGAGCGCGACCCGGACCGGCTCAAGGCCGAACTGGACCGGCTGACCTCGCAGGCCGAGGCCAACCGCCTGCTGGCCCTGCACGGCGCCCGCGAGGAGGCGGTGCGCGCGGCCGAGGACACCGCCCGCGCCGAGGTCCCGCACGACCTGGGCGGCCCCGACGCCGCCGACCACCGCACCGACCCGGCGGCCTCCGTCGAGACGGCCCTGGGACGGCCGGTGCGCGGCGCCCGCACCGACCGCTCCGAACCGCCGGCCTCCGCCGCGGCCCGGCGCGTGCGCGAGGGCTACACCGAGCGGGTCCGCGCCGCGTTCGACGAGCACTTCCGTTCCCTGCTGCGCGACCCGGACGCCGACCACAAGGCCGACCTGCGCGGGCAGTTGGAGCAGTGGCGGCGCGAGCGCGAGCGGCTGACGCAGGGCCTGGAGGAGCACGTCGCCTTCGAGCGCGCCGTGCTGCCCGCCCGCGAACACGCCGCCGCCGGCTACGACCGCCTCGCCGAGGGCCGCCGGGTGTCGCCGGAGGAGGTCCAGGAGCTCAAGACCCGCTACGGCGGCGAGTTCTTCGACGCCTACAAGGAGCACTGGGGGCCCGAGGACCTGGACGGCGACCGCTGGCGCGGCCACGAGGCGGCCAACGAGAACGTCTTCGGCCGCCCGCACGCCGAGAACCGGCCCGAGAACCGGCCCGAGCACGAGACGGAGCACACGCCCGAGCACAAGCCCGAGCCGACCCCCGAGCACAAGCCCGAGGCGGAGACCGAGACGGAGCGCAAGCCCGAGCCGACCCCCGTGCCCGGACCCCGCACCCCGTCCGGCCCGCCCGTCCGCCCCCGGGACACCGTCCCGGAGCCGTCCTCGGACAGGAAGCCGGGCGGAGGCCGCCCGAAGGACCACGAACCCGTCGAGCGGGGCGACCTCCACCCGGACACCCCCGCACCCGAGGGCGACCGGTCCGGGCCGGTCGGACCGCTGCGGGACCAGGCGGGCCGCACGGTCCGGACGACCGGCCGGGACCACGAGGACGCCGGGCCCCGCCGGGAGACGCAGGAGCAGGAACGCCGGGAGGTGGCCGGGAAGGACCGCCGGGCCGCCGACGAAACCGTCTACCCGGTGGCGCAGCACACGCCCGCGCAGGCCCCGCCGCCCCCGCCGCCGCCCCCGCCGCCGGGCCGCGGGACCGGTGCGCCGGTGCCCCCGCCGCCGCCGGGTGGTGGCCCGCCGGTGCCCCCGCCGCCGCCGGGTGGTGGCCCGCCGCCTCCGCCGGTGGGCGGTCCGCCGCTGCCGCCCGTGCCGGGTGGTGCGGGACAGCCCCTCGCCATGCCGCTCGTGCCGGTGGTCTCCCACGGGCCGGCCCAGGAGATCCGGGAGCAGCACCGCGTCGAGGACGAGCAGCACCTCGCCGCAATGCCGCCGCACACCGGCGAGCCGCCGACCGTGTCCCCGGCCGACGCCGCCCTCGGGCAGCAGCTGCACCAGCGCTACCCGCGGATCAGCCTGGTCGACCCGGGCTCGCCCGGCAGCGGCCACCAGGTCGCCTTCCTGAGGGTGCTGGAGGGCCTGGCCACGATGGGCTACCGGGGCGAGGTCCACCTGACGTTCGCGAGCGGCAAGGCCCCGTTCTACGCCGAACGGCTCGGCCGTGCCGCCGACGTCGGGCACCCCCGGCACTCCTACGGGCTGTTCCACGGTCCGTGGACGGGCGTCCACCGGGGGATGCGGGTGACCGCCCACCCCGCGGGCGCGCCGCTGGACGTCGCGTACCGGGTGAGCGAGCGGCGGCTCGTCGCCGATCTGGAGACGTACTGGAAGTACTTCGCCTGGAGCGGGGCGAGGCCCGAGGAGTCCTGGCTGGTCTCCGCCGGGGCGAACGCGAACGTGCGCGGCCGCTACCTGGGCAATCCGGGCAGTTCTCCGCAGATCCAGACGGACTTCCGGGCCTCCGTCACGAAGGAGGACAACCGGGACCGGACGATCAACCCCGCCCGGCACCTGACCTCCGACCTCCTGAGGGCCGGCGCCCAGTCCTCCGGGCAGGGCCGGACGCTGACCGTCTTCGCCGCCCTGGACGCCCCGCACGGCGAGGACGCGTCCGCCTACTTCGGGGAGAACCTGGCGCCCTCCCTGCGGGAGATGACCGGGGAACAGGACCCGGACGCCCTGGTCCTGCAGCCCTTCCTCTGGGACAGCCACCCCCGGCAGATCCGCCGCGGGGTCGACGTCCTGGCGGAGCTGTGGCACGACCAGGGCGCCACCGTCACCTACCCCTTCCGCCCGCAGCCCGTGCCGGCGGACCTCCCGGGCCACGTCCGCGACCACTGGCCCGAGGCCACCGGCCCCGACGACCCGGTGCCGGACCTGGTCGCCGACCTCCTGCGCCGCGCCCAGGACGGCGAGATCCGGCTGGTCACCGCCTACTACGGGCAGATCGGCGACGGCACGGTCCGCCACCGCGACATGGCCACCCGGATGGAGGCCGCCCTGCGGGCGCTGCCCGACCCGTCCCGTCCGGCGGTCGTGATCCTGCTCGGCGCCGAGCCGAACGAGGTCCAGAACCACGCCGACCTGCTGACCGGCCTCCGGGACGTCGCCGCCGCCCAGGCCGGCGACGGGGGCGTCCACCGCCTGCGGCTGGGACGCGTCCACCCGACGGTGATGGAACTGTTCGAGCAGCGCTCGACCCTGGTCGTCACCGAGGGCGCCAACACGTGGCAGGAGATCCTCACCCTCGCCACCCCCGGCATCTCGGCCCGCCCCGGCGGCGAGACCCGCCCCTGGACGCTGGCACCGAACGGCACCCAGTCCCAGGGCGGGCACCGGATCGGCGAGGCCTCGACGGCACTCGCCACCGGGAACACCACCGAGCTGAGCACGTTCCTGCACGGCCTGGACGACCAGAACGGCGAGGTGCACCAGTACCTGGACGTGTGGCGCGACGCCCTGGGCGCCGACGCCAACGACCAGTTCCGCAGTGCGGTCGAACAGCTCCTCGACCAGCCCGAACACCCGGCCGGGGAGAACACCGGGGCGGCGACGGCCGTGCACCAGAACGCCCAGGCACCGGTGGCGCCCGCCGCCGGGGCCCCCGCCGTCGTGCCCCCGGCCGCGCCGCCCGTCACCCCGGGCGCGGTGCTGCCCGCCTCCGCCTGGGCCGACATCCGCACCCTCGCGCCGCCCGCCCGGATGGACACGGTGCGCTTCGACCCCCTGGTGCGCGGCCAGGCCGGCCCGGGCGACATCGCCGGCCCCGGCGTGCGCGACCACTACGAGAACCGGCAGCCCCTGCTCGGCGGCCTGCACGGCGCCGCGACCGTGATCGGCTACGACGCGCGGCGCTTCGAGGTCCGGCCCGGCCACTGGGTCACCGAGTTCACCCTGCGCCTGCACCTGCAGGGGCCGGACGGCCACCCGCTGCCCCCGCACGAGGCCGCCCGGACGCTCGACCGGGCCCGGGACGTGGTCGGCGAGCGGTTCAACGAACGCTTCCACCTGCCCGGCGGCGACCAGGTGCACCTGCGGATCGAAGGCGCGCAGAGCGAGCACGGCGCGCACCGGACGGTCACCGTGGTCCCCGGCGGCGAGCGCAGCAACCAGACCCGCTGGTCCGACCAGAGCCCGCCCGGCGTGCTGCTGCACGAACTGCTGCACTTCCTCGGCCTGCCGGACGAGTACGTCGAACCGGTGACCAGGCCGGGCGACGCCTACGCGCTGCGCCGCCGCGACTGGTGGGCCGGCGAGAACGGGGTGATGGGCACCGCGGCCTACCGGGACGACTTCACGGTGCTGCCCCGCCACCTCCAGCGCATCGAGGAGGTCCTGCACTCGGGCCCGGTCCTGCGCGACCTGACCCACGAGCAGCACAGCTCCCGCCCGGACACCGCCCAGGCACCCGCCCCGCTGACGGAGCAGCATCGGCAGGCCGAGGGGCCCGTCGCCCCGGCACCGCCGAACGCGGTCGCCCACAACGCGGTCGCCCACGTCACCGAAAGCACCGTCCACCGGCCGTCGAACGCCCCGGCCCCGGTGCACGAGTCACGCGTGAACGTGCTCGACGGCGGCCGGCTCCACCACGTCGTCAGCGTGCCGGGCGACGGCGACTGCCTGCTGCACGCCGTCCTCGCCGGCGCCCGCGGGCTGGAGAGCTGGGAGCACGGCGACCTCACTGTCCACGGGCTGCGCGAGCTGGCGTCGCGGTGGTTCCGCAGCGACGCCGGCGCCGCGCTGCGCCGCAACGCCGACGCCACCGGCCAGCGGCCCGTGGACCGGCTGGAGCCGCACGAGCGCGACCGGACCTGGCAGGTGTACCGCAGCCCGGGGGACGAGCAGCCGTCGACGCTGTCCGCGAGCGACCTCGGGAACCTGCGCATGAGCGACCTGCTCGACATGGGACTGCGCAACCGGTCCCTGTGGAACACCTCGTTCTACGACGAGGCGCCGGCGGTCATCGCCCACGCCCTCGGCATCCACCTCGTGGTCCACGAGGGGAACGGCCGCACCGCGTTCAACACCGAGGCGGCCGGCCGCGAGGTGCACGTCTACCGCGACCCCGGCAGGGGGCCGGGCTCGGCCGCGCACTACGCGGAACTGCGCCCCGACACGCGCGGGCCGCAGGCGGTGGCGACCGAGCGTCCCGTCGACCCGAAGGTGGCGAAGGAACTGACCGGGCGGGTCCAGCCGGACATCGTCGTCGTCACCCTGGAACCCGGGCAGCCGGTCTTCCGGGTGACCGACGCGTGGACGCTGCGCGGATACCTGCTCCAGGGCAAGATCGGCGCGGTCAAGAACAAGGAGGGCTGGTCCCAGCTGGGGCCCGGGCTCTACACCGGCCACGACTTCGACCACGCGGCCACCTACAGCGACACCCTCTCCGGCCTGCCGGTGGTCATGGAGTTCGTCCTCGGCCGCGCGGCCACCGGCCTGAAGGTGAAGAACATCACCGAGGACTGGACGGCCAAGGAGGTCCCGGAGACGCTGAAGAAGTACGACTTCCTCACCGACGGGACGCAGTTCAAGTTCCACCCCCACTTCTACGAAGGCCTCATCCGGGACGGCGGACAGTCCGCGGACAAGCAGAGCGGCCTGCGCGTCGCCGGCCTGAAGGTGAAGGAGGGCGCATCGGTCTGGAACCACTACCGGACCGAGGACTTCGTCCCGGAGTTCGAGGGCTACCTGATCAAGGCGCACCAGGACAAGGCCCGTCAACTCCCGCACGGCGACGACGCGGCCGCCCCCGCCCACGAGCCGGATCCCGTCCCGAAGAGCGAGGCCCTGGAGGCCGCCCCGCCCGCCGCGCCCGGAGACCTCCGGCGCATCCGCTACCGCGAGCAGGCCGAGGCCTACGAGCGGCGGCTCGCCACCCACCTGCTCGACCGCGCCGACGTCCAGCGCGAGGTCAAGAAGGTCGTCGACCTGGCCTGGTCCATGACCACCAACGACAAGGACAGGACCCAGTTCGGCTCCAGGAGCACGGGCACGACCGGCATGGTCGGCACCGACCGGCACATGCTGCAGGAGGTCGTCGACGGCGGAAACCTCCGGGAACGCATGGCCCTGCTCTACAACGGCTACACCTCCAACCACTTCGCCAAGCTCGTGCGGCAGCGGCAACTGCCGCGACCGGAACAGCTGAAGCAGGAACGGCAGGACCGCCACGACATCGGCGCGGAGGTCGTCACCCCGCTGACCGCGGAGATCAAGAAGGCCTACGGCGAACTGCTGAAGCCGCCCGCCGAGCGCCGGGACCAGGCGCCCTTCGAATCGTTCCGCACCGACGAACCGTACGGACCCGTCATCGAGGGGATCCGGAACGCCTACACCGAGCTCCGGAGCCGCCAGATCGCCGACTGGGAGCGCAAGCGGGTCGTCGAGGCCGCACAGAAGGCCGCGGAGCGCCAGGCCAAGACCATCCTCGAAACCGACCGCAACCCCTTCGACGTCAACCCGCCGCTGGGCCGGGGCGAGTGGTACAGCGCCGTGGAGAAGGACGGCCGGCTCGGCTGGCAGCCGGGCGCCAAGTCCTTCCACTACAACCTCGGTTCCGACTTCCAGCAGGCCGCCCACGACAGCGGCGGGCTGGTCGTCAGCGGCACCTCCGGAACGGCCTTCGGGATGCTCCAGGCCGTCAAGGAACTCGTCAAGACCGACGCGGGGAAGGCCAAGCTCGCCGAACTGGGCGAAGGCCCGGTCGACTTCGAGCGGCTGCGGCTGGCCCTGCTCGGCTGGATGCTGGAGTCGGAGGACCACAGCTTCCACGAGATCATGAGCGGCTCCCGCCTGTTCTCCGAGAGCCTCACCCCCGAGGAACGCGCGAACCCGAACCTCGCCCACACCGACCTCACCTACAGCGACACCTACCACCGCTACCGCTTCCTGTCGCCGCTCACCGAGCAGGAGCTGCGCAGGGACGTGGCACCGGAAGGACTCTTCCCCGACGAACACCTGGTGGGCGAATGGTCCCTCCACGAAACGGAGTTCGCCGACCCCTCCGCCGACACCCCGCCCGGCGGCGAACAGCCCGCCCACGACGACCCGCCGGCCACCATCCACGACACCGTCCACGACAACGACACCGTCCACGACAACGGGACCGACGGGCACCGGCCCTCCGCCGACGGCGACCTGGTGACCCATGCCATCGTCGGGGCGAACGGCGGCAACGTCGGACGCTCCTTCCACACCACGGCGGACTTCACGCTGCGCGGTGAGACGCATCTGAACTTCCCCTCGGAGCGGACGAGCGCCGAACACCAGGTCACCAACCCGGACTTCGTCCCGAAGAAGGCCGTCCGCCCGGACGGCGGTTTCGACTGGGAGGCCTACCGGCGCGGCGAGAACAAGCCGGGCGAGCGCGACGGCGCCGACGCCGACGTCCGCGTCCCCTGGGACGCGAAGTCCACGCCGTACTTCGCGAACCTGCACGGCTCCCCGGAACAGCTGAAGGTCGCCGTCCGCACCCCCGGCGGCCGGGAAGGCCACAAGTCCCTCTCCTACGGCCAGTTCGGCACCGTGCTGCGCCGCAGGCCGAGCCTGTCCGCGCGGCCGGAGGAGTCGCCGATCGTCCTGGAGGCCTGTGACGCGGGCCTGAACCGCGCGGGCCTGCAGCAGATCGCCGACGCCACCGGGCGCACCGTCCACGCGGCGACCGGCAAGACCTACGTCGCCAAGGAGGGCGACGGCAGCACCCGGCTCGTCCTGCTCCACGAACCCGGCCGGGCCCGGTCCGAGTTCGTCACCGTCCACCCCACCGGCAAGGACACCGCCGTCACCGGCAAGGACACCGCCGCAACGGACAAGGACGTCCACCCCGCCACCACCGACACCCCGGACCCGCACCCCGTCACACACGAGGACGGCACCCACCTGCTCGACGCGGACGACGACCGGATCCCCGGCGCCCCCATGCCGCTGGTCCGCAACCCGCGCGACGAGAACCTGCCGCACGACCCGTCGGCGCCGACCGCCCGCCAGGACATGGTGCCCGGCGCCCGCGACCTGGAGATGGTCGAGCACCTGCGCCGCGACGTCGTCGTGCCCGGCGACCGCCCCCGGGAATGGGGCGCCCAGGACCACGCGCTGTACGACCACCTCACGGCCACCGACGCCCGCCGGCCCTTCGGCTTCTGGAAGGGCCTGAGCGAGGACCAGGCGGCCGCCCTCGTGCTGGCCGAGCGCAAGGGCCTGGAGTTCGCCGCCCGCGAGCACGCCGTGCTCAAGGACCGGCTGCGCCAGGCCACCGGCAGCTGGTCCTGGGCGCAGAACTACCCCCGCGACAGCGAGCAGGCCCTCGACCGGCTGATCGCCACCGTCCAGGACCACATGCGCACCGGCATGTTCGTCGCCACCAACTTCTTCCTCGACAAGCCCCTCAACGACAACCGCAGGACCACCCTGGGCACGTCCGGGGGCACCCGGACCGCCCGCTCCTCCCGGCCCGAGCCGGAACCGGCCCCCAAGACCGTCCTCGACCTGATGATCGAGGACCCCTCGCAGACCTTCAAGAACGTCTGGCAGACCCGCGCCTCCCAGGCCGCCGTGGACGACTCCCGCCGCGGCGGCGTGGAGGAGCACTTCGGCTACGCCGCCACGCTGCGCCGCGACCCCGCCACCAGGAACCACTTCCAGGACACCGGGACCGACAAGAGCGCGTTCCACCCGGACGAGAAGGAGGCCGCCCGGCTGCCGAAGTACGCGGCCCTGGTCTCCGAACTCCAGCCGCGCGGCGTCGCGGTGCGCTACGGCAGCGCGATCATGCGCTGGAAGGACGACGTCCGCGCCCGCGCCACCCACACCCCCAAGGACTCCTGGTCCGCGGGCGCGATGGGCGCCCGCTCGGTGACCCCCGACTCCCACCTGCTGCCGCTGCTCACCTACGGCACCGACTTCATGGTGCGGCGGGTGTTCGGTGAGGCCACCGGGTTCCGGCACGACGTCGAGTTCGGCCGCCGGCTGCTGCGCGAGGGCATGGAGACCGACGAGTACTTCGAGACCCAGATCCACGGCGACCTGCACTGGAAGGACCTGCACAGCGTCACCATCGTGCACCTGCCCGAAGGCCGGACGGCCGACCGGCTGACCGGGCCGCTGCCCACGGCGGAGGCCGCCCGGCAGCTGCGGGACCGGCTCCTCGCCCACCGGCAGGACCGCGGCTACGACTTCACCGTCGACCTGCGCCTGCACGGGCAGCCGCCGGTGCTGGACCGCGTCGTCCCGCACCCCTCCGTCCCCGAGCCGCCCGCCCACGAGACCACCGTCCCCGAGACCGCCGCCCACGAGACCGCCCCGACCATCCTCGACAACGGCGACGAGATCACCCCCGTGGAGCACGACGTCACGCAGCACGACGTCGCGGAGCACGACGCCGCGCAGCACGACGCCGCGGGGCACGACGACGACGAACCCACCCCGCCGCCGACCGGCGCGCCGATGCGCGTGGCCGACCACCCGCTCGACGTCCCCAGGCGCATGCCCGGCCCGGACGCCGAGGACCCCTTCCCCACCGGGTGGGGGCAGCTGTCCGACCTGCGCGCACGGCTCGACGCCCTGCCCGCGGACAGCCCCGAACGCGCCCCGCTGCAGCGTCAGGTCGACCGGGCCCAGGCGAAGCTGCGGTCGGACTTCACGACCTTCCTTGACCACGACGGCAGCGACCTCGCCACCGCCTCCCGGGCCCGCGAGGACCGGATCACCGAGCTGCGCACGCAGACCCCGCCCCCGGGCACCCGGGAGGAGGCCCACCACCAGCGGCTCCTGGACACGCTGGAGCTGGAGGTACGCGAACTCCAGGCCGAGCTCGACCGCCACGCCCTGGACGCCCGGTCCAAGCAGCGGATGATCCCCGGCCCGCGGGACCTCGCCCTGGTGGCGCACCTGCAGGACCCGCAGAAGCACCCGCTGCCGGAGGGCGAACACGCGCCCGAGCTCCTGGAACGCCTCACCGGCGCCACCGTCGACTGGAAGTCCCTGGGCCCGGTCCAGGCGGCCGCCCTGATCATGGTCGAACGCAAGGCGATGGCCTTCGAGCAGCGCGACCGTGCCCTGCTCACGGAGAAGCTGACCGCCGCCACCGGCGAGTGGGCGTGGGCGGCGAACTACCCCCGCGACACCCCCGGGGCGGTCGACGAGCTGATCGACCGGGTCCAGCAGCACATGCGCACCGGCATGTTCATCGCCACCAACTTCCACTTCGACCAGCCGCTCAACGCCAACCGCCAGACCGCCTTCGGCAAGGCCGGCGGGATGCTCGGCACCTGGGCGCCCAAGCCGAAGACCCTCCTCGACAAGCTGATGGCCGACAAGCAGGGACTGTTCCGCAACGCCTGGGAGACCGGCGCCTCCCAGGCCGCGGTCGTCCCCTCGCGCCGCGGCGGCGTGGAGGAGCACATGGGCTACGGGCCCGCCCTGCGCCGCAGCCACGACACCCGCGGCCTCTTCCAGGACACCGGCACCGAGGACAGCGTCTTCGCCCCCAAGAAGGGCGACCGCGGCCTGATGCCGAAGTACGGGGCGCTGGTCTCCGAACTGCAGCCCTTCGGCGTGGCACAGCGCTACGGCGCGTTCGCGCTGCACTGGTCCGACGACATCCGCGGCCGCGTCACCCACACCCCCAACGACTCCTGGACGGCACGGGAGAAGGGCGCCCTGTCGGTCACCTCCGACTCCCACCTGCTGCCGCTGCTGCTGTGGGGCGAACGGGACATGGTCGAACGGGTCTTCGGCGAGGCGACCGGCTTCCGGTACGACCCGACCTTCGGCGAGCGGATGCTCACCAAGGGCATGGACACCAACAGCTACTTCGAGACGCAGATCCACGGCCCGCTGTCCTGGGGCGACCTGCGGCACGTCGTCATCAGCCACCGGGAGGACGGCGGCACGCCCCCCTCCCGGCGCGACGCGCACCTGCCCACCCGGGAGCGGGCCGAGGAGATCGCCGGCAAGCTCCGCGCGTTCGCGACGAAGAACGGCCACGCCTTCACGGTGGAACTGCGCCGCTCCGACGCGCCCCCGGTGCTCAACCGCCTGGCCGACGCCCTCGCCCCCACCCCGCAGCAGCCCCGGCAGCCCCAGCCGCAGCAGTCGCCGCACGAGGACGTCCCGAGCATCATCGACAGCGGCGCCTACGACCACTGGAGCGACTCCGACTCCGACTCCGACTCCGATTCCGACGCCGGCTCGGACGCCGCCTCCGACACGGGCGGCGCGGTCCACCCCGGCGACGACCCGGCCGGGACCTGGTACGACGAACAGCCTGAACTGCCCCAGGGCTTCCTGCTGAACGGACCCACCCTCGACGCGTTCGCGCACCGCAACGTCGAGGTCGACTACCCGGTGGGCCTGGCGGGACAGGAGTTCGTGCCCGGCCCGGAGGAGCCCCACCTGCTGGCCGCCCCCTGGGAGCTCGACGGGTTCCCCGGCTGGGATGCCTCGGCCACCGGGTTCGACCGCGACCTGATCTTCGCCGACCTCGACGAGAACCCGGTGCTCTGGCGCGGGGACACCAGCCTGCTGTACCGGTGGGAGATCGGCGCCCGGGACTACCTGGAGGTGTTCGCGCAGGGGTTCGCGCCCCGGGGCGAGGACACGTACGTGCCGCTGGAGACCTACCTCGTCGACAATCCGGCGTCGGTGTTCGTCAGCACCACCCGCTCGGCGATCCACCAGAGCCCGGGCTGGGGCACGGCCTACCGCTACCTGATCGACGCGCCGGGCGGGATCGACGTGCGGGCGACCCTTCCGCACCGCCAACTCGCGGACATCGAGCAGGAGGTGGCGTTCCCGGGCGGCATCCGGCCCGAGTTCGTCGTCGGCGTCGAGATCGTCCACGACACCGCGCTGCTGCACGACCCGCAGGACCCGGGCGTCCACTGGTACGAGCACCCGGTGACCTTCGTCCCCAACCCCGGCTACCAGCCGGCCCACCGCTTCGCCCACGAGGAGCCGCACGAGCAGCACTGGGACCAGCACGAGCAGCACTGGGAGCAGCACCACCACGACAGTGACGACGACGGCGGTGTCGGCAACCTCGGCCTGACGCTGACGAACGCCACCATCCACGACACCGTCCACGGGGCCGACGGGCACCGGCCCTCCGCCGACGGCGACCTGGTGACCCATGCCATCGTCGGGGCGAACGGCGGCAACGTCGGACGCTCCTTCCACACCACGGCGGACTTCACGCTGCGCAGTGAGACGCATCTGAACTTCCCCTCGGAGCGGACGAGCGCCGAACACCAGGTCACCAACCCGGACTTCGTCCCGAAGAAGGCCGTCCGCCCGGACGGCGGTTTCGACTGGGAGGCCTACCGGCGCGGCGAGAACAAGCCGGGCGAGCGCGACGGCGTCGACGCCGACGTCCGGGTCCCCTGGGACGCGAAGTCCACGCCGTACTTCGCGAACCTGCACGGCTCCCCGGAACAGCTGAAGGTCGCCGTCCGCACTCCCGGCGGCCGGGAAGGCCACAAGTCCCTCTCCTACGGCCAGTTCGGCACCGTGCTGCGCCGCAGGCCGAGCCTGTCCGCACGGCCGGAGGAGTCGCCGATCGTCCTGGAGGCCTGTGACGCGGGCCTGAACCGCGCGGGCCTGCAGCAGATCGCCGACGCCACCGGGCGCACCGTCCACGCGGCGACCGGCAAGACCTACGTCGCGAAGGAGGGCGACGGCAGCACCCGGCTCGTCCTGCTCCACGAACCCGGCCGGGCCCGGTCCGAGTTCGTCACCGTCCACCCCACCGGCAAGGACACCGCCGCAACGGCCGCCGCGCCCCACACACCCGACCACGAGGGCACCGCCCCCACCCTGCTCGACGGGAACCACCACTCGAAGCGGATCACCCTGCAGCCGGACAGCGAGCAGCCCGTCGGCCTCGTCGGCCACCCGCTGGACGACCCGCTGCGCATCCCCGACACCAAGGCGGACGACCCGTTCCCGGCCAAGAGCACGTGGAAGGCGATGGCCCGGCTGCGGCGCGAGGCGGACGCCCTGCCGGCGGACGACCCGCAGCGGCGCGTCCTGGAGCGGCAGATCCGCGGCCGGCAGGAAGGCCTCCGGGCCGGTTTCACCCGCTACCTCGGCAGCGAGGGCGGCGACCTCGCCGCGGCCCGCGACGCCCGCAACGCCAAGATCGCCCAGATCCTGGCGAAGCAGGACCGGCTCTCCGGCGCGCCGGGCGAGCGCTGGCAGGCCGACCACTACCGGGCGCGCCTGGACATGCTGCGCTCCCAGGTCCGGGACCTGGAGCACGAGATCGACCTGCGCGCCCTGGACGGCACGTTCAAGCAGCGGATGATCCCCGGCCAGCGGGACCTGGAGATGGTGGCCCACCTGCAGGACCCGCAGGTGACCGCCCCCGAGCACAAGCCGTGGACGGCCCAGGAGAACGCGTTCCTGGAGCGGCTCGCCGCCCGCACGGACTGGGCGGCCCTGCACCCGGTCCAGGCCGCCGCCCTGGTCATGATCGAACGCAAGTCCGAACTCTTCGCCCAGCGCCACCGCGACCTGCTCACGGACAAGCTCACCACCGCCACCGGCGGCTGGTCCTGGGCGGCGGACTACCCCCGCACCCCCGAGGCGATCGACCGGCTGATCACCGCCGTCGAGAACCACCTGCGCACGACGATGACGGTCGCCACCAACTTCCACCTCGACCAGGCGCTCAACGCCAACCGCCAGACCAGCTTCGGCACCCCCGGAGAATCCCCCGACGGCGCCGGCGCGCAGACGCCGCCCACCACCCTCCTGGAGGTGCTGCTGGCGGACGGCGACGGGCGCTTCCGCAACGTCTGGGAGACCAACGCCTCCCAGGCGGCCGTCCAGCCCTCGCGCCGCGGCGGGGTGGAGGAACACTTCGGCTACGCGCCCGTCCTGCGGCGCACCCGCGACAGCCGCGCGCTGTTCCAGGACACCGGCACCGACGAGAGCACCTTCGCGCCCCTGCCGCAGGACGTCGACCTGCTGCCGAAGTACGGGGCCCTGGTCTCCGAGTACCAGCAGTTCGGCGTGGCGCAGCGCTACGGCGCGTTCGCGCTGCACTGGTCCGACGACATCCGCGGCCGCGTCAGCCACACCCCGAACGACTCCTGGACCCTGGGCCCGATGGGAGCCCGCTCGGTCACCTCCGACTCCCACCCGCTGCCGCTGCTCCTGTGGGGCGACGCCCAGCACGTGCGACGGGTCTTCGGCGAGGCGACCGCCTTCGCGCACGACCCGGCGCTGCGCCGGGAGATCCAGGAGCGGGCCGTCCACACCAACAGCTACTTCGAGACGCAGATCCACGGCCCGCTGAGCTGGGCCGACCTGGAGCGCGTCGTCATCAGCCACGAGCCCGCGGGCACGGAGGGCACCGCCGGCGGGACGCCCACGCTGGAACGGGCCGAGGAGATCCGCCGGCGGCTGGAGGGCTTCGCCCGGGACAACGGCCACACCTTCCGGGTGGAGCTGCGCCCGGTCGACCCCGCCGCGGAACGCGAACGCCTGAACGCCCTCCTGGACCCCGCCCCCGCCCCCGCGCCGGTCCCGGCCCCGGCCCCGGCCTCCGCGCCGGTCCCGGCCCCCGCCCCCGCCCGCGGCGGCGACGAGATCACCCCGGCGGACGGCATCCCGGACATCGTCGACACCGCCACCCCCCGACCGCTCGCCGACGAGGTCCTGGCCGCCCTGACCCCCGCCCGCACCCGCCGACCGGTCGTGGCGGAGGAAGTGGTGCCGGACGGCAGCGCCGCACCGGGCACCCGGTCGTCGCGCCGGCCGTCACCCAGCCGTGAGTGAACGCCGCCGGTGCGGTCCGCCGTGGACCCAAGGGGAGACGGGCACCCCGGCCCACCGACCACCGCATCGCACCGGCACCACACCGTGGGGGAAACGACCATGACAGCCGACACCGCCGGGCCCGCCGCCGCAGCGGACACCGCCGTAGTGGACACCACCGCGGCGGACACCACCGGGCCCGCCGCCGCGGCCGGTGCGCCCGGGCCCGCCGCCGCGGTGGACGTCCCCGTGCCCGAGCACGTCCGCGAGACGGCCCGGCTGGCGCCCGACCACTGGATCGGCGTGGTCGACCCCGTCTGGACGGACGGGCAGGCGCCGCCGGACTGGGCGGTGGTCGGCCACTGGCGCTCCGACGGGAGCGGCGCCACCGAGGAGTTCCGCCCCAACCCCGACTACCGGCCCTCCCCGCGGGCCCTCGGCTGGGCCGAGCCGACCGACGCCGTCGACGCCGCCGTCCAGCTCGCCGCCACCGGCTACGGCCCCGGCGAGGACGTGCTCGCCCGCCTCGCCACCGCCCGCCTCGCCGTCCCCGTCACCCCCGGCGGACACCCGCTGACCGCCGTCGACCCGGCCGGCGCGCCCGTCGTCCTGGCCTTCACCGCGGGCGACCACTGGGCGGCGGCGGGCCGCCTGGGCCACCTCCTCCTCGACGCCCGCGCCCTGCTGGACCGCCTCCCCGAGGGCCACGGCATCCTGCTCAACCCGACCGCCGACGCCATGCTGACCGTCGACCCCGACGCCCTGCGCGCGCTCACCCCGGCCACCGACCCCGCGCCCGCCCCGGACGCGCCCGCCCCGGACGCGCCCACCCCGGACGCGCCCGCTCGCGCCGCCGAAGCCCCCGCCACGGAGACCCCGCCGGCCGACCCGCCGCGGCCCGACGCCGAGCACGCGGCCGCCTCCGTCCTCGGCATCCCCACCGCCGCCGGACCACCGGACCGGTGACCACCGCACCCGGGTGACCACTCCACCCCGTCGCGCCCCGCAGTCGCCGCGCGCCACCCGCTGAACCCGCCGGGCCGCCCCGGCCGTCGGTCAGGAGAGGGGCCACTGCGCCGCGACCGGTGAGGCCGGTGCGGGCCGCCCCTGTCGGGTGTCGTCGTCGAGGGCCAGGAGGCCTGGGTGGGCAAGGTGCGCAGCGGCCGGGAGAGTCAGCCGTCGGGCGGGGGTATCCAACTGCCCGCCGTGGCCTGGGCCGTGCCCGAGCCGGCCGAGGAGTCCGGGAAGCCGGCGGAGGGCGCGCCCCGCGCCGAGGAGCAGGCGCCCGCGGCGGTGGGCGCCGCCGGGCCGGTGCCCACGATCGGGACCACGGCCGCCCGGGCCGCGGCGGCGGGGCGCTCCCGCGCCGGGGTGAGCGCCGAGCCCGCACCGGCGGGGGCGGCCGAGGAGGAGGGCGGCCAGCGCCGCATCCCCAAGCCGATGGTGGCCGCCGCGGTGATCGCCGGCCTGGTGCTGGTCGGTGTGCCGCTGGGCGTCTCCGGGTTCGGCGGGAACGGCCCCGGCACGCCGGGCGCCGACGGCCCGCCGCCCGGCGGGTACTCCCAGCCGGACGGCGGCGACGGCTACGTGCCGGGCGCCGACACGCCCGGCAACCCGCCCGGCGACCAGCCCCTGCAGCCGGGCCAGGACGGGCAGCCCGCCCAGCCGGCCGGCGGACCTCCGCCCGGGGAGGGCGTCGTGCCCGCCGCCGCCGGAGCCGCCGCGGCCGCCCTGCCCTTCGCCGCCCCGGCCCCCGACCCGGGCCAGGGCGCACCGTCGGCCGGCCGCCCCGCCACCGGCGGCGCCCCCGCCCAGGCGGGCGCGCCCGCACCGGCCCAGGGCGGCGGCCAGGGCGCCGCACCGGGCACCGGCCAGGGCGCCGGCGCGCCGAAGCCCCAGCCCCAGCAGCCGCCCGCCGCCCAGCAGCCCCCGGCCGCCCAGCCCCCGGCCAAGACCACCCAGCCGGCCCCGCCGCCCCCGCCCACCTACAACGCCGTGGCGGGCCCCGGCTGCGGCGGCTCCACCTCCATGCAGCTCAACGGCTGGTACGACAAGGGCCAGGAGGGCTGGCGGAAGAACTCCGGCGGCTACACCGGCGACGGCTGCAGCGGCGGCTTCACCTCGGTGCCGATGTCCGGCGACGCGAACGACGACAAGAGCAACACGGTGGTGTGGACCTTCAACACCGGCTCGCTCACCACCGGCACCTGCAACCTGTCGGTCTACGTGCCCAACGGCGACCTCAAGGCGGTCGGCGGCGCCCCGACCTACTACACCGTGCAGAACCGGACCTTCCAGGTGAACCAGGTCGCCAGCAGGGGCCAGTGGGTCTCCGCGGGCACCTTCCCGCTCAGCGGCGGCAGGATCGCCGTGGTGCTGCACAGCCGCGGCGAGGACTGGAAGGGCGGCACCGTGACCTACGCCCACCACGCCGCCTCCGCCGTCAGGGCCAACTGCACCGGCTGACCCGGCCCGGCCCGTCCCGCCCCGCCCCGGCGAGCCCCGGCCCGCCCCGCCCCGCCCCGGCGACCCGCACCACAGCACCACAGCACCACAGCACCACAGCACCACAGCCCCACGAACGACGGAGGAGAACGCCCCATGACCCGCCACGTGCTGACGGTCTGTGCGGAGCCGAGCGACGGCGGCTACCGCACGATCGGCGCCGCCCTGGAGGCGGCCCGCAGCGGAGCGGTCATCAGCGTCCGCCCCGGCCGCTACGAGGAGAACCTGGTGATCACCAAGATGGTCACCATCACCGCCGAGGAGGCCCGCGGCAGCGTCCGCGTCTCCCCGCGGCGCGGCGCCGTCGTCCAGGTCGTCGCCGAGGCCGTCCAGCTCACCGGCCTCGTCCTCCAGGGCCAGGACGAGGAACTGCCCACCGTCGACGTCCCCCGCGGCCAGGCCGCGCTCCAGGACTGCGAGGTCGCCGGCAACTCCTGGACCGCCGTCCTCACCCGCCAGCAGGGCTCGCTCGCCATGCGCGGCTGCCGCGTCGTCAACCCCGCCGGCGCCGGCATCGTCGAGACCTCCACCGGCACCAGCGTCATCGAGGACTGCGTCATCGAACACCTCGGCAGCTCCGCCGTCGTCATCGGCGAACGCGCCAACCCCGTCGTCCGCGGCTGCGTCATGCGCGACGCCCGCGGCAACGGCGTCTGCGCCAACGGCGAGGGCCGCGGCTCCATCGAGGACTGCGAGATCTCCGCCACCGACAAACCCGGCATCGCCCTGGAGGAGAACAGCACCACCCGCGTCCTGCGCACCACCGTCCGCGACGCCTCCATCGGCGTCTACGTCTCCTCCGCCGCCCAGGTCCTCCTGGAGGACTGCACCGTCAGCGCCACCCGCGGCCACGGCCTGGTCCTGGCCGGCGGCACCGACCCGCTGGTACGCCGCTGCCGCACCGTGCGCACCCGCGGCCACGGCATCCACGTCACCGGCCGCTCCCGCGGCCGCTTCGAGGAGTGCGAGGTCTCCGCCGCCGAGACCACCGGCATCCTGGTCGACGAATCCTCCAGCCCCGCCCTGACCCGCACCGCCGTCGCCGACAGCGCCGGCGCGGGCGTCGAACTCACCGGCGAGAGCGCCGCCGAGTTCGACCGCCTGGAGGTGCGCGGCGCCGCCGGACCGGGCGTCAGCGTCCGCGACGGCGCCAACCCGCTGCTGCGCCGCCTGGACGTCGCCGAGGTGCGCGGCCACGGCGTCGAGGTCCTGCGGGAAGGCCGCGGACGGCTGGAGTCCTGCGTGCTGTCCGCCACCGGACAGGCCGCGCTGCACGTCGCCGACGGCGGCAACACCCAGGTCGGCGGCACCACCCTGCGCGGCGGCCCGCCCGCCGCCGGCCCCGGCAAGGCCACCGCGGTCACCGGCGTCGAGGTCGGCCCCGGCGGCGTCGCCTCCCTGCGCGACTGCGACATCGCCGAATGGACCGGCGAGGGCGTCCTGGTCGAGGACGGCGGCGAACTCACCATGGCCCGCGGCCGGGTGCACGGCAACCGCCGCCACGGCGTGCTGCTGGGCCCGGGCAGCCGGGCCGCGCTGACCGGCTGCGAAGTCACCGACAACGCCGGCGACGGCCTGCGCGTGGACTCCGAGGAACCCGTGCGGATCACCGGCTGCACCGTCGCCGGCAACCGCGGCTCGGGGCTGCGCCAGACCAGGGCCGGCGGCCGGCTCGCCGTGCAGGACCTCACCAGCCGCGACAACGGCCGCGCCGACAGCCACGGCACCGCCGGCGCCGGAGCCGAGGACGGCCCCGCCGCCGCCCGCCCGGCCGGCGCCCCCGGCGCCCCCGGTGACACCGGCCACGGCCCGGCCGGCGACGACACCGCCGACCCGGCACCGGACCCGGCCGCCGCCCCGCCGCCGCCCGAGCCGGAGGGACCGCAGGCCGCCCTGCAGGCCCTGGTCGGCCTGGAGGGCGTCAAGGAACAGGTCGCCACCCTGGTCAACCTCAACAAGCTGGCCCGGCGCCGCGAACAGGCCGGGATGCCCGCCCTGCCGATGGGCCGCCACCTGATCTTCGCCGGGCCCCCCGGCACCGGGAAGACCACCGTCGCCCGCCTCTACGGCGCCATCCTCGCCGAACTCGGCGTGCTGCGCGACGGCCACCTCGTCGAGGTCGCCCGCGCCGACCTGGTCGCCTCGATCGTCGGCGGCACCGCGATCAAGACCACCGAGGTCTTCCAGTCCGCGCTCGGCGGCGTCCTGTTCGTCGACGAGGCGTACGCGCTGTCCGCCGGATCCGGCGGCACCGGACCGGACTTCGGCCGCGAGGCCATCGACACCCTGGTCAAGCTGATGGAGGACCACCGCGACGACGTGGTGGTGATCGTCGCCGGGTACTCGGACGAGATGCGCGACTTCCTCGCCTCCAACCCCGGCCTGGCCTCCCGCTTCAGCCGCACCGTCGAGTTCCGCAACTACGCGCCCGAGGAACTGGTCACCATCGTCGAACGGGCCGCCGCCGCCCACGGCTACGAACTCGACGCCGCCGCCGTCGACGCGCTCGGCACGCACTTCACCCGCATGCCCAAGGGCGCCGACTTCGGCAACGGCCGCGCCGCCCGCAAGGTCTTCGAGGAGATGGTCGACCGGCAGGCCTCCCGCCTCGCCGGACTCGCCGAGGTCACCGACGCCGACCTGCCGCTGCTGCTGCCCGAGGACCTCGGCGCCGAGGCCGCCGCCGCGGCCCGCGCCGACACCGGCGCGGCGGGCGCCGACGGCGGCGGGAGCACCGCACTGCTGGAACAGCTGCGCTCGATGGTCGGCCTCACCGCCGCCAAGGAACAGGTCGAGAACCTGGTCAACCTGATCACCCAGGTCCGCCGCCGCGAACAGGCCGGACTGCCCACCGCGAAGATCAGCCACCACCTGGTCTTCGCCGGCCCGCCCGGCACCGGCAAGACCACCGTCGCCCGGCTCTACGGCGAACTCCTCGCCGAACTCGGCGTCCTGCCCGGCGGCCGCCTCGTCGAGACCGCCCGCGCCGACCTGGTCGGGCGCTACATCGGCCACACCGCGCAGCTCACCCGCGACGCCTTCGAACGCGCCCGCGGCGGCGTCCTGTTCATCGACGAGGCCTACACCCTCACCCCGCGCGGCGGCGGCTCCGGCGGCGACTTCGGCCAGGAGGCCGTCGACACCCTGATGAAACTCATGGAGGACCACCGCGACGAGGTCGTGGTGATCGTCGCCGGCTACCAGGAGGAGATGCAGGGCTTCCTCGCCTCCAACCCCGGCCTCGCCTCCCGCTTCTCCCAGCAGATCGCCTTCGACCACTACAGCGCCGACGAACTCGTCACCATCGTGCGGCTGCAGGCCGAACAGGCCGGCTACGTCTGCGCCCCCGAGACCCTCACCGCCCTGGCACAGCTGTGCGAAGCCGTCCCGCGCGACCGCACCTTCGGCAACGGCCGCTTCGCCCGCCAGACCCTCGAAGCGATGATCACCCGCCAGGCCGGCCGCCTCGCCCGGCTCGACATCGGCGACGTGTCGGAGCTGAGCCTGCTGCTCCCGCAGGACATCCCCGCACTGCTCCAGCGGAGCGGCGCGTGACGGGCGGTCGCCCCCGTCCGCGCCGCGCCGGGCCCCTCCCGGCGACGGCCGCCGCCGCACTGTGCTGCGCCGTCCTGCTGGCGCCGGCCACCCCGGCCGGCGCCGCCCCCGGCGCCCCGGCCCCCGGCGCCCCGCTGCCCGGCGCCCCGGTCGCGGGCGTCCCCGTCGCCGGCACACCCGCCGCGCCGGGCACCGCCCGCCCCGGCCCCGCCCCCTCCGGCGGCGACGCCGCGCTGCCCGTGATCGGGCAGAACCGGGGTACCGGCCGCACGGACGGCTGCGTGAAACCCTCCGACAAGGACACCGACCGGATGCCCTGGGCCCAGGCCTTCCTGCGCCCCGAGACCGCCTGGCAGCTCGGCCGCGGCGCCGGCGTGACCGTCGCCGTCGTCGGCTCCGGCGTCGACCCGGCCTCCGGCGTCCTGGGCGAGCGCCTGGTGCCGGGACCGCGCGAGTACGGCGACGGCGGCTCCACCCGCGACTGCGTCGGCCACGGCACCTTCCTGGCCGGGCTGATCGCCGCCCGCCACCGTGACGGCGTCGGCTTCACGGGCATCGCCCCCGAGGCGCGGATCCTCGCCGTCGCCGTGACCGACGACGCCGGGAACACCACCGCCGCCCTGCTGGCCAAGGGCATCCGCGACGCGGCCGACGGCGGCGCCCGGGTGATCGCGGTCGCCCTGCCCGTCGCGGCGGGCAACGAGGACCTGGCCGGCGCGGTCCGCTACGCCGACGGCAAGGGCGCCCTGGTGGTCGCCCCGGCCGCACCCGACCAGGGCGGCGGCCCCGGCGCCGCCCAGGCCCCCGCGCAGGTGCTCACGGTGTCCGACCTGGCCCCGAACGGCGCCCCGCCCGGCGGCGGTTCGGACTCCGGTGGGTCCGGTGGGTCCGGTGGGTCCGGCGGCTCCGGCGGTGCCTCCGGCGGGTCCGGACGCATCGACCTGGTGGCCCCCGGGGACGCCATGATGAGCGTCGGACCCGGCGGCAAGGGCTACTTCACCGGCTCGGGCCCCAGCTTCGCCGCCGCCGTGGTCGCCGGCACCGCCGCCCTGGTCCTCGGCTACCGGCCCGACCTCGGCCCGGCCCAGCTGAAGGACCGCCTCACCGCCACCGCCTACCACCCCGGCACCGCCCTGCCCGACCCTCGCCTCGGCTACGGCACGGTCGACCCGGCAGCCGCCGTCGGCGCCCCCGCACCCGCCCCCGCGCCGTCCGCCCGCCCGGCCCCGACCACGGCCGCACTCCGACCGCCGCCCCCCGACCCGGCCGGCCGCGAGGCGATCATGACTGCGGGCGCCGTCCTCACCGCCGTGGCCCTGATCACCGGCACCGCGCTGGTCTGCACGGCCGGCCGCCGCCGCGCCTGGCGCCCCGGCCGCTGGCAGGCCTGACCCGCCCGCCCCCGGCCGGGGCCGGGGACGTCGGCGATGGCGTGAACCCCCGGGACCCCGCCCGGCCTCCGGACGCCCATGACGGCGCGCCCCCGGCCGACATGACGTCCCGTCGCGTGACCGGCGTCGAACGCGGCTGCTAGCAGGCGGGAACGGGCCCGCCCGCGAAGCCCGAGGGCTGCGCGAGGCCCGCCGGGTGCACGGACTGCACCGGGTGCACCGGGTGCGCGGGGTGTGCGGCGCCGAGGTTCATCCCCTCGGCGACCGCGGCGGCGAGTTCGAGGTGGGCGCGGCGGGTGCGGTGACGCAGCTTCGCGGGGTCGAACGTCCCGCCGAGGGCCAGGTGTTCGTCGAACGGCAGGACGACCGCGGCCCGGCACAGCCGCTCGAAGTGCGCGACCATGTGCTCCGCCTTCACCGCCCGGCCGGTGCCGCGGACGCCGGAGATCAGGGTCACGCTGCGCTGTGCCAGCGCGCCGTACCCGTTCGCGTGCAGCCACTCCAGGGTGGCGCCGGCGCCGCTCGCGCCGTCGATGCTGGTGGTGGCGGCGATGACCAGCTGGTCGGCGAGGTCGAGCACGGCGCTCATGGAGCCGTGCAGCAGGCTGGTGCCGCAGTCGCTGAGGACGATCGGGTACTGGCGGGCGAGGAGGTCGACCAGCTGCCGGTAGTCCTCGCCGCCGAAGCCGGTGGCGACCGCCGGGTCCGGGTCGTTGGCCAGGACCTCCAGCCCGCTGGCGGTCAGCGAGGTGAAGCGGCGGATGTCCATGTAGCCGGTGATCGAGGGCGCGGCGGCCAGCAGGTCCTGGACGGTGGCCGTGGTCTCCCGGCGGACCCGCCGGCTGAGGGTGCCGGTGTCCGGGTTGGCGTCGACGGCGATCACCTTGTCGGACCGGGTCTCGGCGAGGACGGAGCCGAGGGCCAGCGTCGCGGAGGTCTTGCCCACCCCGCCCTTGAGGCCGACGACGGCGATCCGGTAGGAGCGCTGCAGCGGCGTGCGGATGACGGCCTCCAGCCGTTCGCGCTCGCCCCGGCCGAGCGCGGCGCCGAGGCCGATCCCGCGCAGGCCCCGCCGCGCTGCGGGCGCGGCGGGTGCGTTGACCGCTTGCGGGTGCGGCGCGTGCGGCGCCGCCTGGACCGGCGGGGCCGCCTGGACCGGCGCAGCGGGATGGACGGGCGGCGCGGGCGGCACGGCGAGGAGCAGGGCCGACTGCGGCTGCGGCAGGTGTTGCGGCGGCAGGTGTTGCGGCGGCTGCGGCGGCGGGGGCGGTGCCTGCGGGGGGAGTGCGGCGGGCAGCGGCCGGGCCTCCGGGGGCACCAGCACCGTGCCCATGGCGTCCAGCGGCCCGTGCCACCGCGGTCCGGTCTCCGGCAGGGGCGCGGCCTCCGGCCGGGGTGACACGGGCCCGTACGCGGGGGCGAGGTCCCAGTCCGCGTCCTGCTCCAGCCGCCGTACCCGCTCGATGACCGTGTGGTCGCCCGCCACGCCACCGCCTCCTGTCACTACATGTGCCCGGCCCCCGCCAACCTCCTCAACGGCCCGGGGCGGCGAACCCGTTCAAAGCCGGGGCCGCGGCCCCGGGCAGGCCGGAGGAGGGAAGGGGCCGGCGGGGGAGCCGGGCGGCGCCGTCAGGGCAGCGGCTGGTCGGCCGCCGCGGCGACCAGGGCGGGCAGTTCGCGCATGTCGGCGAAGGTGCGGGTGCCCGGCCCGGCGAGCCAGTGTTCGGGGGTCAGCCCGCCGTGGAAGCCCAGCGACCGCATGCCCGCCGCGCGGGCGGCCGCGACGCCGTACTTGCTGTCCTCGACCACCAGGCAGGCGGCCGGCTCGACGCCCATCGTCGCCGCGGCGTGCAGGAACAGGTCGGGGGCGGGCTTGCCGCGCTCCACGTCCTCGGAGCTGAAGACCCGTCCGGCGAAGCGCGGCAGCAGACCGGTCTGCCCGAGGGTGGCGCGCAGCCGCGAGTGGCTGCTGGAGGAGGCCACGCAGTCCGTTGTCCCGGCGCGCTCCAGCTCCGCCAGCGCCGCCGTCACCCCCTCCACCGGGGCGAGTTCGGCGGCGAACGCCTCGTCGTACAGGTGCTGGAAGCGCTTGTCCCACCCGGGCTCCAGCACGACTCCCGCGTGCGCCTCGACCTCGGCGGTCATGTAGGCGTGCGAGCGCCCGAGGAAACGTTCGACGATCTCCTCCTGCGTCAGCGGCCACCCCACCGCTTTCAGCACCTGCTCGTCCACCCGGACCGCCAGGCGTTCGCTGTCGAGCAGCACGCCGTCGCAGTCGAAGATCACCAGTTCGACGGGAAGGGACATGCCCGCCACCCTACGGGCCGCCGTGCGCACCGCGGCGCCCGGGGTGGCGGGCACCGGGCTCAGTGCGGGTGGCCCAGGTACGGGAAGGCGGGCAGCAGGTCGGTGTGCGGGCCGATGTGATCGGTGGGCACCGTCCCGTCGGTGAGCATCGACAGCCGCGCCGACGTGACGTCGTCGCTCAGCGTGCGCCCGTTCGGGTACCCGGCCGGGCGGGCGCGGTCGTAGCGCAGGACGTCCGGCAGCACGATCCGCAGCTGCGCCTCGGCCGCGTCCGTGGTGTACCCGCCGAAGTGCTGCAGCCTGGCCGTCCACGGCTCGCGGTAGGTCTGCCAGTCCTCGGCGGGCTCGCCGGCGTTGTACGCGTCCTTGACGTCCTCCTCGTTGAAGTACGCCGTCAGCGACGGGTGCGCACCCCGGTCCACCGACACCAGCCGCCCGTCCCTGCGCACGCTCACCCGCGCCCACACCCCGATCTGCGGCGCCGCACCGAACTCGGCGTCCGGCGCCTCCAGCACGATCCCGAACACGTTCTTGTCCGCGCCCCAGTCCACCCCCGTCCACCGGAACTCGTGCACGATCCCGTCCAGGTCCGCGAAGAACGGGTCGCTGCGCAGCCCCGCGCTCACCCGGTACGGGCCCGCCTCCACCACGGCCGGGGTGCCCGTGAAGCTCACCGGCGCCCCCGACACCAGCGGCTCGCCCGTCGCCTCGTGCCCGCGCGCGCCCTCACCGGTGGCCCGCCGCACCGTCATGGTCTGCGCCCCGTCCACCGGTTCGGAGAACGTGAAGCTGAACGCGAGGTCGGCCCGGTTGTCGCCGTCGGTGTCGACGTTGATCCGGTACACCGCCTCCGGGTGGAAGGCCTGCCCGCCGGTCGGCGCGACCGGGTTGACGTTCATGATCAGCACGGTGCGGCCCGGCTCCGGCGCGGCGAAGGCGAACAGGTCGGTCAGGTCCAGGCGCGCGTCGCCGTCGGGCGAGCGCAGGTTCGGTCCGCTGAGGTGGTGCGACAAGAGGGTCTCCGGCTTCGAGTGCGTGCGTACGTGCCTCGGGTGCTCCGTACGGATGGCCCCGCCCCTGCCGCCATTGCTAGCACGACCGCCCGGCCCGGGCCCGCCCGCTGCTCCGCGCGGGTCAGGCCCCGCCGGGGGGAGCCGGGGGAGCCGGGGGTGGGTGGGCGAGCCGGGGGTGGGTGGGCAGGTGCTGCTCAGGGGGCCGTCGGTGCCTGCTCGCCGAGCAGCACCGGCAGCGCGTGGTGCCCGTTGGAGATCATCGACTCGACCGGCCGCAGCTCGGTGCCCGGCGCGAGGGCGAGGTCGGGGAAGCGCTCGAAGAGCCTGCGCAGCGCGGTGCGCCCCTCCAGGCGGGCCAGCGGGGCGCCGAGGCAGAAGTGCGGGCCGTGGCCGAAGGCGAGGTGGTCCTTGGCCGGGCGGGTGACGTCGAAGGCCGCGCCGCTGTCACCGTGACGGGCGGGGTGGCGCCCGGCGGCGGCGTAGGAGCCGAGGATCGCCTCGCCCCGGGGGATGGTCACGCCGCCGGGCAGCTCGATGTCCTCGACGGCGTAGCGCAGCGGCAGGTGCGCGACCGGGGCGTCGCGGCGCAGCGCCTCCTCGACCACGTCGTCCCAGCCGGCCTTGCCCGCGCGCACCAGGGCGAGCTGGTCGGGGTGGGTGAGCAGGTTCGCGATGCCGTTGTCGATCAGGTTGACGGTGGTCTCGTAGCCGGCCGAGACGATCAGCAGCAGGGTGTCGCGCAGCTCCTCCTCGGTCAGGGCGCTGCCCTCGCCGCCCTCGCCGCCCCCACGGCCCGCGCCGTCCTCGCTCTCGGTGTCGCGGGCGGCGATCAGCAGGGAGGTCATGTCCTCGCCCGGCTCGCGGCGCTTGGCGGCGATCAGTCCCTCCAGCATGGCGAAGAACTCCGCCGCGTTGGCCGCGGACTCCTCGGGGGTGAGGGTGGTGTCGAAGACCCGGTCGACGCGGGCGCGGAAGCGGTCCTTCAAGTCGTCGGGCAGGCCCAGGAGTTCGGCGATCACCCGGATCGGCAGCGGGTAGGCCAGGCGTTCGCGCAGGTCCACCACCGTGTCCGGACCGGCGGCGGCGAGGTCGTCCAGCAGGGCGTCGGTCAGCTGCTCGACGCGCGCGGCCAGTGCGCCGACCTGGCGGGCGGTGAACGCGCTGCCCACCAGGCGGCGCAGCCGGCGGTGGTCGGCGCCGTGGGCGGTGAACATGTTGCGGGCACTCACCCACAGCGCCAGCGGCCAGGTGGGGACCACCTCGGCGAAGGCCGGCCAGTGCAGGAGCGGGTCCTTGGAGACCCGGGGGTCCTTGAGCAGGCCCTCCAGCACGTCCGGGTCGGCCACCGCCCAGGCCTTCACCCCCAGGATGTCGACGGGCGTGGCGGGGCCGCGCGCGTGCAGCTCGGCGGTCTCGGCGTCGCGGTCACGGCCGGTCGGGTCCAGGACGAGACGGTCCACGGGGCTCCTCCACTGGTGCGGTCGCCGGTGCGCTCACCGGCCGGGTCGCTGGTACAGGTCGCTGGCGCTGATGCTGGTCGCTGGTGCGGGTCGCTGGTGCTGGTCACCGTTCTGCGGCCGCTGCTGCGGGGTCGCTGCCCTGCGGTCACGCGGTGCGGTGACGGAGCGCGCCCGCGCCGGTGCGCTCCGGGACGAGGATGGGGCCCCGGGCCCGCCCGCGTCGAGAGGGCCCCGCTGCCGCCGACGCGCCGACCGGCCGCCGCGCCCGCACCGCGACGCCCTGAACCGCCGGTCCGTCAGGGGTCCGCCGTACGACGGGGATCCGCCCTCTGGTAGGGATGGTCGCCGTGAACACGAACCACCTCCTTCCCCCCGCCGCCGGGGCCGCCGCGATCCGCCGCCTCACCGAGCCCGGCTACCGCGCGCCGCTGCTGCTGGCGGCCGTGCTGGCCGCCGTGGCCGCGGCACCGGGCGGCTACGCGCACCTGGTCGCGACGCTGCTGACCGCGAGCGCCGGCATGCTCGCGATGCTCCCGCTCGCCGTGGTCCACCTGCTCCCGGCGCCGGTCCTGGTCCTGCTCGCCCTGGCCGCGGCGGCGCCGGCCGCGTTCCCGGCCGTACGGCGCCGGGTGCGGCGCTTCCACCGCCCCGGCAACAGCGCCCTGCTGGGCTGCCTGCTCGCCTCGGGCGCGGTCGTCGCGGGGGCGAGCGTGCCGGGCCTGGACTACGGCTTGTCCGGGGCGGGCCTGGCGGCGCTCGCCGTGCTGCCGTTCGCCTGGACCGTCCGGCAGCTGGTGCTCACCTCGGACGGGCGCACCGCGGACGGGCGTACCGCGGACGGGCGTACGGCCCGCGTCGGGGGCGGCGGGTGGTGGCGCTGGGTGGCCGCGCCGCTGGTGGCCGGCATCGCGGTGCCGCTGGCCTGCTCCGACGTGCCCCGCGAGGCCCGGTTCGCCCTCGCCCGCCCCGCCCTGACCGCCGCCGCCCAGCAGGCCCTCGACGGCGGCACGACCCGCGGCGCCTCGGGCTGGATCGGCGGCCTGCCGATCGGCAACGCCGAACTCGTCGGCGGCGGAGTCAGGTTCACCGTCTCCGGCACCGGCGTGTTCGCCGGCCACGGCTACGCCTACTTCCCCTCCGGCGCCCCCGCGCCCGACGGGTACACCCCGGTCGGCGACCACTGGTACGAGTGGTCGGGGCCCGACCGCTTCTGAACCACCGTCAGCGCCCTCAGTGCCGCCACCACCGTCAGCGCCCTGGCGGGTTACTTCGAGCGCACCGCCGAACCCGCGCCGCTGACCGCCGCACCGCTGACCGAAGCGCCGCCGCCCATCGCGCCGCCCACCGGCGTGGTGTGCCGGGCGAGCAGGGCGCGCAGCGCGTCGGGGGCGGAGGTGGCGCGCTTGGGCAGCACGACCAGGCAGTTGCCGCTGCGGTTCAGCACCACGAACAGGTGCTCGGTCTCCAGCGAGCGCGGCACCCGCGCCCAGGGCATCACGCGGGTGCCGCGCGCGTCCGTGACGCTCACCCCGGTGCCGTCCACCACCGCGCGGTACCGGCCGCCGCGCCGCTGCGCCCGCCGGTGCGCCGAGAGCACCTGGGAGCGCGGCGCGAACAGCGCCGTGGCCGCCAGCAGGGCCACCAGCCCCACGTCCGACAGGCGCGTCGCGCCGCTCGCGGCCCCCGACGCGCAGCCGAGCGCGGCGACGGCGGCCGGCACCCACACCGCCACCCGCACCACCCGGCCGACGGTGGTGTGCCGGGCGTGGGCGGCGATCGCCTCACGGAAGTCCTCACCCGTGGGCGCGTACGCCAGCTCCATGCGCTCCTGGTCCACCGCGTGCCTCTGCCTCTCCTTGATCCACTGCCCGGAGCGGCGGAGCCTAGCAAACGGCGGCCCGGCCGCGGCCCCCGGTCGGCCCCGTGACCAGCGCATCTCCACGATCCCGCACCCGTACGCCGGGCCCCCGGGCACCGGCCGCCGACCAACGACCGACGACCGCACGGGCGAGACCGGGAAAGGCAACGGGAGTGGGAAGTCGGCCCGTCCGACGTCCCACTCCCGAACACCCCGGCCGGAGACCCCGGGCCGGGACGCCACGCCCCGTCACATCAGGCCGACGGCAGCGCCCCCAGCGCGTGCAGACCGGTCCGGCTGCCCCGGAAGACCGCCGAACCGGCCGCCGCCAGGAACACCCGGGTGTACTCCGTGTCCTCCCGCAGCCGCTGCGGCTCGTCGCGCCACCGCGCCCGGCCCGTCACCAGGTCGAACGCGAACAGCCGGTCGTCGTTCGTCCCCACGTACACCGTACCGTCCGCGGCGGCCGCCGAACTCGTCCCGCGCCCCAGACCCCGCGGCACCTGCGCCGTCCACCGCGTCTCGCCCGTGGCCGCGTCCAACGCCACCAGCCGTTCCCCGCTCAGCAGGCACACCGCCCCGTCCGCGACCGACAACGGCCCCGCCACCGGCAGCCGTCCGCGCTGCCACAGCACCCGACCGGTGGCCGCGTCCAGCGCGAAGACGGTCGCCGAATCCACCGTCGGACCGTTCTGCAGGACGTGGACGACACCCCGCTCGACGACGGGCGGGGTACCGGTGCCGTCGACCGCCTCCTGCACCCACCGCCGCTCCCCGCTGCGCGCGTCGAACGCGAGCAGCCCCCCGTACCGGCCGCCCGCGAACACCGTCCCCCCGGCCAGCGCCAGCACCCCCGAGGCGCCCGGATCGCTGCTCCAGCACAACCCCCCGCCCACCGCGTCGTAGCAGCGCAGCGACGTCCCGTGGGCCGCGAACACCCGGCCCCCGCCGACCACCGGCTCCTGCCGCCACGGGAACTCGTCCCAGTCCGGCGCCGCCACCTCCCACCGCGGCTCACCCGACGCCGCGTCCAGGACCTGCACACCCGCGGTGGAGGCCACGCACACCACGCCGTCCCCCGCCGCCAGCGGCCACCCGCCCGAACTCGCCAGCTGCCACCCGTCCGGGCCGTCCGCGGGCGCCGCCGCCCCCACCACCCGGCTCCAGCGCACCGCACCGGTCGCCGGATCCAGCGCCCGCACCCTGCCGTCGTACCCCGAGGCGAACAGCCCGTGCTGCGCCCCGGCGGCCAGTACGACCCGTCCACCCAGGTCGGGCGAGGCCCACAGCCGCGGGCCGCGCACCTCGCCGCGGCTCGCCCACCAGCCGGTCCCGCCGGCCACGGCGAGCGCGCCGAGGCCCCCGGCGGCGCTCAGCAGCAGCCGGCGGCGGTTGATCGGGGGAGGAGTCGCGGACGGTGTCGGATCGTTCTGCGGGGTATCGGAGTTCACACCGGTCCAGACTTCGTGCACGGACTCGTGGTTCCCGTCGGTCGGGCGGAGGCCGGAAGCCCCCGCGGGCAAGTGAAGCGGCGCAGGTGCCCGTCGGGCTCCCCGGTCCGGGACAACGGCCCCGGCCGGCAATCGGGTTCACTTCGCAGGGGCTGCCGGAAGGAATCACGGGCCGGGCGGTAAACGCCCCGGCCGGCGCACGCCACTTCCCGGTAGCCGCCTCAGGCACCCCGACCGGGGTCCGCCGAGGGCGGGACGCACCGGGAGGTACGCCGCCGTGATGGACCCCGTGACCCTGCTGCTGCTCGGGACCGCGCCCGCCGCGCTGAGGGTCGCCGACACCTACGCCCGGTGCCTGCTGCTGCGCGCCCGCGCCGAACTGGCCCGCGCCCAGGCGCAGACAGTGCGGACGGCGCAGACGGAGCAGACGGCGCAGGCCCCGGACGCCGAGGCGAACGGCGGCGACGCGCAGTGAGCGGCTCGCCGCCGGAAAACCGGTGGGCCCGGCCGGGCGCCCTCTGCCACGATCGCCGGATGGGTGCGTTGGATGCAGTGGCGGCCAGGGTCGCGGGCGGGGCGACCGTCGAGTTCCGGCCGAGCGGTTCCTCGATGGTCCCCCTGATCCGCAGCCGGCAGCCGGTGCGCGTCGCCCCGGTGGACCCGGCGAAGCTGGAGACCGGGGACATCGTCCTGGCCAGGGTCGCCGGGACGGTCTACCTGCACCTGGTGTCGGCCCTCGACCCGGCCCGCAAACGCGTGCAGATCAGCAACAACCGGGGCCGGGTCAACGGCTGGACGAGCCACGACCGCGTCTTCGGCATCTGCGTCGCGGTCGACGGGACGCCCCGGGCCGGCGCCGAGGCCAAGACCGCCCGGGCCGAGACCGCCGACGCCAGGACAACCGCCCCGGAGTGAGAGCGCCCCGAGCGCCCGTCACTCCGACGCGGCCGCGGCCTCCCGCTCGCGGCGGCGCCGCTCGAAGCGGGCGGGCGCGTCCAGGATCCAGGCCCGGGCGGCACGGTCCGCCACCGCCCCCACCCGCCCGGCGCCCTCCACGCAGCGCGGATCGTCACGCTCGGCCAGCCCGAACACCGCCCAGATGCGGATGTCCTGCTCCTCGTCGTCCAGCGCGGCGGCCAGCGCGTCCCCGACCGCGGGCGACGGGTCCTTGCGGTCGGCGAGCTGGTAGACGGCGTCCTCACGCACACCCGCGTCGGGATCGCGGGCCAGGCGCAGCATCGCGTCCAGCCCCTCGGGGCTGTACGTCCACCGCTCCAGGCCGCGCGAGGGCGTGCTCTCCAGCAGAGCCGCCACCCGGGCCCGCACCTGCGCGGCGGGGTGCCCGACGTGGGCGAGGCCCAGCGGCTGGATCCGGGGGTCCGTGAACGGGGCCAGGCCGCCCAGGACCTCGGCCAGGACGTCCGGGTGCTCCTCCGCGGCCCCCCAGTCGAGGAAGAGCTCCAGCGCGCGCCCCAGGAACGGGCTGCGGACGCCGTGGCGGTAGCCCCCGAGGTGCAGCGAGGCCAGCACCTGCGCACCGAAGCGGCGGCGCAGCGGATCCGGGTGGGCGCGCAGCGCCGCCGCGGCCCGCCACGTCGCGTCGTCCTGCCGGCCCGCGAGGGTGCCGACGATCTGCAGCCAGGAGGCGTGCTCCCCGTCCGGATGCTCCAGTGCGCACGCCCGGCCGGCCAACTCCCCGACGCCGGGGCGCAGTCCGAGGTGCTCCTCCAGGACGGTCAGCACGCCGGCGTGGCCGTCGTGGACGGCCGGCCCGCCGAGCCGCACCTCGTGGCACCAGCTCACCCCGTCCCGGTCCCGCACCCGGGTGTACTCCACCGGGCCCGAGGCCCCCGTCCGCTCCCGTAGCACCGCGACCGGCCCCCGCTCGTGCCACAGCCGGGCACGCGCCAGCAGTTCGGCACCGGCGGCACCGTCCAGCGGCGCCTCACCGAGCACGGCGAGGACGAGAGCGACCGAGCCGCTGTCGACCGCCCGCAGCAGCGCCGTGCTCCCGTCCGGCAGCCGGCGCAGCGCATCCGCACCGGCCTCCACCAGGTGACCGGCCACCGAGGAGTCGAACGCCGCCACCGCCAGGCACAGCGCGGACAGCCCCCGCCCGTCGACGGCCTCCGGATCGGCCCCGCCCGCCAGCAGCACCCGGACCGCATCGTCGTCCCCGCTGCGCACGGCCGTGACGACCGGATCCTCACCCATGCTTCCCCCCCACCTGCCACGACCCGCCACCCCACCGACCGGAAACCGCTTGCGAACGCGCCGCACGGCCTGACACCGTGCCCGTTCCCGCGACCCTCAACGAGGCCAGGATGACCATCTACTTCTACGGTGCCGACGAAGCCCCCTACGGCTGCTTCTCCAACTTCTCCGCCCACGGCTTCGAACTCGACGGCCACACCTGGCCGAGCTCCGAACACTACTTCCAGGCCCAGAAGTTCACCGGCACCCGCCACGCCGACCTGATCCGCCGCGCCCGCACACCCCTGCGCGCCGCCGAGCTGGGCCGCGACGCCTCCAAACCGCTGCGCCGGGACTGGGAGCGCGTCAAGGACGACGTGATGCGCCGGGCCGTCACGGCCAAGTTCCGCACCCACGCGGACATCCGCGCGATCCTGCTGGCCACCGCCGACGAGGAGATCGTCGAGGACACCACCACCGACCACTACTGGGGGCGCGGCCGGACCGGCACCGGCAAGAACATGCTCGGCCGGATCCTCATGCGCACCCGCACCCGGCTGCGCGCCGAAGCCTGAACAGCCGGCGCCCGCGGGCCCTTGCGGATGATCTTCGACGGGGTAGGGTGAACGCACGGACGACGGGGGGCCGTTCGCACGCTGCCCGTGTGACTCCGCGCTTGACCCGCCGACGCCTGCCATGCCAGAGGTCCCTGCGGCGGGAGGAGCGGCCACGCGTGCCGCCGGCGCCGCAACGGACCGGAAAGTGAGTCGTAAACAGATGCCACCGACGTTCGTACTGGTCCACGGAGCCTTCGCGAACTCCTTCTCCTTCGCACCCCTCCAGGCCGAACTCGGCCTCCTCGGACACCGCTCGGTCGCCGTCGACCTCCCGGGACACGGCTTCGCCGCGACCTACCCCCACGCCTACCAGGCACCGCAGGACCCCGCCGCCCTCGCCACCACGCCCGGCGCCATCAAGGGCGTCACCCTCGCCGACAACGCCGCACACCTCATCGCGGTACTGGAGCGGGCCAAGCACAACGGGCCCGTCGTCCTCGTCTCCCACAGCCGCGGCGGCATGACGGCGACCGTCGCCGCCAACCAGCGGCCCGACCTGATCGACCGCATCGTCTACGTCTCCGCCTGGTGCCCCGTCGACCTCGACGTCAGCGCCTACTACGCCGAACCCGAGATGGCCACGGTCGACGCCGCCGGCCTCGCCTCGGCGATGGTCGCCAACCCCGCCGAACTCGGCCTGCTGCGCTGCAACTTCCGCACCGCCGATGCCGGCGTCCTGGCGGCCTTCAAGGCGGCCTTCCTCGCCGACGGGACGGACGAGGAGTTCATGGTCTTCCTCAACACCTTCCAGCCCGACGAGAACCTCGACGCCGGCACACTCGACGACCGGGCGCAGGCCGGCAGCTGGGGGCGGATCCCCAGGACGTACGTCCGGCTGACCGAGGACACCAGCATCCCGCTCGCCATGCAGGACCGGATGATCCGCGAGGGCGACGCACTGACGCCGGAGAACCCCTACGACGTCCGCACGCTCACCGGCAGCCACCTCAAGTGGCTGGTCGACCCGGCACCGGCAGCCCGCGTCCTGGGCGAGGTCGCCGCACTCCTGCCCGAAGCATCCTGACCCGAACGGCATGAGGGTGAGTGGGAAGTCGGCGGGGCCGACTTCCCACTCCGGTGCGCTGCGGGGTGGTCAGCGGGCGTCGAACTCGCCGCTGCGCACGGCCGTGACGAAGGACCGCCAGGCGGCAGAGGAGAAAACGAGGGCCGGGCCGGAGGGGTCCTTGGAGTCGCGCACGGGCATGACGCCGGGGTAGTCGTCGGCGACCTCGACGCACGTGCCGCCACTACCGCTGTACGAACTCTTGCGCCAGCGGGCGGCACTCAGGTCGACGTCCATTCAAAATCCCTCCGTACCGCGCGGATCATGGCTACCGATTGTGTCTGACTCAGGGCCTCGGCCACGAGTCGATCGTAGTCGTCGGCCAACGCCGTGATCGATTCAGCATCTCGATCGAGGTAGCCGCGCTGCTCAGTCTCGCCGTAAGAGAGCGCTTTGCGGTCGGGCATGGTAAGGAGGTGCACCAGTCGAGTGAACGGCCTGTCCTCGCCCAGCGAATACGGTGCCACCTGAATGATGACCTTGGGTCGCGTGGCCATTTCTTCAAGGTGAAGCAACTGCTCGACCATGACGTCTAGGCCGCCGATGGGCCGCCTGAGGCAGCTCTCGTCGATCACGGCGTGCAGAAGTGGTGGCGGTGTCCGGTCGTAGATGTGTTGCCGGGCGAGCAGGAACTCGATTCGCTCGTGGGCCTGTTCCGGTGTGACGGTGCCTCGCCGAAGGTTGCCCTGTTCCCAGGCGACCGCGTAGGCCCGGGTCTGCAGTAGTCCAGGGATCACGTTGATCTCGAAGAGCCTGATCTTCTCTGCGGCCGCCTCGTAGTTGGCGTACTCGGGGAAGCCCGGCACCAGGGCCGTGTGCTTGGCCTGAAAGTACATCAGCATCAAAGTCCCGCCCGTCTCCAGGACTTCGTCGGCCTTGGCAGCAAATTTCTTACTCGGCGGTCGACGTGCAAGTTCGACGAACGAGACGTACGACGCGCTGACTCCGCACCTGCGGGCGAGCTGGAACTGCTTGAGGCCCTTTGCCCTTCGTGAGTTGCGGAGTTGGACGGCGAAGGGTGCCCAGGGACCGGACTCCGGGTCGATCTCCTTGATGTTCACCATGGCTGCTCCAAATCCACGTTGACCACGAGGTCAAGTTGTTTGCGCTTCCAATGCTAGGTGCCGCCGGGCCACCATATGCACAGAACGTGAAACTCCGATCGCAGAGGGTTCCAATCCCATGTCCGACGACAAGGTGCCCCGCCGTCTCCACGGCTACGGTGTCCGCTTCGACCCCGACGCCCAGTGCTACCGGGTCCGCAACGAGATCAGCGGCGAGTGGCTGCGCCAACCGACCGGTGAGCTCACCGGGTTCACCTTCTTCTCCGACGCCTACAGCGCCTGGCGCCTCTTCGAGGTCCACAAGCGACCGGGGGAGCGGTGATGGACTCCGTGCTCTCCCGTGCGACCGCCGAGCAGCGCCGCCAGGCCGCCGGCGTCCTGGACGACCTGACCACCGTCCTCGCCCTCGGCGGCGTCAAGCTGCCCTCGGTCGAGGTGGACTGGGAGTACGGCCGCCTCACCGGCAACTACCTGATCGACCTCGGCTCGGCCCGCCCGCCGGACCTGCTGCGCGTGGTCGACCTGCTCCGCAAGGGCCTGCGCTACGAGCGTCTGACGCATGACGACTGACCTCCTCGCCCGGTCCCTGTGGTGGGCCTGCTTCGCCGTCGTCCTCCTCGTCGTCCTCAGGAAGTGAACCTCTTCGATGCGTGATCCCCGTCTGCTCGCCAAGCCGCCCGTGTGCCGGCTCGGTTGCCACGTCCTGCTCCGCAACCAGCGCGGCGACGTCCTGCTCGTCGACCCGGACTACATGGACGGCTTGATCCTGCCCGGCGGCTCCGCCAAGCCCAACGAGCCCCCGCACCTGGCCGCCGCCCGGCACCTGCACGCCGAGACCGGCATCGTCGCCCGCCTCACCGACGTCACCACGGTCGACTTCACCCCCGCCGACCGCTACCTGGAGCGCCTCAACCTGGTCTTCGACGGCGGCACCGTGCCCGACGACGTCCGCCTCACCGTCCCCCCGCAGAACAGGAGCGGCCTGCACGGCGCGCGCTTCGTCCCCGCCAACGACATCCCCGCCCACATGGCTCCTGCTCAGGCCGCCCGCGTCCTGGAGGCGCTGGCCGGCCGCTCCCTGCCCGTCCTCCTCCACGGCCAGCGCGCCACCTGACAGCGCGCCACCCGCAACCGGCACCCACAGCCGCCCGATCGGGTGACCCGGCGCCCGGTGCCCGCCCGGGTGTCCGGGCCACCGGGGGAGCGGGCGGATAGGTTCGGCGGATCCGGCCCCCGCCGGCCGCCGCATCCGCACCAGGGAGCGCCACCCCGGCATGGACGTCCTCTTCATCACCAGCGTGGCGGCCGTCGTCGCCGACCCGCCGCTGAGCCGCCGGCTGTTCATCGACGCCCTCGGCCTCCCCCTGGAGGGCGAGGGCGACGGCTACCGGGACTAATCGCAGTGCACCGGGCTTCAGCCCAATGGTGAAGCGATTCTGAGCCCTGCTCTGACCTGTGCGGTGGGCACCCTCCCGCGCTGTTGACGGTGCTCACCGCTGGCGGTCATGCCGGGCGGTTCTGCTGCTCGATGTACTGCCGGACCATCGACAGCGGCGCGCCGCCGACTGATCCGGCGAAGTACGAACCGGACCACAGGCGCTGTG
The DNA here is from genome assembly GCF_044767225.1 of Kitasatospora sp. NPDC101447. Taxonomy (NCBI): domain Bacteria; kingdom Bacillati; phylum Actinomycetota; class Actinomycetes; order Kitasatosporales; family Streptomycetaceae; genus Kitasatospora; species Kitasatospora sp. NPDC101447. The sequence goes on from NZ_JBIWNL010000019.1 coordinate 156,854, forward strand.
CCTGCCAGTAGTGCTTGACCAGCTCGGGGTACTCCTGGCGCATCCGACGGGAGCTGACGCCCTTGAGGCTGTTGACCAGCTTGGACAGGGCGACCTTCGGCGGGAAGTTCACCAGCAGGTGGACGTGGTTGTTCTCGCCGTTGAACTCGACCAGCTCCACTTCGAAGCCCTGGCAGACGCTCCGCATGATCTCTTCCAGCCTGGTCAGGTGCCGGTCGGCGAACACCTTGTGACGGTACCTCGTCACGAAAACCAAGTGCGCATGCAAGACGAAAGCACAGTGCCGACCAGTGCGAATGTTCTGGTACTCAGCCATAAACCAACATGTTACGGTGATCACCGTGCAGCTCAGGTACAGCTTCCGTGTCTACCCGAACGGACCTCAGCGTTCCGCGCTGGCAAGGGCGTTCGGCTGTGCTCGGGTGGTCTACAACGACGCGCTTCGCGTCCGTGAGACCGCCCGCGCCACTGGGCTGCCGTTCGTCACCTCCGCCGAGCTGGGCAAGCAGCTCACCGCCTCCAAGGCCACTCCCGAGCGCACGTGGCTCGGGGAAGTCTCGGCCGTGGTGCTGCAACAGTCCCTGCGGGACCTGGACACCGCGTACCGGAACTTCTTCGACGGCCTCAAGGGCAAGCGCCCGAAGACGGGAGCACCCCGGTTCAAGTCCCGCCGCGACACCCGGCAGGCGATCCGGTTCACCGCCAACGCCCGATGGAAGATCACGCCGGGCGGTGACCTGTCGTTGCCGAAGATCGGCGACGTGCGGGTGAAGTGGTCCCGAGCCCTGCCGTCCGAGCCATCCACCGTGACCGTGGTCAAGGACAGCGCAGGCCGGTACTTCGCCAGCTTCGTCATAGACACCGACCCCGCCGACGACCTCGGACGCATGCCCGAAACGGACTCCCAGGTGGGGATCGACCTCGGGCTGACGCACTTCGCGATCCTGTCCGACGGCCGGAAGATCGACAGTCCGCGCTTCCTGCGCCGGGCCGAGAAGCGCCTCAAGAAGGCACAGCAAGCCCTCTCCCGCAAGGCCAAGGGCAGCAGCAACCGCGACAAGGCCCGCATCAAAGTCGCCCGCGCTCATGCGCGGGTGACCGATGCGCGGCGCGAGTTCCACCACCAGCTCTCAACCGAGATCATCCGCGAGAACCAAGCGGTTGCCGTTGAGGACCTGGCGGTCAAGGGACTCGCCCGCACACGCATGGCCAAGTCCGTGCACGACGCCGGATGGTCGGCGTTCGTCACGATGCTGGAGTACAAGGCCTCCCGGTACGGGCGCACCCTGGTCAAGATCGGCCGCTTCGAGCCGACGTCTCAGCTGTGCTCGGCCTGCGGCGCCAAGGACGGCCCGAAGCCCCTCAACGTCCGCGAGTGGACGTGCGCAGCGTGTGGGGCCGTCCTTGACCGGGACATCAATGCGGCGGTCAACGTCGCCAAGGCCGCCGGACTGGCGGTATCAGCCTGTGGAGCGCGGGTAAGACCGGGAGCGATCCCGGCACAGCGCGAAGAAGCAGGAACTCGCCGAGACGGTCAGCCGACCGTGGTAGGAATCCCCGGCCTTTAGGCCGGGGAACGGAAGTCAACCGGTGCGGGGCATCGGCACCCTGTGGGAGCCGGGCCCCGACACCGCCGACCTCGCCCCGGCCCTCGGCGCCACCCGCGCCCTGCTCCTCGGCCTGCTGGAGACCCCGGCGAGCACCCTCGAACTCGCCCGCCGCACCGGCCTGGCCGCCGGCGGCGTCTCCGCCCAGCTGCACAGGCTCGCCGCCGCCGGCCTCGTCGCACCCCACCGCACCGGACGCGTCGTGCTCTACGCCCGCACGAGCCGCGGCGAGGCGCTCCACCGCTGACACGGACGTTCTACCCGCCGGCCCAAGCACCCCCGGCCCCGGCGCCGGGATCCGGGCGGGTGAAGCGGTCTTGTCCGCCGCGGGGGCAGCGGTTCCAATGGCCGGTATGGCAGTGAGCGAACTCGTCCTGATGACCGATCACAGCTCGACCGAGGGCAGCCGCGACACGCTCGTCGCCGCCGCCCGCCTGCTCACCGGCCGCGATCCCGTCCTGCTGGACGCGCGGCACTTCACCCCGGGCGGCAGCGGCCGGATCCGCACGGACGGCGGGGAGTTGCGGCTGGAGGCCGACGGGGCGGGCGTGACCACCGACAGCGTGCTGGTCTACGAGATCCCGCCGCACCGGCGCCGGGACTTCGAACCGGCCCAGCACCGGCTGCACGAGGCCGGCGCCCGGTCCCTGGGCACGGACGCCGCGGCCTGGCGGGCGGCGACCGAGAAGGACCGCACCGTCGAGTGCTTCACCCGCGACGGCATCGCCCACATGCCGACCGTCACCCTCACCCGGCCCGGCACCCGGGAGGCCGCGGAGGCGTTCGAGCTGCTGGGCCGCGACGTCTGGGCCCGTCCGACGGTCGGCATGGGCGGCACCGACGTCTTCCACATCACCACCCACGCCCAACTCGCCGCCGCCGCACACCACTACGCCCGGGCGGGCGCCGGCTGGCTGATCGCCCGCGACGCCGGGAACTTCGGGCCGGACGGGCAGCGCCACCAGTACCGCGTCGTGGTGCTCGGCGGGCAGGTCCTGCGGGCGGTCGAGCACGTCCAGCCGGACCCCGACGCGCCGTGCAACGAGAGCCGGGGCGCCGTCTCCACCCGCATGGATCCCGGCGACCTGCCCACCGGCCTGGCCGACCTGGCCGTGTCGGCGGCCAAGTCGCTCGGCCTGCCGTTCGCCGGGGTGGACCTCGCCGCGGAGAACGGCGGCGTCGTCTTCGAGGTCAACGTCCACCCGGCGTTCGGAACGGACGGCGGGCTGGAGACCGTCGCCGTCCCCTACGTCGCCGCCCACCTGGCCCCGGCCCGGCCGTGAGCCCGTGGCCGGACCCGGTTCGTACGGCCCGAACGCGGGCACCCGCCAAGGCCGTTGCCCACCCGCGCCGGCCGAGGCTCACCCGCGACGGCCGAGGCTCACCCGTGCGCCGCGGCCCCGGCGCACAGGGCGTGGTCGACCAGGTCCCCGGCCGCCTTCTCCTGCTCCCGGATGTGCGCCTCGGTGTCGCCGCGCGCCTCCGACATGGAGACCACGACGCTGCGCCGGCCGTCCTCGGTGACGCCGTTGAGGGTGATGTAGCCGCCGTCCCCGCCCTCGTGGCTCCAGTACGTCCCCCCGCAGGTGAGGGGGCGTGAGACCAGGCCGAGCCCGTACCGGCCGCCGAGCAGCCGCTCCTGGACCTCCGGGCTCTCCTCGGTCGGCTGCTTCATCTCGGCCAGCTGCCGGGGAGGCAGCAGCCGGCCAGAGAGCAGCGCGCGGAAGAAGGCGTTCTCGTCCCGCGTGGTGGTGACCCACGACAGCTCGGTGGACACCGGCACCTGCACGGTGACGTCCTTCTCGGCGCCGGGGCCGTAGAACTGGTAGGCCTGCGCGTGCGGTCGGGGAAGGGTGGGGGTGGCGCCCGTCCACCGGGTGTGGTCCAGGCCCAGCGGGCGCAGGATGCGGTCCTCGATCTCCTGGTGGGAGGAGCGGCCGGTGGCCTGCCGGATGATCATGCCGAGCAGGACGTAGCCGGTGTTGGAGTAGCTCCAGCCCTGGGTGGGCTCCTGGGCCATGGCGCGCTCGACCAGCTCCTCGGAGCTGTGGACGTCGAAGCGCTGCTCGTCGTACTCCTGTGCCGTGTCGTAGCCGGGCAGGCCGGCGTCGGAGATGCCGGCGGTGTGCCGGAGCAGTTGGCGGACGGTGATCCGGTGGGGGTCGTAGTCCTTGCCCCACGCCACGTCCGGCAGCCACCGGTCGACCGTGTCGTCCAGGGACAGCCGGCCCTCGGCCTCCAACTGCAGGACCACGGTGGCGACCAGCGTCTTGGACGTGCTGGCCATCCGGAACCATCCGTCGGGGTCGACCGGGCGCCCGGTGTGCAGGTCGGCGGTGCCGCTGCTGACGACCGACGACCGGCCGTCCGGCCCGACCGCGCGGGCCTGCACACCGCTGATGCCGAGCGCGTGGATCGCCTCCGCGTCCCGGCTCAACTGCTGCGCGGGGGAGGAGCTTTCGGGCCGGGCGACGGCCGGGGCCGCGCCGGCGGCGAGCAGCACGGCGGCACCGGCCGCCACGGCGAGGCGCATTCGCAGATTCGATGTCCTGTGCGGAGTCATGGTCGGACGCTAACCAGCTCCGGCCGCCGCCGGTGCGTTCTCGGGTTCACCTCAGGGAGGATTGGGGGGACACCCCCATGGCGGAAGCCCAAGTGCCGTGCCCCGTAGGGGACATGAGGGTTCTTTGGGGGTTTCCCCTCGGGGTTGCCCCCGATGCCGGGCCCCCGCAGCCGCCACCACACTCGGGGCATGCGCATCACGCGGGCCGGTTGGGCCATCATGACGGTGCTGTCCACGTTGATCGTCCTGCTGTCGGCCAGGTACGCCGGCCTCGACCCGGACGACTTCTTCGCCGAGCAGCGCGCCACGTACCTGGCGCACGAACTGCCGCTCGCCGTCCACATATCCGGCGCGGTCCTCGCCCTCGGGGTGGGGCCGTGGCAGTTCTCGGCGCGCCTGCGCCGACGGTGGCCGCACTGGCACCGCCGCATCGGCGTCACCTACCTGCTGGGCTGCCTGGTCGGCGGGATCGGCGCACTGCTGCTGGCGCCGGTCGCCTACGGCGGCACGGTCGCCCGGCTCGGCTTCGCCTGCCTGGGGGTGGCCTGGCTGGTGACCGGCGGCACCGGCCTGCGGATGATCCTGCGGCGCCGGGTGGAGGACCACCGGCGCTGGATGGTGCGCAGCTTCGCGCTCACCTTCGCCGCCGTCACGCTGCGGCTCATGCTGGTCGCCGCCAAGACCGCCCAGCTGGACTTCCGCACCTCGTACCTGGTGATCGCCTGGCTGTGCTGGGTGCCGAACCTGCTGCTGGCCTGCTGGTTCACCCGCCCGCGCCGCCCGGTGCGGGCCTGAGCGGTCCCGGACGGCAGGGCGCCGCAGGCAGCAGGGCGCCCCGGGCCCGGGAGCCGGGGCCGGGGCGCTCGGGGCCGCGGGTCAGGGGGTGGTGCAGACGGCGGTCGCGCGGATCGACTCGTCCACCGTGTTGGTGTTGGTGCCGCGCACGACCCAGGCGCTGCCGCTCGGGTAGGAGTCGGTGAAGAAGATCTTGAAGGCGCTGGTCTGGCCGCCGCCGCCGGTGGGCACCTGGCCGGACGGACAGGTCACGGTGGCCACCCCGTTGGCGCCCGGGTGCACGACGACCCAGTCGCCGAAGAGCTGCGCGTGCGCGGCCAGCATCGAGGGGTCGGAGGCGGCCGCGTTGCCGGGGACGGTGACGGTCGGCTTCATGGCGGGCTTGTCGTCGGCGGCGGCGCTCGCGGCGCTGCCGGCCAGGAGGCCGACGACGGCGAGGGCGGTCAGGGCGAGGGGCTTCATACGGGACTCCTGAGAGATCGGGTTCCGGTTCCGGTCGACGCGGGGCGGCTCCCCGCATCGCACCCGATCCGTACCCGAACGACTCGGTCGGCCGCGGGAGGGCACGCCGGGCTACTCGGGAGGAGGAACACCGGCGCTCGGCCGGGCTAGCAGCCTGCTCGGCGCCGTACCGGGCCGCGGGGAGCGGGAAGTCGGCCGGTCCGACTTCCTGCTCCACGGCCTCTCCACAACTCCCGCTACTGCTCCCGCTACTGCTCCCGCTCCCGATCCCGCCGTCGCTCCTGCGGCCGCAGGCCGACGTCGGAGACCTCCCCGAGGTGGGCGAGCTTGTCGGGGTTGGACACCGAGTGGAACGCCCGGACAGCGCCGTCGGCGATGTCGAGCGCGATGACACCGGCGACGCGCCCCCGGGCGTCCAGCAGGACGGCGCCGGGCCGGCCGTTGACCCGGGCGTACCGCCGGGAGATGCCGAGCGAACGGTTGCGGTCGAAGCCGAACAGCAGCAGTCGGGCGACGCGCTGCAGGCCGCTGACGGACCTGCCGACCGCCCGGGCCTTGCCGCCGCCGTCGCCGTGGAAGACGACGTCGGGCGCGAGCAGGTCGAGCAGCGCCTCCAGGTCGCCGCCCTCAGTGGCTGCGAAGAAGCGGCGGGCGAGTTCGTCGCCCTCCGCGCGCCGCGCCGCAGTGGGCTCCGCGCCCGGACCCGGACCCGGGGCGAGGGCGGGGGCGGGGGCCGGGGCCAGGTGCCGGCGGGCCCGGGCGAAGATCTGGCGGCAGTTCGCCTCGGACTTGCCGGTCATCTCCGCCACCTCCGGGTACCCGTACCCGAAGGCCTCGCGCAGCAGGAACACCGCCCGCTCGGCGGGGGAGAGGGACTCCAGCATCAGCAGGAAGGCCATCGACAGCGCGTCGGCCAGCTCGGCGTGCTCGGCCGGGCCGCCGGGGCGGTCGGCGAAGGCGACCACCGGCTCGGGCAGCCACTCGCCGACGTAGCTCTCGCGCCGCACCCGGGCCGACTTCAGGTGGTTGATGCCCAGGCGGGTGACCGTGGTGGTCAGGTACGCCTTCGGGTCGGTGACGGCCGTGCCGGCCCGGTCGGCGCGGGTCAGGCCGAGGAAGGTGTCCTGGACGAGGTCCTCGGCGTCGCCGACCGAGCCCGTCATCCCGTAGGCGATGGAGAACAGCAGCGGACGGTACCCGACCGCCTCCGCGACCCCCGCACCCGCACCCGCCGTCTCCGCGACGCCCGCCACGTCCGCACCCGCCACACCCGCCACGCCCGCGACGCCCTCCGCCGCACGTGCCGCGCCCGTCGTCCCTGCCGGTCCCGCCATGGATCCCCCTCCCCGGCGCCCGTCCCGTCCCGGGTGGCGCACGTCACATCCGGGCCCTGTCACAGCCCGGACGGCTGCCCTGTCTCAGAGGGCAGCAACGGACAACGTACCGAGGAGCACACCATGGAAGCCCGTCTGAGCCCCTTCGCCAGCCCCGTCATGGGCAAGGTCTACAAGCACTTCATCGCCGCGAGCCAGGCCGTCACCGACGAGGTCCTGCCGTACGCCACCCAGGAGTTGGTGCGGCTGCGGGTCAGCCAGATCAACGGCTGCGGCGCCTGCGTCGACATGCACGTCAAGGAGGCCCTCCACGCCGGGGAGGACCCGACGCGCCTGAGCCTGGTCGCCGTCTGGCGGGAGGCGACGGTGTTCACCGACGCCGAGCGGGCCGCCCTGGAGCTGGCCGAGCAGGGCACCCGGATCGCCGACGCGGCCGGCGGGGTCGGCGACGAGGTGTGGGAGAACGCCGCGAAGCACTACGACGAGGAGCAGCTCGCGGCGCTGGTGTGCGTGATCGCGATCATCAACGCCTTCAACCGCGGCAACGTGATGACCCGTCAGCCCGGCGGCGGCTACGAGGTCGGCAAGTACCACCTCTGAGAAAGTGTTGGGTAATCGGATGATTACTGGTTCTTGAGGTCGTCGGCGAGGCGGCGGGCTGCTTCGGTCTCGATGGGGCCGCGCGGTTCGACCT